>QYPX01000153.1 GCA_007280205.1 Comamonadaceae bacterium
ATCCGGCGCACTTGGCGGCTATGGGCGAGCACTCTGGCCGTGCCGCCCAAGAAACTACCCAAGAAACTACCCAAGAAACTACCCAAGAACGAATTTGTCGCTTGCTCCAGAAGGAGCCCGAGTTGACTCGTCGTGAGCTTGCCGAGCACCTGTCCTTAACGCCAGATGGCGTCAAATACCACTTGGGAAAACTCAAGGCTGCAGGCCGGATTCGACATGTTGGGCCAACCAAGTCGGGGCGCTGGGAGGTTCTGAAATGAATGCACGGGAAGCCGGCCATGTTTGAAGTCCCTCGCTCCGAACGCAAGACGCAGAACCGCGTCATCGACCTGTTCACCGACAAGGGGCGGGCGGATTGCCTCGGCTACCGCTATCTCGACGATTGGAGCAAACGCGAAAACAATCGCCCCATCGAAACGAAAATCCTGCGCGACAACCTGGCGGAGCGTGGCTACTCTGCCGCCCACATCTCGGCCGCCTTGCAGAAGTTGGAGACCGCCGCCGATGCCACCGGCATCACGCTCTACCAGGCCAATTTGCGCACCTACCAGTTGCTGCGCTACGGCGTGCCGGTGCAGATTGCCGCCGGGAAAGCGCACGAGACGGTGCACCTGATCGACTGGGACAAGCCCGAGGCCAACGACTTTGCGCTGGCCGAGGAGGTGACGCTGCGCGGAGGCTACGAGCGCCGGCCCGACATCGTGCTTTATATCAATGGCATCGCCATTGCGGTGATTGAACTCAAGCGCAGCTCGGTGGAAGTGGCCGATGGCGTGCGCCAGCTCATCACGAATCAGGAAGAGATTTTCAACAAGGGCTTTTTCAGCACGGTGCAGCTCGTGCTGGCGGGCAGCGACGCGCAGGGGCTGCGCTATGGCACGACCGGCACGCCCGAGCAGTTTTTTGTCGAGTGGAAGGACGCAACACCCCTAGGCGCCGGGCAAACGCCTGCTGCCGGGGCGCTGCTGGACAGGCCGCTGGCGCAGCTTTGCAACAAGGCCCGGCTGCTCGATTTGATGCGTAACTTCATCATCTTTGACGCCGGGCAAAAGAAGGTGCCGCGCCCGCACCAGTACGCCGGTGTCAAGGCGGCGCAGGAGCGCATTGCCAGACGCGAGGGCGGCGTGATCTGGCACACCCAGGGCAGCGGCAAGAGCATCCTGATGGTGCTGCTTGCCAAGTGGCTGCTGGAGCATGACCCCGAGGCACGCATACTGGTCATTACCGACCGCGACGAGCTCGACAGGCAAATCGTTGGGGTGATGCGCAATGCGGGGGTGATAGGCGAGAACTCGCCTTCGCCACGCATCACTTCTCGGGCGGACTTTGTGAGCAAGCTGGGGGCGACCACCACGCGCCTGATGTGCGCGCTGATTCACAAGTTTGACGTGGCCGATTTGAGGGGGCCGGCCCCTGCGGTGCAAGGCCGCTTCTATGTGTTCGTAGACGAGTGTCACCGCACCCAGGGCGGCGACATGAATAAGCAGATGAAGCGCTGGCTCGAAGGCGCGATCTTCATCGGTTTTACCGGCACGCCGCTGCTGCGCCGCGACAAGCTGATGACGCGGGATGTTTTTGGCACCTACATCCACACCTACAAGTTCCATCAGGCGGTGGCCGACAAGGTGATTCTGGATCTCAAGTACGAGGCGCGCGATGTGCCGGAGCGGCTGACCTCGCAGAAAAAAATTGACGAATGGTTCGAGCAGAAAACCAGGAACCTGAACAACTTCCAGAAGGCCCTGGTGCGCAAACGCTGGGCGACGATGGAGGAGCTGATGAGCGCGGCCGGGCGCAAGCGCGAGATCATTGCCGACATCATTGGTGACTTTGCTCTGAAACCGCGCCTGAACAACGACCGGGGCACGGCGATCCTGGTAGCGGCCTCGATCTACGATGCCTGTCATTACTTCCGGCTGTTTCAGGCTACGAGTTTCGGCCCCTGCTGCGGCATCATCACCTCGTTTGAGCCGAACCACAACGCGATCTCGCGCGAGCCGGCCAACAGCGATGAACGCTACAAGTTTGACACCTACACGCAGCATGTCCTGAAGGACTTCCCGACGACCGAAAAGTACGAGACCGAGATGAAGCGCCGTTTCATCGAGGAGCCGGCGAACCTGAAGCTCCTGATCGTGGTGAGCAAGCTGCTGACCGGCTTTGATGCGCCGAGTTGCACCTACATCTACCTCGACAACGAACTGCGCGACCATAACCTGTTCCAGGCCATCTGCCGCACCAACCGGCTCGACGGTGACGACAAGGACTACGGTCACATCGTCGATTTCAAGAAGCTTTTTGGCGACGTGCAACAGGCCATCGCGGTGTACAGCTCCGACGAACTGGACATCGATCAGGGAAACGGCGGCGATAACAACGTCCACCTGAAGAACTGGCTGGAAGAGGGCAAGAAGCAACTCGACCAAACCCGAGAGGCGCTCGGCTACCTGTGCCAGCCGGTGCCCTTGCCGCGCGAGGTGGAGCAGTACCTGCATTACTTCTGCGGCGATGCCGCCAATGCGAATGCCTTGCTTGAGACCGAGGCACTGCGCGTGTCGTTCTACAAGGCGGTGGCGATCTTTGCACGCGCCTACGCCGACCTGGCGCAGAACTTGACCGAGGCGGGGTATTCCGACGCGCAGGCCGCAGCGCTGCAAAAGGAGGTGGAGTTCTACGCCGAGATTCGCTCAGCGATCAAGAAGCACTCGGGCGAGGAGCTGGACATCAAGCCCTTCGAGGCCGACATGCGCCACCTCCTCAACACCTACATCCAGGCCGATCCGGCGGCAGAGCTGGGTGAGCTTGGCGAGATGTCATTGACCGAGCTCATCATCAAGACCGGCATCCACGACGCCATCGCCAAAAAGCTCAACGAGAAAGGCAAGCTCTCGAAGAACGCGATTGCCGAAGGGATCATCAACAATGTGCGCAAGACCATCATCCGCGAGCAGCTCACCGACCCGAGGTTCTACGCCCAGATGTCCAGGCTTCTTGATGACTTGATCAAGCAGAGCCGCACCGACGCGGCGGCGTATGAAGCGTTCCTGCGCCAGGCCGAGGATTTGGTGAAGCGACTGGCGGCCAGGCAGCCCGAAGAAGGTGTTCCATCGGTGCTGCACGGCAAGCGTGAGGCCACCGTGATTTACAACAATCTGGAAGGCCTGCCCAGAGGCAAGTTTCAATATCCGGACCGTGATGAAGACAAGGCGCTATTGGCGATTCGGCTGGACAGCGTGGTGCGTGAAAATTCGCCTGCTGGCTGGAAAGGCGACCAGGCGCGGGAGGCGCAGGTGCTCAATGCCCTGTTCCCGGTGCTGGACCGTGATCGAGAGGCGACAAGCGCCCTTTTTGAAATCGTCAAGAATCAGTCGGGGTATCTGTGACAGAGAAGATTGTGCTCGGTGATGTGAGCATCGCCGTCACGCGCAAGGCCGTGAAGAACGTGCATCTTTCCGTGCGTCCGCCTTTGGGCCACGTCACGCTGGTGGCGCCCACCGGAACCCGGTTGGAAGTGGCTCGTGCCTATGCCATTTCGAAGCTTGGTTGGATTCGTGATCAGCAGGCGAAATTGTTGGCGCAGGCGCGCGAGACGCCGCGCCGGTTTGTCGAACGGGAAAGCCATCAGCTGTGGGGACGGCGCTATCTGCTGTCCGTTGCAATCAAGGACGCAAAACCGGCCGTGACGCGGGATCACCGCCGAATCACACTCACCGTTCGCCCTGGCAGCACGCTGGCGAAGCGGGAGCAGGTGATGAATGACTGGCACCGCGCCTTGCTGCATGCGGCCGTGCCTGCGCTCATTAGCCAATGGGAGCAGAGGCTCGGTGTGAAAGTCTCGGGCTACTTTCTTCAGCGTATGAAAACGAAATGGGGTGCTTGCAACCACCGGGCGGACACCATCCGCCTAAATACCCAACTGGTAAAAAAACCCAAGGACTTGCTGGAGTACGTCATCGTGCACGAAATGCTGCATCTGATCGAGCCCACGCACAGCGAGCGCTTTGTGGCGCTGCTGGAGCAGCACTATCCGACGTGGCGGGAGGCCCGTGCCGAACTAAATGAGTTGGCGCTTGCGGCAGAAGTCTGGACCCACCCCTTGGGCAAACCCGCTGCCGGCGTCATGCCATAGACCGGTTCACCCGGCAGACCAGCCATCAAGGGGGCCCGGGCCGCCATCAGTTTTTCAAGATTGACACCGGTGGAAATACCCATCGCTTCAAACATGAAAACCAGATCCTCGGTCACCACGTTGCCCGAAGCACCGGGCGCGTAGGGGCAGCCACCCAGACCGCCGAGCGAACTGTCAAACGTGCGAACGCCCACGTCATAGGCCGCCAGACAGTTGGCCAGCCCCAGGCCACGCGTGTTGTGCATGTGGGCGGCGCCGGTCTGGTCGCCAATGGCGGCGCGCACCCGGTTGAAGAGGCGGCGCACCTGCGCCGGATTGGCCATGCCGGTGGTGTCGGACAGACCGGACTCGTCCGCACCCGCGGCAATGCACTGGCTTGCCAGCCAGACCACGTCGTCTTCTGCCACCAGACCCTGCAGGGTGCAGCCAAAGGCGGTGGAAATGCCGGCCTCCACCTTGACCTGGGGCGCGACCGCGTCACGCAGGCGCACGATGGCGCGAACTTCTTCGATCATTTCCTCGCGCGTTCTGTGCACGTTGGCCAGCGAGTGCGCTGCGCTGGCAGAGACCGGAATCGTCAGCTTGTGAACGCCCGCTTTCAGGGCGGCCTCGGCGCCGCGCAGGTTAGGCACCAGCGCCATCACGGTGAGGCCCGGATGGGTCAGCGCATGGCGCACCACTTCGGCCGCGTCGGCCATTTGCGGCAGCTGCCTGGCCGGCACAAAGGAGCCGACCTCGATCTCGCGCAGTCCCGCTGCGACCAGGGCGTCGATCCAGCGGAACTTGTCGGCTGTCGGCATGCTTGCCTTGACCGCCTGCAGACCATCACGGGGGCCGACCTCGCTGATCAGAACGCCTGGCGATTTCGATGAGCAAGA
>QYPX01000172.1 GCA_007280205.1 Comamonadaceae bacterium
ATATTGGGGTCACAAACCTTGATGGCGGCGATGAGGGTCTGAGGGGGCCTTTTTACTGGGCTATTTCAGGCCCAATCCACGCTCCTTAGCGCTCGTAAGCACCATCTTCCCAAAAACACACACTTACGGATTCCAAAAATTTCAACCGGCTCATGCGCCTGGTGCGTGATTCCATGCTCAACTACCGAGCCCGACTTGCGTGTGACCCGCCCTAAAACTGTTTTTACCCTGCCTGGACCAACAAGAGACGGTCACCATTGTTCTCGACACCAGACATAGACTTGGCGCAAAAATCAGCAGCAGTCGTTCGAGGAGCGAAATGAAACTTTCTCTCTGTGGGGCTCTTGGGCAGCGCAACCCGACGGCCGGCAATGCCCGCTTGCGGGCTATCCATTGCGTGCGTCCGAACTCAATCGAACTGACAGTTTGCACGACGGTTTGACCTCGGATACCATTCTCGCGTTTCGCTGTTTCAGTCACCATCTGTAATGCGTGAGTGAATTTTCGTTGACCCATCTTGTGCACAGCACGAGCGATTTAGGGAGAGCAAACATGAAATTCAACATTCAAGGTTTGACTCGGCGCATTTTGCTTTCGGTAGTGGTCGTGATTTCAGCTTGCGGTGGCGCCAATGAGCCATCGACATTGATACCAACACCAGTCAAGCATGCTGCGACGGTGACAGGTACGAGCGGCATCGTTGTTCACGTGTACCAAGCCCTTTATGGGATGGCACCCAGCAACGCGATGTTGATTTCCTACACTGCACAAGCGACGACAGACGCATCAGCATTCGCCCAAACGCTGGAAAGTAACTTTAGAAATACAAGCCATGCAGTTCTTGCGAAACAGGTACTTGACAATCTCGGCGTGACGGCCACAACTGTGCCGGCCATCAATGCCACAGGCCAAAGTGAATATGCTCTCTTGTTGGATGCAGTGACGCAGATATTTTCGGCATTTCCGACAATGCGTGGACAAGTCATATTGAATATGACAAATCTGTTGGAGGGACTGGAAAGCGATGCGACTTATGGGCCGGCAGCAGTAGCCTATAACACTCAGGCCGCAGCCAATTTCGCATATAGCGCCGATTCTGTAAATTCTGGGCCACAGGCGGTCAATGCTTCCGGCTATGTCCCGCCAGTTCGGGGATGGACATATACCGACGACGATGTCAATTTGGGCATTGCGGGTGTTTCTCCCGGATCCATTTTGCTACCCGATGGCGATGTTCGCCTGTATGTCACGAGCACTAACGGACTTGGCGTGTATCGCAGCAGTGATGGACTCCATTTCACCAAAGAAGCCACCTTGTTTATTCCGGGTACGGATTACACGGTCATCAGAAGATCGGATGGCAAGTATTACGCGTATTTCCGTCAATCTACCGGGGGAGTAAATGGCGTGTATGTGCGTACATCGAGCGATGGCCTCAATTGGTCTGCAGCCACCCCTACAGGGATTTCCGGCCCGTATATAAGTGTTCCGAGTGCCAAGGTTTTGCTGGATGGAAGAGTCCGCCTGGTTTACCCTGATTCCGTGGGCGGAGGGCCGAGGGATCCAGGGATCAAGAGCGCTATCTCAAACGATGGGATGACCTTTCAGGTCGAACCCGGGACCAGACTGGCGCAAGGACCTAACGGAAATCAACACGGTCCAAGCAACCCATTCTTTGCAGACCCCGAAATGGTGTTGACATCCAACGGGGATTGGCTGATTCTTCTTGCAGTTCCCCCAGAATCCGGGCACGCGACAATTTACTACGCCGCATCTCCTGATGGCTTGACATGGACTCCAAACACCACAGCGCCATTGATAGATAACGGGGCAGGTACAAGTGTTTTCGATCCCACTGCCGTTCCTCTTGGCGACGGGTCATATCGAATCTACTATGCTGCAGATGTTGCCTCCAGCCCAGGTCAATATTTCTTGCGCAGTGGCGTCATGAGACCAAAGTGACCTCAGGACTTATCGATGACGTTCAAAGCTGAAATGCATTCAAACGCTGGCTTGACATATGGCTTGGTCTAAGTGACGCGCCCGACACCGCCGTGAATTTCGGGTATGGAGGCGAACTTTTGAAACCAGCTACTTTTCTCCGAAATTGACCGTCGAAATTTAAAGTCTGCTATCTGGCAAAGCGTAATTCGGTAGTGCAGCGTTACCTGCCATTCTCGGGTGCCTGCTTTTCCGAAGCCCAATTTCATCGACTGCGACCTATAAGCCAACCCATTCGCGGCCAAGTCCTCCAAACCAAACTTGGCGCACGGAAAACCGTGCACAAAGATGATACGGCACCCAGTCAGTTATCGACTCTATTGAGAGGCGTGCAAGTCGATCCCGAGCCGCGAATTTTGTCACTTGCTAAATGTTAACGTGCCCCAACTGCTGACTGCCGCTCCATGGGTCGCTGTGTCGAAACGACCTGACGAAAACCCATTTGATCCATTGCAGCCGCTTCCTGCAAGAGCTAGACTGCCATCAATGTTGCTGCCGGTAACTGTCAAGTTGACTGAAACATCTTGCGCGCCGATCCAATACTGATCTGCCGTACCACAAGCGCCACCGCCACCGAGCCACGTTGCGCCTGTCTTAGCATTCCAACAGTACCGAAACAGAGGGCCGGAAAACTTACCGCCAGTGATGGTGATTGGAGTGGTATTTGTGAATTCATAGCAAGTTTTGATTGCCACCAGGAGGTTCCACGTCCCGTCGTTCGTCGCTGCGGTGGTACTTGTAAATGTTGCAGTGACCGCCGCATTGCTCCCTGACATTGTCACCACGCAGGATCCCGTTCCGGAGCAGGCGCCAGACCAACCGACAAAAGTTGAATTTGCAGACGGCGTAGCAAAGAGCGTCACAGTAGAACCTGCCGCAAATCCAGCCTTGCAAGTTGCACCACAAGCAATTCCTGCAGGCGTAGACGCAACGCTTCCACTACCTGTTCCGGCTAGACTCGCGGTTAAGGCCGGCTGCACAGTGACGGACACCTTCGGACACGGCGAACTGGCTGAACTAGTCAGATCAACGGCACACACGCCGAAGGTGTAAGTGCCTGCCACGGATGGCGTGCCAGTCAGGTTGCCGTTCAAATCGATGATCATGCCCATCGGCGGTGCGCCGTTCATCAATGTATCAAGCTGGTAGTGGTAAGGCGCTTGGCCACCACTGATCGATTGAACAACCGTTCGGTTGTAAGCGACACCTACGACAGCGGGCGTCATCGGCGCGACTGGAATAAAGACAATCCTCGGAACCACGGTCACCTTTGCCGAAGTGAAATTATTTGATGCAACATTCGCCGTCGTAATCGTGATGGGTGCCAACGCGGTGAAGGAGTAGCCAGAGAAGGTGGGCGTCACCGTATACAGGCCTGGGTCCAAGACGCAGAAGCTATACGCACCGGCTGCACTGGTCATGGCAGAGCGATTGTTACCGCCAGCCAGGGTTATCGTTACGCCACTCGACACCGCGCCGTTCACCGTCCCGGTCAAGCAGTAGGTCGGGGCAGTGGACACAAGCGCCGCCGACGTATTGGCTGAGTTTGAACTGTAAACGAGATTTGCTGTTGCTTGGTTGTTGTACGAAACGGCAGCATCGCCATACGTCGGATCGCTTTCGAGCCCACCGAACAAATTGGTCGCATTCAGAATGATCTGACCGCGAGCATCAAGACCATAGAACGTAAACATTTGTCCCAAAGCGTCCAAGAGAATCGCGTATTCGCTCTGGCCCTGTCCATTCACAGCAGTCACAGTGGTGGCAGTGACACCTAGGTTGTCGAGTACCAGTTTGGCTAAAGCTGTACTGCTGGTACTGGCAAAGTTGTTTGCCAGGTTTCTTGCAAATGCTGATGGGTCTGCTGTAGCTTGTGTTGTGTAGTCAAGCAACATCGCGCTACTCGGAGCCCTCCCGTACAGAGCTTGGTATATGTGAACGGCGACCCCACTCCCGCCGGATACGGTTGCTGCATTGGCAACAGGATGTGGAACACTTGTCTTGATGGTGGCGACTGGAGTTTCAACGCCACCACCGCAAGCCACAAGAACTAATGAAATCAGAAGAGTCGAAAGATATTTCATAGGTGCCTAAATGGTGAAAGCCGGACCTCCGAGTGGCATATTCTTGAGGGGATTGAGGCCACCTAGCCTTAGAGCACCCTACGCCTCTTCGAGGCAATAGACAATCCCCAATTTTGGGATATAGGTCGATCCCTTTGAGTTAGATCAATAGCTGGTCATTTGGCAAGCATCAGCCACGCTGAGCTTTTCCACTTCTAACTCAGTGTGCTACTGAGTTGCAAGATAGTGATCTCTGCCCTCGGGAACCGGTGACCAAAAACTATTTGATAGATCCATCTTGATTCGTTTTCAGCGACCGGTTTGGAGGAGGCAGTTTGGAAACTCAAACGTCGCCTGAGTGTCTTGAAGCGCCGTTCGAGTGAAAAAGTCCCCAACACCCAGGCCACTGGCTCTTGAAGACACACAAGCGACATTTGATCCTCCGAAATGCCTTCTCCAAACCCGACGTTGACATCAATAGCAATAAGGGCGCGGCTAGGAAGATCCTGGTCGCTGTGGCCTGAGCGACTCAGCGTCCGACGGAAAAAAGCGTGGCGTTGGCTATCGCATAGACCGCTCCATCGGGCCCGATGGCGGTCGGTGTGTAGGCCGCGCCCAGGCCGCCCGTGAGCTGGATGCGCTCGCTCAGCAGGTTGGTCTGCATGTTCCATCGGTACAAGTAGCCGTCCTCGCTGTTGACCAGGATCGAGCGGGTCAACGGATCGACCGCGGCGGTGTTGATGCACCACTCGATTACGGCATCGGGGTAGCGCGGGTCTGGCGTAGGCCCGAGGATGGTCAGGATCTCCTTCATCACCGGGTTGCCGGAGATGAAGTCGGCCTGACTCTGGTGCGGATCCAGCACCGCCACCCGGTTCTTGCCGTCGCCCGATCCGGTGCCGCCATAGTTGTTGTACTTTGTCATCAGCAGGTAGGTCGAGTTGCCGGTGTAGCCCGGCACCATGCTGGCAGGTAACACCGACGCAGTGATGTCCCATCCGAACGACCCCGCAGTCTTGCTCTGGGCCAGCGTCGCGTCGAAATGTAGCAGCCAGCCGCGAAAATTGTGACCCGGCGGGTTCGACTCCAGGACGCCGTAGTACACATCGCCGTCCGGGCCGACCGTCGGCGAAGAACTTGCGTTGTCATCGATCCAGGACGCCACGCCCGTCTTTGGATCGTTCAGGCGCACGGCCTTTCTGGTGGCCAATGTAGTGCTGTCCAATGCCAGCAAATAGCCCGACTGGCGCGTGCCGGGAGCGGGGGCGGTGTTCACGGCCACGTACAGGGTGCCGCGATCGGCCGACAGTGCCGGTGCGCTGTTCATCGCTACCTTGGAGATTGCGGGGTCGCCAGCGGCGGCACTGGCCGCCACCCAGGTGCCGGTGCCATTGTTGCCGATGCGGGCAATGCCGCTGGTCAAACCGGCCGGGTTCGCGCCGGTGACGATAAATCCAAAGAACAGGTTGCCTGCCGAGTCGGCAGTCAGCGGCGTATTGATGTACACCGTGGAGTCGAATTGGGCCGGCGTAGCCGCGTAGCTTGCGGAGCCGTAGAACACGCTGGTCTGCACTGTGCCGACGCCCGAATCAGCATCATCGCGGTAGTAAACCTTGCCGCCGGCGCCGGGCGCGTACAACCGGTTGTCTTGGGTCAACGCCAGGTTGTAGCTCGGGGTCCATCTGTGCGCTGGCAGGATGTAGTCGCTGTTGGCGGACCAGAGGAGGATGCCTGTGGCTCCGGCGCGAGCCTCGAACCGGAAACCGTTGCTGGCACCGGTCTTGACCGGAATCAGCACCGTGTTCCTTGCCGTAATGACCGGCGAGCCGTAATGGATCAACAGGTCGCCACCGCTGTATTCTGGTGCCAGATCGACCGGTGCCTGCCAGCGTATCCGGCCCAGCGCCTGAGTTGCGATGGCGCCCTGGGCGGAGTGTTGGGCGTCGCGTCCCAAGCCCCACCAGGCCGGGCCGTTGACCGACTCTGGAGTGGGGCCGACCGAGGGCGATGACGTGCCGCCGCCGCCGCAGGACACGAGCAGGGTGCTAGCGCAAAGCAGTGCCAGAACAAGAACTTGTCTCGATTGCATGTGAATGACCCAGGGGCCGGTCGAAGGGGAGTCCCGATTTTGCCGCGATTTGCCGAAGCAACGCTGGTGCCCGCTGCAAATCAATGACTGACGCCAAACGGTTTTGCGTTCAAAGGCCTGGTCAAACAAGTGGTTTGGCGCCCCCACCCATGCCATACTTGGCCCCATGCAATCTCAGGACATTCTGCAATTCTGGTTTGAAGAGCTGACACCGAGGCAGCACTTCGTCAAGGACCCACTGATTGACGGAGCCATGCACCGGCGCTTTGGTGCAACGCTGGAAGCGGCCTCCCGCTGCGAGCTGTTTGGCTGGCGTGGAACTGCCCAGGGGCGACTGGCCGAGATACTGGTTCTGGACCAGTTCTCGCGCAACATTTTTCGTGACACGGCGCGCGCCTTTGCGCAGGACCGGCTGGCGCTGATGTTGGCGCAAGAATTGGTCGCCAGTGGCCAGGACCGTAGCCTGTCCCCGGAGCGCCGTGTCTTTGTCTATATGCCGTACATGCACAGCGAATCCCTGGTGATTCACGAGCAAGCTGTTGCGCTCTTCACCCAGCCGGGGATGGAGTCCAACCTGGATTTCGAGATGCGGCACAAAGACATCATTGAACGCTTTGGTCGCTTTCCGCATCGCAACCAGTTGCTGCAACGGGCATCGAGCGCGCCCGAGATCGCCTTCTTGAGCGAACCAGGCTCGTCGTTCTAGCGGGTATTGAGCTCCCACGATGGTGTCAGTGTGCGCGTCAGCGGAATTGTGTGCCAGTACAGAACTTTCTCGCTGGCTTCCAGTAACCTGCCCTTCACGGCCGTCGGGTCACGCTGCACTACTGAATTACGTTTCGCTCCATAGCTGACTTTCAATTTTGATCGTCAGCTTGGGAGAAAAGTGGCTGGCTCCAGAAGACACTATTCGGGCTTTCGCGCAGTACAGTTGGAAGTCAAGTACGCAGCGAAACCGGGCACCCGACTGGCGCTCTGATTTCCCAAAATTCGATCATGCAAGACTAGAATTGCACAAAAAGTCAGAGGTCAATATGAAGCGAGTCACTGGTATCGGCGGCATCTTCTTCAAAGCCAAAGACGCGCCCATGCTTCAGGCTTGGTACAAACGCCACCTGGGCATCGACGTACAAGAATGGGGTGGCACTGCGTTCACTTGGACTGACTCCGAAGGCAAACCAGCAGGCGGCTCAACAATCTGGTCGATCGGCGCCGATGAAGGTGACCACTTCGCTCCAAGCAAGGCCAAGTTCATGGTGAACTACCGTGTGGAAGACCTGCATGGCTTGGTGAGAATACTCAAAGAGGAAGGCTGCAACGTTCTCGACAAGATCGACGACTCCGAATACGGAAAGTTTGCTTGGGTCATAGATCCAGAAGGAAACAAAGTTGAGCTGTGGCAGCCACCAGTCGGTCAATAAGGCGCTGTGCCCGCCGCCAGTTAGCCCATTCATTGGCGTGTCTGCTTAGGATCGGACTGAAAGTCAACTAACAGCCCTCTGGAGTCATTCCCGGCCGAATCTCCAATGACTCCAGACGCTGCGCAAGAGCCGGCCAGGTCAAAGAAAACGAACCCGTAATCTGTGCGACCGCTTTGGCATCCAGGACCAGGGCCGCGAACGGCCGGTCCTGACTTTCATGGCTGACAGCAATGGGCACTTTGTTCGCGCCCACCAGTGACCGCAGCCCGGCAATTTGATCTCTACTTCAGCTTTGTGGATAGCTGGACGCAGCAGCCGCCTTTGCCCGTGCCGTGTGCAATTTGTTGTAGCTGTCGACCAGGCGCTGGTGCCTGTCGAGGCCCTCCAGTTTCATGCTCGTTGGTGTCAAGCCGAAGAAGCGCACGCTGCCGTCCACTGAGCCCAACACCGCGTCCATCCGCAGCTCGCCAAACATCCGGCGGAAATTGACAAGGTAATCCGCCAGTTCCAGCTCGCCATCGAGTTGCACCTCCAGCACCACATTCAAGGCCTGATAAAACAACTTGCGCTCGACCGTGTTGTCGTTGTACTGCAGAAAGGCTTGCACCAGCTCTTGCGCCGGCTCGAACTGCTGCAAGGCCAGATGAATCAGCAGCTTCAACTCCAGAACGGTCAGCTGGCCCCAGGCCGTGTTCTCGTCAAATTCGATGCCGATCAAGGTGGCTATGTCCGAGTAGTCGTCCAGCTCGTTGTTTTCCAGACGCTCAAGCAGTGCTACCAGACTCGCATCGTCCAGGCGATGCAGGTTCAAAATATCGGCACGGAACAACAATGCTTTGTTGGTGTTGTCCCAGATCAGATCATCGACCGGATACACCTCCGAATACCCCGGCACCAGGATGCGGCAGGCAGTGGCGCCCAGCTGGTCATACACCGCCATGTACGCCTCTTTGCCCAGGCCTTTGAGAATGCCGAACAAGGTCGCCGCTTCCTCGGCATTGGAGCTCATTTTGTCATTCTGACCCTGGCCGGAAAAGTCCCACTCAACAAAATCAAAATCCGCTTTGGCACTGAAAAAGCGCCACGACACGACACCGCTGGAATCGATGAAGTGTTCAACAAAGTTGTTTGGCTCGGTCACGGCGTTGCTGTTAAAGGTGGGCTCGGGCAAATCGTTCAGGCCTTCAAAACTGCGACCCTGCAGCAATTCCGTCAGACTGCGTTCCAGCGCCACCTCCAGGCTGGGATGCGCACCGAACGAGGCAAACACACCACCCGTGCGCGGGTTCATCAAGGTGACGCACATCACGGGGTAGACCCCACCCAGCGACGCGTCCTTCACCAGCACCGGAAAGCCTTGCTCTTCCAACCCTCTAATGCCGGCCAGAATGCCAGGGTATTTCGCCAGCACTTCGGGCGGCACATCAGGCAATGCGATTTCACTCTCGATAATTTCGCGCTTTACCGCCCGTTCGAAAATTTCGGACAGACACTGCACCTGCGCTTCGACCAGCGTATTGCCGGCGCTCATGCCATTGCTCACGTACAAGTTCTCAATCAGGTTGGACGGGAAATACACCACCGCGCCATCCGACTGCCGCAGATACGGCAGGCAGCAGATACCGCGCTGCACGTTGCCGGAGTTGGTGTCGATCAGATGTGCGCCTCGCAGTTCACCATCGGGATCGTAAATTTTGCGGCAGTACGCATCCAGAATTCCAGGGGGCAACGCATCCTTGCGACCCGGCTTGAACCAACGCTCGCTCGGGTAATGGACAAACGCTGCGTTGGCGATGTCTTCGCCCCAGAACGTACCCGCGTAGAAATGGTTGTTATTCAGCCGCTCGATGAACTCCCCCAAGGCCGACGCCAATGCGCTTTCCTTGGTGGAGCCTTTGCCATTGGTAAAGCACATAGGCGAATGCGCGTCGCGAATATGCAGCGACCAGACATGGGGGACAAGATTGCGCCACGAAGCGATTTCAATCTTCATGCCCAAGCCGGCCAGCACAGCCGACATATTGGCAATGGTTTGCTCCAGCGGCAGATCCTTGCCCGCAATATAGGTGCTGGCTTCAGAAGCCGGCGTCAAGCTCAGCAAGGCCTGGGCGTCGGCGTCCAGATTCTCTACTTCTTCAATCACAAACTCGGGCCCGGCCTGCACCACTTTTTTGACCGTACAACGCTCGATCGAGCGCAAGATACCCTGGCGGTCTTTGGCAGAGATATCGGCCGGCAACTCGACCTGAATCTTGAAAATCTGCTGATAGCGATCTTCCGGATCGACAATATTGTTCTGCGAGAGTCGGATGTTCTCGGTAGGAAT
>QYPX01000044.1 GCA_007280205.1 Comamonadaceae bacterium
ACACCACTCTTCTGTACTTCGCTGGAAAAACCAAGTGGTACATCAGCACCGTCACGTTGTGGCTCTTGTGTATGTATTCGCTCATCTCCCAAGAATACCGTTACGCCCCAAGGGGCGGGGAATTTACCCACAGTGATTAAAAAGGGTGCGCTTGGAAAAAGATCCCCACACAGCCGGCACCACATCAGCCGTAGGAAACTCGGTCGAGAGCGCAAGCACTTGACTGTCTCAAAGTGCTAATCACGCTCCAAAAATCTGACAATCCCTCTCTGGAATTCAACGTTGTACTGCTCTCAATCATGCCGCCTGGCGATCAGTCAAAGTGTAGGGAGCCCCATGCCGGACATGATTCCAATTGCGACTGCCGCTGGCTGAAACGCGCCACACGTATTGAGGAAACAACAGTGCCCATTTGCGACGCCATATGACCTATTCGACCCGCATGCATTGCGGCGCGGCAATATGTTGCAACAGTGGTTTAGCGATCTCTGGCACTGTCACAACGGTACCGCAGGCAACTCAATAAACCGAGCTCGGCGCGTTTCGTTGGGTTAAAGATGGTCAGGACCTGAGGTCGCGGAGACTACGAGGCCACAACCTGTCGTTGATCAGAGACTTGATACCAGGTTCGGTACCGCGACAAAGAGATCAGCCACCAGACCATAGTCAGCAACTGAGAAGATGGGAGCTTCGGGGTCGTTGTTGATCGCCACAATGAGCTTGGAGTCTTTCATGCCGGCAAGGTGCTGAATCGCGCCACTGATGCCGCAGGCCAGGTACAGCTCAGGCGCGACAATCTTGCCGGTCTGTCCAACCTGCCAGTCGTTGGGTGCATAGCCGGCATCCACCGCTGCACGCGAGGCACCCATGGCGGCTCCGAGTTTGTCAGCCAATGGTGTCATCACCTCCATGAATTTTTCGTGCGATCTCATCGCGCGACCGCCCGAAACGATGATCTTGGCACTGGTCAGTTCGGGGCGTTCGTTCTTGGCAATTTCGTTGCCGACAAAGATGACATCTGAACTGACCGCAACAAACACCAGGTCCTCCACGTCTGCAGTGCCGCCACTGTCTGGCGCAGCATCAAACGCCGTGGTACGCACCGAGATGACTTTGATCGGGTCCACGCTGCGCACAGTGGCAATGGCGCCGCCCGCATAGATAGGGCGTTCAAAGGTGTCGGAGTTGACAATCCTGGTGACGTCGGATATCTGCGCCATATCGATCATGGCCGCTACTCGTGGGGCAATGTTCTTGCCCCATTCGGTGGCTGCAAACAAGATGTGGCTGTAGTTCGGGGTCACCGCGACAATTTGCGCTGCCACGCTCTCTGCAAGACCATGAACCAAGGCAGCCGCGTTTACGTGCAGCACTTTTGAGACACCAAAAATCCCGGAAGCAGCGACCGCTGCCGCATTCGAGTTGTACCCGGCCACCAGGACGTTCACATCGCCGCATTGGGCCGCGGCGGTCACGGCATGTCGGGTTGCGACCTTGATGGACGTGCCGTCATGTTCGGCAATAACGAGAGCTGTCATTCTTATTGTTCCTTTAGCATGCTTCAAACTACCAAACCATCGTCTCTGAGTTTTGACACCAGCGTGGCGACATCGGGAACCAAGATGCCGGCCTTGCGCTTGGGCGGTTCGGTAACCTTCAAAGTCATGATCCTGGGGGAAACATCAACGCCCAGATATTGCGGCTTGAAAACATCGAGTTGCTTCTTTTTTGCTTTCATGATGTTGGGTAGGGTCACGTAGCGCGGCTCATTCAGGCGCAGGTCGGCGGTAATCACGGCCGGCAGACCCAGCGAAAGCATCTGCGATCCGCCATCGACTTCCCGTGTTACGAGTACCCTGCCATCGGTCAGTTCCAGTTTGCTGGCGAAGGTCGCTTGCGGCAGCCCGGCAAGGGCGGCGAGCATCTGACCAGTCTGATTGCAATCATCGTCGATGGCTTGCTTGCCGAGAATGACCAGGCCAGCTTGCTCCTTGTCCAAAATGGCCTTGAGAAGTTTCGCCACCGCCAGCGGCTGTAGGTCTTCACTGGATTCGACCAGGATAGCGCGGTCAGCCCCGATGGCCATTGCCGTGCGCAAAGTTTCCTGGCATTGCGCGACACCGCAGGACACGGCGACAACCTCAGTTGCAACCCCTTTTTCTTTGAGGCGCACGGCCTCCTCAAGCGCAATTTCGTCAAAGGGGTTCATGCTCATTTTGACGTTGGCAATATCTACACCCGTGCCGTCCGATCTGATGCGAACCTTGACGTTGTAGTCCACCACACGCTTCACTGCGACCAGGATTTTCATGCAACTCTCCGTAGCTGGCTGTCCCGCTGAATCAGGCAGGCAGTTTCGCGTTCTCGGGGCCCAGTGGTGACTCCCACAGTACGGTTGCCCGCTTTCGCTGTCGTACGCAATCCTGCCATTGCAATGCCGAACTCCTTGCCGGTGGAGAAAATGTGCTCGAACAGCGAATTTGAGTACTCGATCGATCTCATGTGCTTCAAATTCCTTTTAGTGGTGAATTGCGCCTCGTGACAATCGATCGAAGTGTATTCAGGCGTGAGTTTGTGACGACTCCAATTGCGACAGTCGCTGATAGAAACGCGGCACACGACTCAAGGAAGAATGCGATTGACGAAACAGTGAATTTTGGGCACTTGCAGCAACGTCAACAAGAAGCACCCTGGCAACCTCGACGCGAAATTTCGACTTCATTTGTGCCTCATAGATTGCTCGAAAATGGATGGCAAGCGCATGAAGAAATGCGACGCTCTCGATAGGCTTTGCGACGCCACCCCTAGGGGAATGTCTGCATGCAGCAACGGGCCAGAATGATTAACATTCATAGCAGGCAAGGCGATTTGTTTTCAACCCACTGCTGGAGGATTTCATTCGATGTATAGACTTATTCTCAATCGGCTGGGTCTGGGTGTGTTGACTCTGCTTGCCGTGTCCCTCTTGATCTTTGTTTGCACCGAGATCCTGCCGGGGGATGTGGCCTCGGCTGTTCTGGGCAACCAGGCCACGCCTGAATCTCTGGCTATTTTCCGCAAGGAATTGGGACTGGATATCCCCTCCCACCTTCGCTATTTCAACTGGCTCTGGGGGGCGTTGCATGGTGACCTGGGTGTTGCCATGACGAACAAGCGAGTCATCATCGACGAGTTGACTCCCCGCCTGTTCAACACGCTGTTCCTTGCTGGTTATGCCGCCGCAGTGGCTATTCCCCTGTCCGTGGGATTGGGCATTCTTGCGGCGATCAATGAAGGCAAGCTGACTGATAACACGGCCAATGTGCTAACGCTCATCACCATTTCGGTGCCTGAGTTCTTTATTGCCTATTTGTTGATTATCCCGTTGGTGGTTTCCTTGGGGTGGTTTCCCTCCTTGTCCACGGTTTTTCCGGGCATCAGTTTTGCCCAGAGAATCCATATCACGACGCTGCCGGCTTTTGCGTTGACTTTGCTGGTGGCGGCGCACATGTTGCGCATGACCCGTAGCTCGGTGCTTTCGGTGATGTCCAGTGCATATATAGAAATGGCCTTTCTCAAAGGCGCATCGCGTTCCCGTGTCATCGCCCGGCACGCTCTTCCCAACGCTGCGGGCCCCATCATTACCGTGATCGCGCTGAATATTGCCTATCTAGTGGTCGGTGTGGTCGTGATCGAGGCGGTGTTCGTTTACCCAGGTATCGGACAGTTGATGGTGGACGGTGTCGCAAAGCGCGACGTCCCCGTGATTCAGGCCTGCGGTCTAGTGTTTGCGGTGGTCTTTGTAATGTTGAACACCCTCGCGGACATTCTTGCCATCGTAGTCAACCCCCGCCTGCGGCACAGACGCTGAGGGTGTAGCATCATGAAAATATTCGGTCACAAACCTCCTCTTACCGCATGGATTGGTCTGGCCATCATTGCGCTGAATTTGTTCGTTGCAATCTTCGGACCCTTGATGGCGCCGTACTCGCAGTCCGAGTCGGTGGGCGGTACATGGGATGTGTCGTCCATCAAGATGTGGCTGGGCGCCGATCAGATCGGGCGCGACATGCTGACCAGGTTGATCTATGGCGCTCGCATGACCATAGGCGTTGCGCTGGCGACCACCATCATTTCGTTTTCCATCGGGATCACACTGGGGTTTTCGGCGGCGGTACTCGGTGGCTGGGTCGATACGCTGATTTCGCGACTGGTGGATGTGATTCTTTCGATTCCCCTGCTGATCCTCGCGCTAATCATTCTGGGGGTGTTTGGCTCTTCGATACCGGTGTTGATTTTGACCATCGCCGTGCTCGACTCAACGCGGGTGTTTCGATTGGCGCGGGCACTGGGAATGAATCTGACGGTGCTCGAATATGTCGAAGCGGCCCGGCTGCGGGGTGAACGCACCTGGTGGATCATCCGCCGGGAAATCTTGCCTAACGCTTCGGCACCCTTGGTCTCGGAGTTTGGTCTGCGGTTTTGTTTCAACTTCCTGTTCATTGCAGCCCTGTCATTCCTGGGCTTGGGGATTCAACCACCATTTGCCGATTGGGAATGGTCCGTGAAAACTCTGCTGCGATCAACTTCGGATTGCTGGCGCCCATTTGGCCGGCAATGGCGATCTCGGTGTTGACCGTTGGCGTGAACTTGGTCGTCGACTGGCTTTTGTCAATTGAAGCGCGCCCGGCAGGTGTGCAAGCTGAACTGTGAGATGGTTATGAACGACGGCAAGTACGTGCTCAGAATCAATAACCTGCGCCTTGAGGCAGCGATAGGAGGTGCCGTCATCGTCGATTCAATCGACTTGAATTTGCGCGCGGGAGAGGTTTTAGGACTGATTGGTGAGAGCGGCGCCGGCAAATCAACGATTGGCCTTGCCTCCATGGGTTACGCGCGTGCCGGCGTGCATATCGCGGGCGGCAGCATCGAGGTCGACGGCGTGGAAGTGCGCGCGTTGGACGCCGATGGGCGGCGCAACGTGCGTGGGCGGCGCATTGCCTACGTCGCGCAATCTGCGTCTGCGGCGTTCAACCCGGCGCACACCATCATGGACCAGGTCTGCGAGGCGCCGTTGATCCATGGATTGATGACACGCACCGAGGCACAAGCCTGGGCTAGACATTTATTCAAGTCACTTGATCTGCCCGAACCGGAAACTTTTGGCGCGCGCTACCCGCATCAGGCATCGGGCGGACAACTACAGCGCGCCATGGCAGCGATGGCCATGTCGTGCAGGCCCGCCATTCTGGTGCTGGATGAGCCCACAACGGCGCTGGACGTCACGACCCAAATCGAAGTGCTCATACTTCTCAAGTCGCTGATCCGTGAATACAAGACAGCGGCGCTGTACATCACGCACGACTTGGCGGTCGTGGCACAAGTAGCGGATCGCATCAAGGTGCTGCGCCATGGCAAGGAAGTGGAAGAAGGCTTGGTGGACGCTGTGCTGCAGGCGCCGACACAGGACTACACGTCAAAGTTGGTTGCAGTTCGGGGGGCGGCGGCGCATGAGCGCGCCGTGCAGTCCACGGTCAAGTCCGACACCATACTGAAGATCGAGCACGTGGACGCATCGTACGGAACGTTCAAGGTCGTGAGTGACGTCAGTCTGGACGTGCGCCGAGGAGAAACGGTTGCCGTCGTCGGGGAATCCGGCTCTGGGAAATCCACGCTGGCGCGCATCGTCACCGGCTTGCTTCCTCCGACAGCGGGGACGATCACGTTCAAAGGCCAAGCTCTGCCCAAGGCACTCAAAGACCGTAGCAAGGTTCTGAAACGAACCATCCAGCTGGTCTATCAAATTCCGGATGTGGCGCTCAATCCACGTCACACGCTGCGCGAGACCATTGGACGCCCGGTCAGCTTCTATTTTGGTCTGGGATCGGCCGAGGTGACCCGACGGACACAGGAGTTGCTTGATCTGGTGGAGTTGCCACAAGCTTTCATGACACGCAGACCATCGGAGTTGTCGGGCGGACAAAAACAACGCGTATGCATTGCGCGGGCGCTTGCGGCAAAACCAGATCTCATCATTCTGGACGAGCCTACCTCGGCCTTGGATCCGCTGGTTGCCGAAGAAATTCTGAAGTTGTTGCGGCGTTTGCAGGATGAACTCAGTCTGTCGTATGTGCTGATCACCCATGACCTGGATGTGGTTCACCGAATTGCCCACCGCACCGCCGTGATGCTCAAGGGCTCTCTCGTCGCTTTTGGTGAAACCGATCGAATCTTCCAGGGACCGTATCACCCCTATACGGAAAAATTAATAACCGCCGTCCCCGTTATGCGAAGTGACTGGCTCGACGGGGTGCTGGCCAAACGCGCTGCAGCCCATTTAGGTGCTTAAGCCACCAGGCGGGTGGTCTCAAATGTTGGAATCGGCGAACGAGGTCTTGCGTCGATTCACATAGTCCAGGATGGCTTCGTCCACAGCAGCGTCCAGGGCGGGTGCTTCGTATTCGGCAAGTTGCTTCTTCCACATCGAATTGGCGCGCGCAGTCAAATCACGGGAGCCTTCTGTTTCCCATTGTTCGTAGCTGTTGTTGTCGGTGATGGGCGAGCGATAGAACGCACTCTCGAAGTTGGCCTGCGTATGGGCGCAACCCAAAAAGTGCTTGCCAGGACCGACTTCTCGAATGGCATCCATCGCCTGGCCGTTTTCGGACATATCGACACCCGCCAGCAGCGTATGCATCATTCCCGCTTGGTCTACGTCCATGATGAATTTTTCGTAACCCATCGAGAGGCCTCCTTCCAGCCAGCCAGCAGTATGCAAGACAAAATTGACTCCACCAAGACAGGTCGGCAGCAGCGTATTGGCCGCCTCCGACGCCGCCTGTGCGTCTGATATTTTCGATCCGCATAAGCCCCCGCCAGATCGAAAAGGTACCCCCAGTCTGCGTGCCAGCGCCGCCATGACGTACAAAACCAAGGCGGGCTCAGGCGTGCCAAAAGTCGGTGCGCCAGACTGCATTGATATCGACGAAGCAAAACTTCCCAGAACAACCGGCGCGCCGGGGTTCACTAACTGGACGAAGGCCATTCCCGCCAGCGCTTCTGCCAAAGTTTGGGCGGCGGTACCTGCCACCGTAACCGGCGACATCGCACCCGCCAGGATAAAAGGCGTGATGATGCAGGCTTGGTTGGCACGCGCATAGACCTTGGCAGCGCCCAGCATGGTTTCGTCAAAGGTCATCGGCGAGTTGGCATTGATCAGGTTGATGACCACCGTTTTGGGTTTCCCGGTGAGGGGATCGATGTAATCGCTACCAAACAAAAGCTTCGCCATTTCAACCGTATCCATGGCGCAAACCGGATGAGTCACCGAACCCATAAAGGGTTTGTCGCTGTACTTCATATGGGCGTAGACCATGTCGAAATGCCGTTTGTTCACTGGCAAATCAACCGGTTCGCAAATGGTTCCACCGGAATGGTGCAGCGACTGCGCCATGTAGGTGAGCTTGACGAAGTTGCGAAAGTCCTCGATGGTTGCGTAGCGGCGACCCTTGTCCAGATCTCGAACGAAGGGAGAGCCATATGCAGGCGCAAATACCGTGTTTTTTCCACCAATGACGACACTGCGCGCCGGATTGCGTGCGTGCTGGGTGAACTCGCGTGGCGCCGAGGCCTGCACTAGCGCGCGGCACATCCCCCGCGGCATCCGTACGCGCTCACCAGTGACGTCGGCGCCCGCAGCCCTCCAGATTTCCAGCGCTTCGACGTCGTCGCGAAAGTCGATGCCGATCTCTTCCAGGATGGTGTCGGCGTTGTGCTCGATCTGCGCCAGACCTTCCTCGTCCAGCACCTCGTAATAGGGAATCTTGCGAGTGATATAGGGCACCGACTGACCCGCTCGGGCCGAACGGGCGGCCCGCTTGGCCTCGCGACCTCCACCGGCGCGCCGGGTGCGCGGTCCCTGGGGGTCAGTTTGTTGTACTTCGTCCATGCTGATTCTCCAATGCGAACACCGGCCAACGGGCGCTTGCGTTCCAATCAAGTATGGGCAGTGGCGTCGTCCGCATGTGGTCCGCATGCGACGCGGGTTGGCACATATGCGTCAGCCAGACTGCGACAGCATTGCGCCCTTGGGCCTGCTCAGCGCTTGGCTGGGCGCACCCGGTTCTGCTTGACGCTGCGTGCCTGCGTGAAAGCCTCCATGTGAAATGCGGCATGTGCGCTTGCTTGGATGAACTCCCGACCCAACGGACAGGCACGCCGCGCCAGGCAGCCCGACTGCAGGCAGTCCTGGGCGCCAGACCCGCTCAGGTGATCGGCGCATGCCTCCAGCAGGAAAGTGGCCCCGGTATAAGCCTGGACCGGGCATGCTTGCAAGCATGGCTTCCCGTCGCAGCTCAGGCACGGATTCTCGTCCTCGCCAGATCGCTGTGGGTCAGGATCTGGTAGATCGTCAACGTGCAAAGTGGGCAAGGCCAAAGCAAACCGGTAGGAGTGCCACAAGCCGTATTCGGGGTGAATGTGCAGCATCAGCGGGCTGGCGTGCAGCGTTTCTGCGCGCGACGCCCATTGCTGAAACGGGTGGTACGGCGGTCCGTCGAAAGGAAACAGCGCCACGCCATCCCAACGCTGCGCCAACTCCTGCCCGATCGAGCGGCTCCAGCGATCCAAAGGATCGGGCATGCCATCCGAATAGAAGGACGAGGCGCGAAAGGCAGGCCACGGCTCAGAACCCACGGTGCCCACCATCCACACCACCCGAGCCGGCCGCCCGCATGGCGGGGAGGGAATGGCATCTGCCGCAACGGGTCGCCACCCGCCCCGCAGCCGCAAGCCGTGCACTGCCAGTGCGTCGCTGAGCTGGGTTCGGAAATGCATTTGTTTTCGGGCGGGCGGAATCTGGCGAGCCTGGATCATGTTTGGCGTTCACATCTGTCGCAGATGGATATTTGTATGTCGTTTGGCCGGGTGAGGTCGGAGCTTGATGCTAATAGCATTGCACACTTTCACAACAGCATCAACAGCGGGGCGAAACATGGTCGCAAAGGTCATTGACGGGCATGCGGTGGCGCGTCAGGTCCGCGCGGAATGCCGGGAACTCACTAAGAGCTTGGTTGAACGTGGCGTGACGCCGGGTTTGGCCGTGATCATTGTGGGTGAAAATGCCGCATCGCGGGTGTATGTCGCCAACAAGGTCAAGGCTTGCACCGAAGTGGGCTTGAAGTCGACTGTCTACGCCTTTGATGCCGATACGCCTGGCGCCACGGTGGAGGCAGCAATTCTTCGCCTCAATGACGACCCAGAGGTGCACGGCATTCTGGTGCAACTACCGTTGCCGGCGCACTTTGACGTGCGTCGGGTGCTGGGTGCCATCTCCAGCGACAAGGACGTCGACGGCTTTCACCTTTACAACGTGGGCGGACTGGTGGTGGGCGACACAGTCTTTCCGCCTTGTACTCCCTATGGTGTGCAAAAGATGCTGGAGTACGAGAACATCCTGGTCGAAGGGCAAAACGTCGTGGTCGTGGGTGCCAGCAATATTGTGGGCAAGCCCATGGCCCTGATGCTGATGCAAAAGGACGCTACGGTGTGTATTTGCCACGCGAAGACGCGCGACTTGGCCCAGTTCACGATTCTGGCCGACATCCTGGTCGTGGCCGCAGGAAAGCCGAACCTGATCCTTCCCCAGATGGTTCGCACGGGTGCGGTGGTCATTGACGTTGGCATCAACCGACTCCCTGACGGCCGTCTTGTCGGAGATGTGGATTTTGAGGGTGTACGACGCAAGGCCTCGTACATCACGCCGGTCCCCGGTGGTGTGGGGCCGATGACCGTCACCATGCTGGTGCACAACACGGTGAAGGCGGCACAGCGGCATGCGGCGTTGGCATGACATGGGTGTGTCGCGCGCAGATTCTCGGGTGTCGTTATGTGGACACCAGCGGCACGCGGTCTCACCACAATGTCGGAAATGAGGTATTGCCGCTTGCGTATTGCAGAGGCCTCGTTTTTGGACCGCGCAAAACAGGATAGAACAATGGGCTTGATGTCGGAACTGATCGAATTCGATCCGCAATTAGGCACTGCCATCGCTGCCGAGGCCGCCCGGCAGCAGGACCATCTGGAACTGATCGCTTCGGAAAACTACACCAGCGCCCGTGTGCTGCAGGCGCAGGGCAGCGTGCTGACGAACAAGTACGCCGAGGGCTACCCCGGCAAGCGCTACTACGGTGGCTGCGAGTACGTCGACGTGGCCGAGACACTCGCCATCGAGCGCGCAAAGAAGCTGTTCGGTGCCGCCTGGGCCAACGTGCAGCCGCATTCGGGCTCCAGCGCGAACGCCGCAGTCTACATGGCGTTGCTGCAACCCGGCGACACGATACTTGGAATGAGTCTGGCACACGGGGGGCACCTGACGCACGGTGCCAAGGTGAGTTTTTCCGGAAAGTTCTACCGCGCTGAACAATATGGCATCGATACCGGGACCGGGCTGATCGATTACGACGCACTCGAGGCGCAAGCGCTGGCCGTTCGTCCGAAGATGATCGTCGCGGGATTTTCCGCCTACAGCAGGCTGTTGGACTTCGAGCGTTTTCGCGCAATCTGCGACAAGGTGGGCGCGCTGCTGTTTGTCGACATGGCCCATGTTGCCGGACTGATTGCCGCGGGCCTGTATCCGAACCCGGTCCCCTTCGCCGATGTCGTGACCAGCACTACGCACAAAACCCTGCGTGGCCCGCGCGGCGGCCTGATCCTGTGCCGCGCCAATGCCGAGATCGAGAAGAAGCTCAACGCCATGGTGTTTCCCGGCATCCAGGGCGGGCCGCTCATGCACGTGATTGCAGCCAAGGCAGTGGCCTTCCTGGAAGCGTTGCAGCCCGAGTTCCGTCAGTACCAGAGCCAAGTCATCGCCAATGCGCGCGCAATGGCTGCGGTCTTTATCCAGCGCGGCTATGACATCGTGTCGGGCGGCACCGACAACCACCTGATGCTGGTGAGCCTGATCGCCAAGGGGCTCACCGGCAAGGACGCGGACGCAGCGCTGGGCCGTGCACACATCACGGTCAACAAGAACTCGGTCCCCAACGATCCGCAATCGCCCTTTGTTACCAGCGGAATACGCGTAGGCACGCCTGCCATCACGACGCGGGGATTTGGCGTGGCCGAGTGCCAGCAGGTCGCCACGGCGATGTGCGACGTCCTGGATCGGATGGGCGACGCGGCCGTAGAACGAGAAGTTGCACAGCGCATCGTCACCCTGTGCCGCCGGTTCCCGGCACCAGCGTAGCGCATCCGGACCAGCGCAAACCCCACATGGCCCTGAGCGTATTCGACCTGTTCAAGATCGGCATCGGCCCATCGTCATCGCACACGGTCGGGCCGATGCGCGCGGCGGCGATGTTTGCCCGACGTCTGGCACAGGCGGGTCTGCTGCAGGCGACGGCTCGCATCGAAGTCAAGCTCTACGGTTCTCTGGGCGCCACCGGCAAGGGACACGGCACCGACAAAGCGGTGATGCTCGGGCTCGAAGGCCTGCAGCCCGACAGCATCGATCCCGACGGAATTGACGCGCGCATCGCGGCCATACGATCGAAGGCCCGATTGCAGCTTGACGGAACGCATGAGATGGCCTTTGACGAGCGCAGTGACATCTTGTTCCTAATGAACGAGTCGTTGCCGTTTCACTCCAATGGCACACGTTTCAGCGCGTACTCGGTTTCAGGCGATCTGCTCAAGGAGCGGCGCTACTTTTCGGTCGGAGGCGGCTTCGTGGTATCGCAGGAAGACGCCGACGCGAGCGTGACGCAACCTCGGCTTGTGGCTGATTCGACGACATTTTCCCATCCATTTTCCAGCGGCGATGAATTGCTGAAAATTACCGAGGCAACCGGCATGTCGATTGCACAGCTGGTAAGACAAAATGAACACGCGTGGCGCAGTGATGCCGAACTGGACGCAGGCCTGGACAAAATCTGGGACGCGATGAAGGCGTGCGTGGCGCGCGGCTGCCGCAGCGAGGGACATTTGCCCGGCAGCATGCGCGTCAAGCGCCGTGCCGCCGAATTGCATCGGTCTCTCAGTTCCCGGCCTGAGCAGGTGCTCAAGGACCAGCTCAGCATCCTCGATTTTGTCAACGTCTATGCGATGGCGGTGAACGAAGAGAACGCCGCAGGCGGTCGCGTTGTCACGGCCCCGACGAATGGTGCTGCCGGCATCGTGCCCGCAGTCATGCACTACTACGAGCGCTTCTGCGCCGGCGCGTCCAACACCGGCATTCGGGATTTCCTGCTGACCGCCGGTGCGATCGGTTTGCTGTACAAGGAAAACGCTTCCATCAGCGGCGCCGAGGTCGGTTGCCAGGGCGAGGTGGGTGTGGCGTGTTCCATGGCCGCTGCCGGACTGACTGCCGCCATGGGCGGATCGCCGGCGCAGGTGGAAAACGCCGCCGAGATTGGCATGGAACACAACCTGGGCCTGACCTGCGACCCGGTGGGCGGGCGCGTGCAGATTCCCTGCATCGAGCGCAATGCCATGGGCTCGGTCAAGGCGCTGAACGCAGCACGCATGGCTTTGCGCGGCGACGGAACCCACTTCGTGTCGCTCGACCAGGTGATCAAAACCATGCATGACACCGGACGCGACATGATGACCAAATACAAAGAGACGAGCCGCGGCGGCTTGGCCGTGAACGTGATTGAGTGCTGACGACCAACAGGATCTGAATGAGTCATTTTTCAATTTTTTCGCTTGCGCGCAATGCCATGTCTCATCACGAGAATTGGCAAAAACAGTGGCGCAGTCCAGCCCCCAAGAGCAGCTACGACGCCATCATTGTCGGTGGTGGAGGTCACGGCTTGGCTACCGCCTATTACCTGGCGAAAGTGCACGGCATGCGCAATATCGCCGTGGTGGAGCGTGGCTGGCTGGGTGGCGGCAACACCGCGCGCAACACCACGATTGTGCGTTCCAACTACCTGTGGGACGACGCGACCCACCTTTACGAAAAGTCCTTGCAGCTATGGGAAGGCCTGTCGCAGGAATTGAACTACAACATGATGTTCAGCCAGCGTGGCGTGATGAACGTGGGACATTCGCTGCAAGACATGCGTGACATAGCTCGCCGGGTCAACGCGAACCGGCTCAACGGCGTGGACGGTGTGGTGCTCAGCCCAGGGCAGATCAAGAGCATGGTGCCGATCATGAACACATCGAATTCACTGCGATATCCAGTCATGGGGGCGTCCTTTCAACCGCGTGGCGGAGTCGCCCGCCACGACGCCATTGCATGGGGGTTTGCACGTGCAGCCGACAAGTTGGGCGTCGACATCTTGCAAAACTGCGAAGTCGTCGGGATTCAGCGCGAGGGGGATCACGTCGTGGGCATTGAGACCACGAAGGGGACGATCAAGAGCGCAAAGATCGGCATCGTTGCCGCCGGTCACAGCACGGTGCTGGCCGACATGGCTGGCATAAGACTGCCCCTGGAGAGTCACCCCTTGCAGGCCCTCGTGTCCGAGCCACTCAAACCGATCCTGCATACGGTGGTTATGTCCAATGCCATTCACGCCTACGTGAGCCAGTCGGATAAGGGCGATCTCGTGATAGGTGCCGGAATAGACAGTTATCTGGGCTATGGGCAACGCGGCAGCTTTCCCGTCATAGAGCACACACTACAGGCGATCTGCGAGCTGTTTCCGATCTTTCGACGGGTTCGCATGAACCGCCAATGGGGCGGCATCGTCGACATCGCACCCGACGCTTGCCCCATCATTTCAAAGACCCATATCAAGGGTTTGTACTTCAATTGCGGATGGGGAACCGGAGGCTTCAAAGCGACCCCGGGTTCGGGTTGGGTCATGGCGCACACGATGGCGCAGGACCAGCCGCATGCGCTGAACGCGGCGTTCACGCTGAACCGCTTTACATCCGGACACCTGATCGACGAACACGGCGCGGCCGGCGTCGCACATTAAGCCAACCTTATGCTGAAAATTACCTGCCCCTGGTGCGGCCCCCGAGCTGAAAGCGAATTTAGCTGCGGCGGCGAAGCCCATATCGTGCGTCCACTGGATACAGACGCGTTGAGCGACGAGCAATGGGCCGACTACCTGTTTATGCGCAAGAATCCGAACGGCTTGCACCGCGAGCAGTGGTTGCATTCGCAGGGATGCCGACGCTGGTTCAATGCCGAGCGAGATACGCTCAGCTATCTCTTCACAAAGTTCTATAAGCCTGGTGAAGACCCCGATCGTCCCGGATCCAGCGGAGGTGCGAAATGAGCTCGACCCGCATCCCCCAATCGGGTCAGAGACTGGACCGTTCGCACGAGATTTCATTCCAGTTCAACGGCCGCAGCTACCGCGGCTTTGCCGGTGACACGCTTGCCTCGGCGCTGCTGGCTGCCGGCGAGCGCGTTCTTGCGCACTCGTGGAAGTACCACCGACCGCGAGGCATCATCAGCTGTGGCGTAGAAGAACCCTCGGCCCTGGTTCAACTGGAACAAGGCCCTCACTCCACCCCGAACGCCAAAATGCCTGAGGTGGAGTTGTACGAAGCGCTAAGCGCCCAGTGCATCAACCCCTGGCCCGGTGCAGGCAAACGGCTGTTCAGCATCAACCGCTGGTTCACGCCGCTATTTCCGGCGGGCTTTTACTACAAGACCTTCATGTGGCCCACCAAGGCCTGGATGTTTTACGAGCGATTCATCCGCAAGGCCGGTGGTCTGGGCGCTGCACCCACCGAGGCGGACGCTGATCGCTACGTGCACCAGAACATCCATTGTGACGTCTTGATCGCTGGCGGTGGCGTGGCCGGGCTGGCAGCAGCATTGGCGGCGGCTCGCAGTGGCGCCCGCGTCATCCTGGCCGAACTGGGTCCATGCCTGGGCGGATCAGCGCATCGCGTTCGGGGTACCATCCACGGGAAGACTGCGACGGATTGGGTCACGGACGCCGAGGCGGAACTCGGCCAGATGCCCCAAGTACGCGTCATCCGCCGCGGCGTTGTGTTCGGCTACTACGACCACAACTTTCTCACCATTCGCGAGGCGCTGACCGATCACTTGCCGCTCAGCGAGCGCAACGGCTTTCGCGAGCGGCTTTGGCGCGTGCGCGCCGCTCAGGTTGTCTTGGCCACTGGCGCCCACGAGCGCCCCATGGTGTTTGGCAATAACGACCTCCCTGGCGTCATGCTGTCGTCCGCCATGGCCGACTACCTGTTGCTCTACGGCGTGTTAGTAGGTCGCAACATTGTGTTGCTGACGAACAATGACAGCGCCTATGGCGATGCACTCGTGTTGCACGGGGCGGGCGCCAAAGTGACGGTTGTCGATGTGCGCGAAGACAACTCGGTGGCCAATGGTCTAGTGCAACAAGCGCATGACGCAGGTATCGCCGTGCTTCGCGGCTGCGTGCCGATTCAAGCCTGTGGCGGTGTCTCTGTGCGGGGGATCACTGTGCGCAAAACCATCGACGAAAAAGCCCAAGGCGAGCAGATCGATTTGACCTGTGATGCGATCGGCATGGCCGGAGGCTGGAACCCTGCGGTTCATCTGTATTCGCATTCCGGGGGCAAAACCCGATGGAACCAGGCCCAGGTCTGCTTCGTTCCGGGCGTGGCGATGCCAGGACAGTTCAACGTCGGCGCGTGCAACGCCAACTGGTCGCTTGCGCAGACCCTTGTCGAAGCCAGCCGCGCCGGCGCATCGGCGGCCAAGCAAAGCGGGTTCGACGCAGCGGCAGAGCCGGCGTTCTATGTGAATGAGCCAGCATTCGAGCCGATTCAGGCTTTCTGGATCGCGGAGACGGGAGAAAGCGTTTCACGTCGGTCCAAAGCGTTTGTCGATTATCAGAACGACGTAGGTGCCAGCGATATCGAATTGGCGATTCGCGAGGGGTTTGAGTCGATTGAGCACATCAAACGCTTCACCGCAATGGGCTTCGGCACGGAGCAGGGAAAGTTGGGAAATATCAACGGCTTGGCACTGGCCGCGCGCGCCTTGGGAAAGTCCATCGAGCAAGTTGGCACGACGACATTTCGCCCAAATTACTTGCCCATCACTTTTGGAACGCTGGCCGGATTGGAGCGTGGTGATTTGTTCGACCCGGCGCGCAAGACCAGTCCGCACGAATGCCATGTCGCCGCAGGTGCCTTGTTTGAAGACGTGGGACAGTGGAAGCGCCCCTGGTACTTCCCGAAAGGAAGCGAGGACCTGCATCAGGCCGTGCAGCGTGAGGTGCTGGCCGTGCGCAACGGCGTGGCCATCATGGACGCTTCGACGTTGGGGAAAATCGACATTCAAGGTCCCGACGCGGCAAAGCTACTGAACTGGGTTTATACCAACCCCTGGTTCAAGCTGGAGGTCGGCAAATGCCGCTACGGTTTGATGCTCGATGAAAACGGCATGGTGTTTGACGATGGTGTGACGGCACGGCTGGGGGAACAACATTTCCTGATGACAACGACCACCGGCGGCGCGGCGCGTGTGCTGACCTGGTTGGAGCGTTGGGTGCAGACTGAGTGGCCAGACATGAAGGTGTACATGACGACGGTGACCGACCAGTGGTCCACCTTTGCCGTCGTCGGCCCTGGCAGCCGTGCCGTAGTGGAGCGCGTTTGCAATGACGTGGACCTGTCGGCAGTGGCTTTCCCGTTCATGAGCCATCGGGAGGGAACGGTGGCAGGCGTGCGCGCACGCATCATGCGCATCAGCTTCTCTGGCGAACTGTCTTTCGAAGTCAACGTGCCCTCCAACGCCGGAGCGTTTGTCTGGAAGGCATTGATGGCTGCAGGGGCGGATTTCAACATCACACCGTATGGAACGGAGACGATGCACGTGTTGCGAGCTGAGAAGGGCTACATCATCGTGGGACAGGATACGGACGGCTCCATCAGTCCGATTGATTTAGGCATGGGCGCCATGGTGGCCAAGAACAAGGACTTTCTGGGTCGCCGATCATTGAGCCGCAGTGACACGGCAGGCGTGGATCGCAAACAACTGGTGGGGTTGCTGACTGAAGACCCACAGACGGTTTTGCCCGAGGGCGGACAACTCACCGAGCGGTCCCAGGCCGGGGAGTTGCCGGTTCCTATGCTGGGCCACGTTACCTCCAGCTATTTCAGTCCAACCCTGAAACGGTCGATTGCCATGGCGGTGGTTCGATCAGGAACGCAGCGCATGGGTCAGAAAGTGTTTGCTGCGCTGGCCGACGGCCGCTATGTGGGTGCAACGGTTTGCAGTCCGGTCTTCTACGATCCTGAGGGGACACGCCACAATGTCTGAAATTTTCCTTGAAAGCCCACTGAGCGGGATAGTCCGATTGGGGCAACGAGTGCTTGCCGTCGACGGCAAGACCTGCATGCTGGCCGAAATCCCATTTGTGGAGATGCTGAATTTGCGAGGCGACCCGGGTGACGAACGGTTTGCGCACGCGATTCGCGACGCAACGGGTCTGGGCCTGCCAATATACCCAAATACCACCACCGTTGGCGCCCAGCGTCAGTTGCTGTGGTTGGGTCCGGACGAGTGGTTGCTCAAATTGCGTGACGGCCAGTGCGAGGCAGTTGAGTCCGCCATGCGAGCCGGCCTGCATGGGCAGCACTTTTCTGTGGTTCAGGTCGGCAGCGGAAATACTACGTTCACGGTTCAAGGCGTGGCGGCTGCAGACCTGTTAGCGCGAGGTTCACCTCTGGACCTGCACCCGCGAGCCTTTGCACAAGGTGCGGTCGCGCAGACCCACGTTGCCAAGGCTGGAGCGATCGTCCTGTGTGTGGACGCCGGTATCAGTTTTGAGCTGACCGTGCGCCGTAGCTTTGCCGATTATCTGTTTCGCTGGTTGTGTGAAGCAGGCTCCTGAGGGCGCCGATTCGGTAGCTGGTGCAGTCGCCATGGCCTGTTGAGCACGGCCTGATGACGTACTTCCTGGGTATCGATGCGGGTGGCACATTCACCGATGCTGTTCTGCTCGACGCCGACAAAAAGGTCGTGGCCGCGGCCAAGAGCCTGACCACCCGGTTCGATCTGGCGCTGGGGATTGGCGCCGCGCTGAACAAACTACCTTCCGCATGCTTGAGCCAGATTGTCCTCGTATCGCTTTCGACCACGCTGACCACGAACTCGGTGATCGAAGGTAGGGGTTCCCCGGTATGCGTGCTGTTGGCCGGCTATGACCCACCGCAGATCAAAGCCAGCGGACTGGTCGAGCTGCTCGGAAGCAACGCCATCGTTTCTTTGCCCGGGGGACATGACGCGGGTGGGTTCGCTGTTCAAGCGCTGGACGAAGCGGCTTCGCGAGCGGCCATCTTGCATCACGCGCCGCGCGTGTCGGCATTTGCGATTTCCGCCAGCTTTGGCGTTCGCAATCCCGGGCACGAACTACAACTGCGATCCTGGGTGCTGGAACTGTGCGCCAAGCCCGTGACCTGCGGGCACGAACTCGCGTCCAGCCTGGGCGCGCCGCGGCGCGCTCTGACCGTGGCGCTGAACGCACGAATGATTTCGAACATCAAATTACTGATTGACTCGGTAAAACGAACGCTGTATGCGCACCAAATTGAAGCTCCTCTCATGCTCGTGCAGGGCGACGGGACACTGATCAACGAAGCCAGCGCACTTCAACGTCCGGTGGCCACAGTCCTGTCCGGGCCAGCGGCCAGTGTGTTGGGAGCATGCGCCCTAAGTGGCGTGAAAAACGCCATCGTAGCGGACATGGGTGGCACGACCACCGACATCGCGGTGGTCCGAGACGGGGTGCCTGATCTGAGTTTTGACGGTGCCATGATTGGTCACTGGCGCCCCATGATAGAAGCGATCAAGGTCTACGCGATTGGTCTGGGCGGCGACAGTGAAGTGCATTTTCAAAGCGGTGCGGGCCTGACGATTGGCCCACGCCGGGTAGTTCCATTGTGTCTTCTCGTCCATGAAAATCCGCAGCTTCTTGCGGTGCTGAAGCGCCAGCAGACTGAGTCGCCGCACGCCAGTCAAAACCGCTTTGTCCAGCGCTTGCAGGTCGACGAGGCCACGCTTGACCATCTTCCAAACGATGAGTTGCATGCATGGGAACAGCTGGCGCAGGGACCCATCGACATGGAAAGAGCCAACGCGCAGGATCGCCACTTGTCGCGGGCCTTAGCCCGATTGGAACGCAAGGGCCTGGTCATCTACAGCGGTTTTACGCCCAGTGACGCCGCCCATGTTTTGGGTCTGTCTTGTCACTGGAATTCGGAGGCAGCCATTCTGGCCGCGAAAATCTGGGCGCGCCAGATGCGGCACCTTTACGGATTTGGCAGATGGGCCATTGGGGATGCACAGGCTCCGGCCCAGTATGTGGTCGAAAAAGTGATTGCCTCCATCGGTCAAAAGCTGATTGAGGCAGGCCTCAATGATGCAGGGCAATTGAGCGAGGGTAACGCCAACAAAATGGCGACCTTGTTGTCTCAAATGGTGCTGAATAAGCCACGTGGCAAACCAGGTCATATAGAGGCAAGCCCCGTCTTTCGCTTACAGTTTGGACCCGACATGCCGCTGGTCGCGGTCGGTGCACCGGTCGCCAGCTACTATCCTGCGGTGGCTTTGAGTTTGGGAATGCCAATACAAATACCGCCATTTGCCGAAGTGGCGAACGCTGTGGGAGCCGCGATGGGACAAGTTTCACAGCGGGTTCACTTGCTTGTTACCCAACCAACGCGTGGCGTGTTTCGGGTCTTTACCGACTCCGGGCCGCGTGATTTTGACTTGCTATCCGATGCCATCGGTCATGCACAGGAGCTCTGCGGGCGCCATGCATGCCAACGTGCGCTGGAATCGGGTGCGTCCCACACCACTCTTGAGCTCGGCGTGTTAAGTACCAATGTTAGCGACGACATCGACGGCAATATGTTTTTCGAGGCACGCGTCACAGCAACGGCATACGGGCCACCAGCGGTTAAGACACTAACCGCATCTTGACCTCCGAAGTGGGCAACGAGTCCCATTGGCAGGACGTCCGTGTTCGACTGCTATTGAGGCATGACCCGCCATCGAATTGGGTACCAGTCATAGTCAGTTGATGGTCGGTAGCGGGTACTTTCGTCTACGCCGCAAGATGCCGAGGGAAAGGCAGCTTTGCGGCAGTCACTACCATCTGCTTTGCATGTCGCGCTTAGGTCGACTCCTGCCCGATCATCACAAGATGTCAGTTCCCTGGCCAG
>QYPX01000203.1 GCA_007280205.1 Comamonadaceae bacterium
ACCTCGCCTTCCTTGCTGCGCATGGCAGTGGACGATCCGTCGGCGCGCAGGTGTGATTCCTCACCCGCATGCTTGCAGGGGACGATCTTGTTGGGTGTGCGGCTCTGCCGGTTGAAATGGAAGACAAACTCAAAGCTCGGTGCCAACCGTCCGGCCCAGTCACCCGGCATGCCCGGACCCTGGTCCCAGACATACCAGGCAAAGCGCCGCCATTCCTGCATGCGCATCCAGTAAATCCACCCATCCCAATAAGGGATCACTTCGTTGCCGCGGTGGATCAGGCCCAGGTTAACCAGCACTTGCGCATCCTGTGTCATCGGCATCTGCGCAAAGACGCCTTGCATCAGGCCATCCCAATCGGTGATGCCGCCGCTGGTGTAGTCACGTTGGTTGCCGTAGGGCGGGGAGGTAAAGCACAGCGCTGCTTTTTCACCTTGCATCAGACTGGCGATCACGGCCGGGTCGGCGGCGTCGCCACAGATCAATCGGTTCTGACCCAGCACCCAAACGTCGCCAGGCCGAGAGACTGCGATGGTCGGCGCCTCTGGCACATCATCGGCAGCGGCATCAGACTTGTCCGTTTCGTCACCTTCTGCGTCAGCAGAGTCGGGACCGAACATGGCATCAAGTTCAACATCATCAAAGCCGGTCAAGGCAAGGTCGAAACCGGCCTCGGTCAGGTCGGCCAGTTCAAGGGCCAGCAATTCTTCGTCCCAGCCGGCGTCCAGCGCCAGGCGGTTGTCCGAGATGACGTAGGCCCGCTTTTGCGTGGGTGACAGGTGCGACAGTTCAATGACCGGCACTGCATCAAGTCCCAACTTGCGCGCGGCGGCCAATCGACTATGACCGGCAATAACACCATTGGCGCCATCGATCAGAACCGGATTTGTCCAGCCGTACTCAACGATGCTGGCGGCGATCTTGGCCACCTGCGCATCCGTGTGCGTGCGGGGATTTCTGGCGTAAGGAATCAACGCGTCAACCTTGCGGTACTCGACGTTCAACTTGTTCAAGATTGGTTTTCCAAAAAGAAGCGGCCCGCACAGGCGTTTGACAACCTGTGGCGGACCGCGGAGGTGCGCTATTTGAAACGCTGGAGTTAATCAAGAAGCCCGCCGACAGAATATTTCCGCGGGCGGGTTCAGCAAGAAGATGGGGAACAAAACTCTGGTTTGCCAAGGTGCAAACCTGTGCAACCTGCAAACCCGTGCAAACCCAGGTTTGCACTCTGTCACTAGAGGAGTCTTGCGCTCGCTCCCCCCGCATTGGTTCATCGCCGGGAAGGACCCATCGAAATCTCGGGCGGCGGCCTTCGCATCATCGCTTTCCAAATCATGTGCAGAAGAAGATCGCACCAAACAAAACGCCCACAAGGAACGAACCGTGTGGGCGAATCTTGAGTGATTAGCTGAATGCTACCTGTTCGATATATACCGTGTCAATAGACTATTTGATGATTTGCAAATTCACCGCTCAAGCCATGATTTGGTAGCTCTGGGCCCGATTGATCGGACGCACTGATCGGTCGTTTTTTTCCATCGTGACCAGGCCATAGCGGGACATCGTCTTGAGCGTTCGTGACAGGTTTCCCTGCTTGCGTCCAGTGATGTCTGCGAGTTCGCTGATCGAGCCGGGACGGCTTGTGCGGATGACGTCCAGCAGTGCACGGTTCTCGTCGCTCAACACCTGTGAGAGAGAACGCATTGATGTGAACCAGATCTTCGGATCCGAAGCCTTGGGTTTGATCTCACCCTTGGCGATCGCCAACACTCGCTGGCGAACCTTTTCCTGTGACGCCAGACCAATCCTCAAAACCTTCATTGACCAACCTTTGACATCAAGCAGCCACTGCAAGCATCAGCGGTTGCATGCGACCCAACTCGTCATGCAGTCTTGCCTCGGCCTGCCACAGGTCGTACTTGGTCTGCATATCAACCCAGAGTTGAGCGCCGTTGCCAAGCAATGCACCCAGGCGCAAGGCCATTTCCGCAGAGACGCCGCTGCGCTCGGCCAAGACAGCATGAAGGGTTTGGCGGGACACACCCAGATTGCGCGCGAAGGCGCTCACCGACATGCCTGTGAGCTGTGGCAGTACATCTTCGCGCAGGATCGCTCCTGGATGGGTAGGGCAACGTTTACGCATCATCGATTCCTAGTGATAGTTTTCCAAATCAAGTCTCACGGCGTTTTCGCCTTGCCATTCAAAGGTGATGCACCATGGGCCATTCACATGCACGCTGTAGCGCTTTGGCTTGCCCTGCAGTCCATGAAAATCAAAGCCAGGGACGTTCAGTGCTTCGGGCGTCTTGGCGGTGTCAATTGCATCCAGACGCCGAAGAGCCCTCTGTGCCAGTGCCTTTTGCACCTTGGCGCTGTTGCCCTTGTCGAACAACTCCTGCAGCCCCTTGTGAATGAACGACTCAATCATCGGCGAAGTGTAAAGGGTTTCTTTACACATTGCAAGGTCGACAGTATCTATCTGATGATTTTCAAATCATCCGCCACGACCGAGCATTGCCTTGAGGTCCTTCATCAGTAGAAAGAGATGCAACGGGTCGCTCGCACTGGACTCAAACTCCCACTGGAGATACCAGTCCCGAGCCGACTCATCCTTGGCATGCACCAGCAACGCCCGTATGCCAGCAATGTCTGCTGCCTGCGCCGTGCGTTTCAGTGCATCCTTGAGCAAAGCTTTACCAAGCCCGATGCGCTGATGCCCGACATCAACGGCCAACCGCGCCAGGATCATCACCGGAACCGGATGCAGGGGCATGCCTTTGACAACCCTTGGGGCAGCCGATGCCGGGTCGACACTGCCAACGGCCAGGCTGTAATAGCCCACCACGTGTCCTGAGTGACAACCGACGTAAGTCGTAGCGCTGTTGGACTTCTGGTTGGTCAACGCAAATCTTTGCAGGAACTGATTGAGTTCGCTCTGACCACAGTCAAACGAGTCAAGGGCGTCTGCTGCGCCCAGCTTATGAACTGGCTCGTAACCCTGCGAGTTCAACCAAGCATCCCCGACTCGGACAAGAGCTTCTTGAGCTTCGGTCTGACGCTCACTGGCCGGTCAAGGGCGGCCTGAAACTCCAGCCATTTCTTTGGTGTCAACTCAAAGCGGGTGCGATCGGCAAGCGTTTGATTGGCCGCAGTGATGCCCGCGTCCAGCAAGAATTCACTGACGTTCTTGTGCGCAACGCGCGCTGCCTCCTGAAGCAATTGCTTCACCGGGGTGCTGGCGCGCACGTCAATGCGCTCGGATTTGGAATGGACAGCAGCAGTCACAAATGGTTCCTTTTCTGAAAGAATGGCCTATCTTAACGTCCGGACACTGTCCTGACAAGTAGTTTATCGAGTTCCATAGCCATAGTGCACCGCCAGCACCCCCAAAGCACCCACCAAGATCCCCTTGGCCTCGTACTGGTTGAGAGTGCGCCCGTTCCAACCCTCCAGCGCCGACCACTCACGCACGCTGCGACCCAGACCGGCCACGTGCCAAACGGCACAGCCACCGGGACTGCCGATGCCGCCTACGGCGTCCAGAGCCTCGCCCAGATGTTTGCGAGCCCAGGCACAGCGCTCGGTCATGCTGTCCTTCCACTGCCCGCCGGGGATGCGGTCCATGGGCGGGGAGCCGGCCTGACTCATCTGGGCATGGACAAAGGTGCGACTGAACTCCTGACCAGCATCGTGCATCGGCTGCGTGATGGCGCCGTTGCGCAGCAAAAGGCCAAGGGAGTCCACCGATCGGAAGTGCTCCGTGCGAAAGCTGGTTCCCTCTTCTGCAGTGCTGATCCACTCGGCCACACGAGCGCCGGGCAGTTCGACCAGGCAGCCATGCTGCAAGGGCTCGACGATGATGTTCTTAGCCATGGCGCTGCTCCCTGACTGGCGGCAAAGGAGTGCGTCTACCAAAGAGCCTGTTGCCGATGTTGATCAGGGTCTGGTGTTCCCATTCATCGTGGATCAGGGCTGGGTCGACCACCAGGATGCCTTGCTTGTGCCAGGCGGCGGCGCGCATGGCGCGCAGTTCGCTTTCGGTGGCGGGTGTCTGGCCGATCAGTCGGCCCAGTGCGCAGCTGAGGCTCATGGCTGGTCTCCCATCGCGCCCTGGGCCATGGACCAGTGCAGCAGCGCCAGCGCATCGGCTTCGTTGTCGTCGGTGACCGGATGTCCTTTGGCCTTCATCGCCGCGATGACATCGCCTTTGCTGGCGTTGCCCTTGCCAGTGGCGTGGCGCTTGATGGTTCCCACCGGCACACCTTGGTAGGGGATCTGGTGGTGCTCGCACCAGGCTGTGAGGGTGGCCATCAGGCCGCCGTAGACGTGCGCGGCGTCAACACCGAGGTGACGTCTCACCTCCTCGAAATAGACGGCGCTAATGCCCTGTGTGTCGGCCACAGTGGCCTTCATGTCGGTGAGCCAGCGGCGAAAGCGCAGGTAGCGCATGCCACCGCCTTCAAAGCGCTGGGACTTGAAACTCACAAAGCCGTGTGCGATGGGGCCGCCGACCGAGCGCAGGGCCCAGCCGGTGGTGGTGCCAAGGTCCAGGGCCAGGACCGCTGTGCGCGGATTGGTGGGGTCGGGTGTCATCAGGGTGTCCTCCAAAGGTGCGGTAAAGCGACCTGGAGGAGCAGCGCCACGCGCCGGGGCAGGGCGGGTGTGGCTCCCTCATGTCTGGGGTGATTTGCTATTCCGTCATTCCGTCATTTCGTCAAGGGGGGTGTCAAATACATACCCATACCAGTGTTCTATAGAGAGAGATAAAAAAATGATCTATATTTAAATAAATAAATATTGACTTAACTACTCTCTATTTATCTATCTACGTTGACGAAATGACGGAATGAAGTTAATCGGCCGGAGCCAAAAAGATCGTTGATTCATAAGGCTTTTATCATCTGTAGCGGTCTGCCGCGATCTTGACTGATCGTAATAACGTCAACGAGTCCGGCGTCAACCAGGGTTCGCAGGACGCTATCGCGCTGGCGCTGATCCATGAACTGGGTGCGCCGCGTGAAGTCTCGTTTGGTCAAACCGCGGGGACCCGCGTCTTGAACTATATGAGCGGCACGCTTGTGATGCGACTCAGTCTGGTTCTCTGAAACGTGCACGCCGACCTCGCGGATGGTTAGTTCAGCGCAGTGCTGCGATAGCAAGATGCCCCAGTTGGCGTCGCCGGCCTCAATCTGTGGGTCCACCGGATCACGCGAGACGGCGCGGATTAAGGCTAGCTTGGTTGCGTTTTCTTCCACACGTGCCAGGATCGACGAAAACCCTGTGCCCCGGGACAGGCGAAGGCGTTCGAGCAACTGCCGGTCGAGCTGGTCAAAGATTCTGCGGGCCTCATCACTCATGAGCACCACGCGCGGCTCAAACACAATCTCGTCGACACTGCCAACATCGGCAAGATTGCCGCCGAGCTTACCCCCGCCCTCGTGGATCAGGCGCAGTTGATCGATCAGCCTCTGCGGCGGATCAGGCTTGCCGAACATAGCGTTGCTGTCGGGGAAGTCGTTTTCACTCTGCAGAATAATGAAACGCGCAAGCGAGCCGTCGCCTACGTTGGACGATTGAAGGGCTTGCCAGAAGTGAATCGGCGTGGTGGTGCCGTAGATGCACGCACACGGCTGCTGGATCGAGCGGTGCGAGTTGTTCATTTGGTTGTTCGCGTACTCGATGCCGAAGTAAGTCGTGCCGGACGTCGTATAGAGCTCCGTCATGAGGTCCAGGATCTCAGACAGGTAACGCGGTGAGCGCTTGCGATCAGCGACGGCCGTGAGGAACAGGCCAAACTCATCGAGCTGAAACAGAATCGCTGGCTGGCGCCCAATGGCGTTGAGCAGGCCCGATCCGGATGCAATCTTGTTGCCCCCCAGATACTGCAGAAGACCGGCCTTGCGCAACAGCTCGTTGATTACAACGCGGCTCTGGTTCTTGCCTGCGCCGCTCTCGGCGATGCCAACGACATACAAGTTGGAGCGGATGTTGCTCTCGGTGCGGTACTTGCGCCCCATCAGCGCGCCGATCGCGCACAGGCTCGCCCCCAGCGCCAGCACGGGCTGGGGGCGCTTGGCTGTCGTCACCATCAACTTCATCATGTCGGCAATCACGCCGCCCACCTGATCCCAGCCCTTGGGCAGCGGCCTGGGCGGGGGCAGTTCTTTGCTGGTCAGTTCGCTCGTGCTGCTCGTGGCCTTCGCAATATTGGCGACTTTCTTGAGCGTGATCGGATTGGCGCCACCCAGAGCCTGCAACATCGCGCGCGCTGGGTGGTGGCCGTTGAGCACCACTTCACCATTGAGACGCAGATCGGCGTCTGGCAGCCAGCCGTTATCCAGGGCGAGCTTATAGATAGTTCCGGCGCCAATGCGCTGCGGTGCAAAGCTGCGCCAGCTCTTAGCGGTGGTGGCGCCATCGTTCTTGGTGGATGCAGCCGACCACGCCTCAAAGAGTGGCCAACCAGCGTCGCCCAAGGCGCCCTTGATCGCCATACCGATGCGCACCCAGCTGTCATAGTCCAGATCGGCGTTGGTAATGAAGCGCAAAGCGTCCTGGACTGCCTCCGGCGTGCCGCGCTGCTCGGGCAGTGCAGCAAACGCCTCAGGAGAGCGAAGTCCAACGGCAATGCTCTTTGGGCGCAGCTCGACCGGAATCATCAGATACGCTTCCTTGGCAAACTCACGCGCCTGCGCCTCGGTGATCGCTGGCAAATCGTCGATGTGCATGTCGGCAAGCGTCTGCACGGGCCAGTGGTAGGGCTTGCCAGTGTCTGGGTGAATGCCATAGGCCAGGAACTGCTGGCCCAGGCCCAGCACCTCGATAGGCGGGTACTTGAAGCCCTTGAAGGGTTGGGCTGCGCGGTAGACCAGCAGCCGCTTGGGTGCGTTGCCAATGCGCACCGCCGGGGTATCCCCGAGCATCTGCTTGGCGAGTCCTTCGATGGCCAGCGCAAGCGACTCGGAATGCATGACATCGATATCAATGCCAATCACGCGTCCGGCCGCAATACCGATGCCGGCCTGTGGCCAGTCGCCCCAGATGTCGACTTCGTTCTCGGTCGTGTCACGCTCGCAGTGCCGGCTCCATTTGGGGTAGTCGTGCCACGCACCCAGGCTGTACATGCCCGGCTTCTTGGTGCCAGGCTGGATCGGCAGGATTGGAAACCCGTGGTCGACCAGGCTGGCGCCAAGTTGCGCCATGAAATTTGTGTTGCTCATCACGTCCTTTAAAACGGTGGATCCACTGCATAGGCAGCGCCCAAGTGGTCCTGAAACGCAATCACGATGGCGCGGATCAGGCTCGACCATTCGTGCTCGGTGAAGGTCGCCAGATCGGTCTTGCCGATTAACTCGACGTACTCGCCCCCGGCTTGGGATGCGGTTGCCATTGCCTCAATCTGATGGTGGTTCCAATTAATCATTGCCTTGAGCCCAGGTTTCTAGAAGCGCGCGCCGACGATTTCTGTGAAGCGACCACTTGGGCGAACCGCAATGTGCGCCGGGCACTTGAGCCGGTCCGACACCGCCAAGGCTTCGTTGACACCCCTGGGCAGCGGCATCCCCGGTGCCCGGTTGGCCCACCAGCTGGCCGCCTTCTGGCGTGGATAGCCCGCATGTTCAATGCAGACCCACTCGCTGTGGGAGCTCAGGCCACTCCAGTAGTCCACGCGAAGGGATGGCGGTTTGCCAGGCTTCTCGTGACGCGCATAGCTCACCCGGGTCACAGGCAGCCACTGGGGCGGACCACCGGACAGGATGTCAAGGCCGCTGGCCTTGGCCTCGATCTTGATCTGCGGCTGGGGAAACAGGTGACCGCAGTCCGGGCACTCACGCACGGCGGCGTGCACGATGCTGTTGCAGTCGGGGCATGCTTTGACCGGGGCGTCGCCGTCACAGCCGTCTTTGGGACGCTTGGGCTTGACCGCATCGATCGGACCGTGGCGCGCAATGTTGCCGGCAAAGTCCAGCACCAGACAATCCGTCTTGCCTGGCGCCAGCCGACAACCACGACCCACGATCTGTACGTACAAGCCTGCCGACTTGGTCGGGCGCAGCATCGCGATCAGGTCCACCGCCGGTGCATTGAAGCCGGTGGTGAGTACATTGGCGTTGGTCAGACACTGGATGCGGCCGAGTTTGAAGTCGCTGATGATGGCGTCCCGTTCGGCACTTGGCGTGTCGCCGACGATGGTCTCGCAACTCACGCCTTTGGCACGAATGGCATCTCGAACGTGGAAAGCATGATCGACACCGGCGCAAAAGATCAACCAGCTCTTGCGGTCATGGCCATAAGCGAAGACTTCATTAACCGCGCTCTGTGTGATGGCGTCCTGATCAATTGCCGCCTCCAGATCCCTGGCGATGAACTCGCCGGCGCGCGTGCCGACACCGGAGACATCGAGTTCGGTTGCCATGCGCTTGGAGATGACTCGGGACAGGTAACCCTGGTCGATCAACTCACGCACGGACACTTCATAGGCAATGTCCGTGAAGATCGAATCCTCGCCCTGATGCAACAACCCTGAGTCCAGACGGTAGGGTGTGGCGGTCAGACCGATCACCTTGAGCATGGGGTTCAAGCGTTTGAGGCCGTCAAGAAACTTGCGGTACATGGTGTTGGAGGAGCGCGGGATCAGGTGCGCCTCATCGATCAGCACCAGATCGCATTGCTGCACGTCGTAGACCCTTTTGTGGATCGACTGGATGCCAGCGAACAGGATCTGGGCGCGGATTTCGCGCTTCTTGAGGCCGGCTGAATAGATGCCAGCGGGTGCTTGTGGCCAGAGAGTCTTGAGCTCGGCGTGGTTTTGCTCGATCAACTCGCGCACATGGGTGATGATCAGAATGCGTTGATCCGGGTAGACCTTGAGCACGCCCTCGATAAAACTGGCCATGACCAATGCCTTGCCGCCAGCGGTCGGGATGACGATCAACGGATTGCCCGTTTCGTCCTTGAAATAGTTGTAGATGCCTTGGATGGCTGCGTTTTGGTATGGGCGAAGGGTAAGACTCACGGCAGAACTCCTTTACGTATTCGTGTGCTTGTTAAATCCGGTGTCACGCCAGCGCTGGCCAGCAGGGAACTGGTACTCGACCCAATCCACTCCCGCGTCAATTTGCGTGCCCGGCACCAGCTGTGGCAGGTACAGGTGGCGTTCGCAGGCAGTGCGCTGGTCGCTGTCGTTGATCGCCCGTTGATGCAAGTCGCATTGCCAACCGCCGTCCACCGGCGTTGAGCGCAGACAGGTGCGGCAATTGACCTCTGGCGCCACCGCACTGTCGGCACCTCCATGGCACAGGGCTGCGTGATCGCACAGGCGGCACTGGTACCAGCTCGGGTCATCGCTGATGCGCGCCAGCGGCACCGCTGCAAAGATGATGCGCTGGGCCTTGTCGAGCAGTTTTTGGGCGAAGGCGCTGTCCAGTTCAATACGCTCGACATGCAGATCGTCGGTATCCTTGTTCACCGCCAGGTACATGGCGCGGGTGATGCCGGTCAAATGCATATAGATTTGCATCTGGGCAAAGTGCTGCGGTTTGCTGATCTGGACCTTCTTTGCCACCAGATCTGTGAAGCTCTTGCTCGAGTGCGTCTTGAACTCGAGCACGTGCCAGGTCTTGGGCGCCTCGATTAAATTGAGAGCCGCACCATCAAGCGAGCCACCGAAGTGGCCGCCATGCGCTTGCACACGGATTTGCCGCCCGGTCTCGGGATCCACCTCCAGCACGGTCGCACCCGTTCTGCGCAGGTTGCGCACCAGGCGCGCTTCTTCCAGCTGGCCGGTCTCGAACAGTCGAAGCAGACGACCCGGGTGCTTGCTGAGCGTGGTCCAGCGAAAGTCGTACCAAAGGGCGCGTTCGCACTCCTTGCCGATCAGAGAGGCGCCAAGATGGCTGCGAAAGCCATCATGGGTGTCTGCCTCGTAGGCCGCGAAGATGGCGTCCCGGGTCGGACTGCAGATAGTGGGCAGTTCAGCCATGCTGCTTTGCCTGTGTTTCACTCAGCGAGCGGGCGCGCGTGACCAGCCCCGCCCACTGCTCGTCGTCGAACTGCGCACGCACCACTTCAATCAAAGCGTCCTTGAATGCGTCGCGCTTTGAGCCGTGCGGTCGGTCGGTAAGTCCTGCCAGACGCGCAGTCACCTGCGCCAATTCCTGCTGCTTCAGGCGCAGCGCGGTCTTCGCACGGTGGAACCACGCGGCATCGAGCGTCTTCTTCTCGGTCTGACGCCGGATGTCGGTGGTGGCGATCTGGATGCGGATCGACGTGATCTCACTTTGCAGCGTTGCCAGGCGTTCACGACAGCCATACGCGGAGTCCGGCAGACAAACCGCCTCCTGCAGATTGAAATGCTCGGGCATGTGCCGTCCTTCAGGCTTGGCGCTTCCAGGGCAGGCCGTTGGCTGGGGGCGTCTGGGCTTGCCCGACAACGCCCGGGTGTGCTGCTGGCGCCTGTGCAGTCGGCGGCGCCGGTGCAAATGAGGCTGCGTTGGCGGCCGCCGGCGTGCGTGGGAGATAACGAACGGAATTGCTCTCGCCGTACTGGCCCTTGGGTGGGCGCACCCTCACATCGGCTATCAGCGGGATCAAGTGCAACTGCTCGGAGTTGCTGACCTGCCACTTGCCAACGGCGCGGCAGATGGAAGACAGGGTGCGCTGAGCCATCTGGACCGCATCCGGATTGGCGTTGACCAGGTTCAGACGGTCAAACAGTTTGCGACCGGCGTGCTGGCTGTCAAGAATGTCGAGTTCCAAGTACAGGTACTGGCCGTTCCCATCCTTGGTGGCACGCATCTCGCTGGCGATGATTTGTGCGAGGTACTTGCCCGGCGGCAGAACGTCGTAATTGCTGGGTTCGACGGCGGATGCATCAAAGGTCTGTCCAAATGAAGCCATGGCGATTTACTCCTTTTTCAGTTTCAGGTTGGGGTTGGGGTTGGGGTGGCGGTGGCGGTGGCGGATTGCGGGGCGGCGAGCAGGGACTGGATC
>QYPX01000052.1 GCA_007280205.1 Comamonadaceae bacterium
ACCGCCGTGACGCCTGTGACCCCGGTCACGCCACCGGCAGTCGCCGTGGTGGTAAACGTCAAACCACCACCTTTGTTTATGCTGCCAACGGTAATGACTTTTCCGTTGTTGCTGCCATTGCTATTGGTCGAAGTGTCGATGACACAAACGACATTGGTGGCCTTGGCGGCGCACAGCGGCGTGATCGAGTTGCCGCCGACGTAACCCTTGTAGGTGCCGCCGGTACCCATATCGCTGACGACCTTGGCCGCGGCCTGCACCGCAGTTTTGGTCTTTCCGATTTGAATTTTGCTGCTTTCTGCAGTGTTGCCATCGACTCTGATGGCCGAACCACTCAAGTTGTCGTTTATCTCGTACTCATCCGTGCTGGTTCCAGTGAATGTGATGAACCCGGTGGGCCGCACGGCCGCAACCGCCGTCACACCCGCCACCGCGGTCACCGCCGCGGCGGCAGCCACGAGTGTCTGCGAAGTGCCAGCCGCTATGCTGATCGCCTTGCCGTTGAACTGGGCGCCCATCGGTGCGCTGATGGTGATCACGTTGCTGGACCGGGTCGCGGTAAAGCCGCCGGTCACCAGGTCCTTGATGGTTTCAGCGTTGGCGTTCCTGTTGGTACTGGTATTGGTGCCACCATCGGGAATATCAGTCACCGTCAAGCCCGAGACGATGGTGACGCCATCGACCGTGATCGCGCCCAGGGTCGCCGGATAAGTGGCGGTCTGACCGGTGGTGCCCACCGTGATCGTGGCGGTCGCCCGGGCTCCGCCCGTCGGTGGTGCAAAAAACACATCGACGTCAAAGTGTCCGCCTGTGACACCCTGCGCTGTTCCCAAATCGACCGGCACGATGGTGACATCCGGGTTTTGATTGAACAGGGTGTTGTTCAAAGTGCTCAGTTGCACCAGAACCGGCTGCGACATGACACCGATGCCAATCATCTTGCCAACCGGTATGCTGTCGGTAGTGAGCGAGGTTGGTGTGAACTTGACTCGGTCATCATCATCGAGCGAGTGGTTCCCACTCAGATCGAGAAAAGGCAAATTGGCGAGGGCCGTACCACCCGTCAGGTAGTCGAGTTCCATCAACCAGTTTTCGCCGTAGACCGTTGACGATTGAACGGCGGTCGAAACCGTCGGGTTGTAGCCGTTGAAGTAAAAGCGCCCGTTTTCAATAAAACTGCCATCACCAACCACTTTCTCTCCGGCAGGCAGGTTGACTTTCCATCCTTTGTGGTGCGTGGCACCCGCCGTCCAGTCCGGCTGATTGGCCGAGACAGTGCGAACGCGATTGACGCAGGGAGTGGCTGCCACATCAGCGCCTGAGGTGTAGCAGCGTTCGGTCAGGGTTTGCGTCAACAAGACGGCGTTGGCCGCTGGCGCGCCGTCCCAGATGCCGTAAGCGGCGAACACCGAGCTGTCGGTCATGTCTGTCGCAGTCAGCACCGCACCGGTAGCAAAATTCACCATGTACCCGCCGCTGGGGTGCTTGGCCACGCCAGGCGACATGGTGATGGGCTGGGCCGGTGAAGTGGTCAGCAGCGCCGTGGCGCTGGCCGCGCTCAAGTCAAATTTCCACATCGTCCCATTCAGATCCCCGGCATAAACGATGTCAGCGCTGCCATCGCTGTTACTGTCAATAGCGACCGGAGTGGACAAGCCGTTCGGGCTGCCTGCGGTCCCCGAAGTGCCCGCCCGGATGGCCGAAATCAGGGCGCCGGTATTGGCGTTGATGACATAGAGATAGGCCTGGTAGTCACCGCCATTGTTGTAGCCATTGCCCACAATCACGGCGTCCACACCGGCCACCTTGGCAATGCTCGGGTTGGCATAGGTATAACCCAGATTGGCATACGCCGTACTGGCAGCGTTGTTGATGGTGCTCGGTGTGATTTCCCACAGTGCGTTGCCAGCTGCAGCGGCTTCCGTGGCCGGTGCCAGACGGCTGCTGCCGGTGACATCGAGCGCATAGATGCCTTTGCCGCCGGAGCCGAGAACGCCGACCAGGACGCGCTTGGAGCCCGACAGGATGCTCGCGACATTGACGTAGCCATCAACGTAGTAATCATGGACGTAAGGCGTGATGGCCAGATTCTTCATTTTCGAAATCAGCATGGACGGCACATAGGCCCAGCGTTCGGCACCGGTGGCGGCATTGAAGGCATGCAACATACCGTCGTTGGCGCCCACAAAAACAGTCGGCGCCGGCACAGCGCTGCTGCTGTCACTGACGTAAAAAGGTCTGGAGTGAACAATATCCCCCAGTGCCGATGCGCGCTGGCGCAAGGTGCCCCCCTGCTGCAACTCAGCGCTACGATCGCCGCGCAGGAAATTAAGCACCGGTTCGGTTGATGCCAGTGTGGCCGAAACATTGGCCCAGGTGAAAGGGATGCCAGCACCAGCGCCATTCATGGTCACAATAAAGCGGTTGGCACCCTGCTGATCGATCTGATAGGCGGCACCGCCGTTCCAGGGCTGCGTTGCGGAAGAAATGTCACCCGAACTGTTGACAGCGTAGGCAATCAGATTGCCGCCCCAGTACTCCTTTTCGTACTGCCCCCGAAACAGCAGTTCGCGCCCCGAGGTCAGGTTGTAATTGGTAATGTCGTCCTGCCCAACAAAACCGACCGGTTGGGTCGATGGAGTAAAGGCGGTGATCGCCAGCGCCAGTTTGAAAGCCAGCAGCAGTGCACCAAGCAAGGCCAAGGTGGCAATCCAGATGGGTTTGACAGCTAACTTGAACATAGAAAAGTTCCTTGGCATCATGGGCAGCTCAGAACGCTGTAAAACGATTGAACAAATTTGGTCGCCCCTCGGTGGGAGGTGCCGCGCCCGGTGATCAGGTAGTTGTTGACCTTGTTGCAGACGGCTGCAGACTGCCGGCCAACGGCGGCGCTGGAGCCAGTCAGAAGGCTGTTGGTTGCCATCAACTGGATGATGTAGCGCTGCGCGCTGTTACCGCCGACGCTGACCGAACTGCTGTCGCTCCAGGTCATCGTCAATGGAGCGCTGCTGGAGGCGATCGTCAACAAGCCGGTTGTTGTTCCGGCCGTTGAGAAACCGGCGTCAAGATAATGCGGCACTGGCGGCACCGCACTGGTACTGGTGATAAGCCAGTTCTCCGCGGCCGAAACTGCCGCTTCCGCGTTATTCATGGCCCCGTCTTCAAACTGCAGATTTCCCGCCAGCTTGTACTGGGTGTTGGAGGTGCTGACGGCGGTGATGCCAATCATCATGATCAAAACCAGAATCAACAGGGCAATGACCAGCGTGGCCCCGCCCTGCCTTGCTGGTTTTCCGTAGCGCAATGGAGTTCGCATGCTCGGTTCCCTCAATTGCGCAACTGAACGACGGTACTGAAAAGCTGACGCCGAAACCCGTCGGGCGCCGCAGCAAAGTCGTAAGTCTGATCACCCATCACATAACTATTGGTATTGCTGTAGCCGGGCTCGGCCGTTTCATTGCGTGCCAGCAACCAGATGCGCACCGATTCAACATTGTCCCAGTCGCTGGCCACCGTGTTGACTGAGGACCCGGTCAGCGTGTCAGAAAACTGTGTCGTTGCAGGGACTGCAACTGTCAGCCTGCCATACTGGACCTGAAAGTGCTCGATGCCACTGGCAACCAGTTCCCGGCTCATGGACCCGTCGCTCTGCAATGCCACCCGGTACAAGGCAGGTACCAGTGGGGTTTCGCGCTCAGAGACCGTGAAGGGGCTGATGTAATAAACATAGATCTGCAAAGGAAAGCTCTCTACCGGAGTCAGTCCGTCAGCAAACACCGGTGCCGTGGCACCGCGAAAAATCTGGCCCGTTGAGTAGCTGGACTGGAAATAGAGCTTGTTGGCCACGGGTGTTTCGGAGTTGACCGCCAGACGGCGCACAAGCAGAACGTCATTGCCAGTGGCATAACTGGTACTGGGTATGCAGGAGGCAGAAAAAGGATTGCTGTTGTTGGCGCCCCAGACACCCTGACGAACATTGGAGACAAAGGTTCCCGCCGTCTCGCCGGCGGCGAGACATTCATTGGTCAAGGTTCCCAGCGCGCCGGGCGCAGTCGGCTCGGCCCAGGTGTAGGCGCGAAAACCGGCCTGACGCAACTCCTGCTTCATCGAGTTGAGCGCGTAGCGGCCGTTGCTCATCAGCTCCGATGTTCTGTCATTGGTGCGCGCGTTGTTCGAGTTGGCGGCCAGCACACCGACCAGGCCGGCCAGAATACCAAGACCAATGGTGATGGCAATCATCATCTCGATCAGCGTAAAACCTGACTCGCGGCTGCTTCCCGGCCGCCGGGAAAGTATCAATTTGGAAGTGCTACGGTTCATCACATCAGTTGAAAAAAGTACGGCTCGAGGTATAGGAGAACTTCTCACCGGTGCCTGCGGCATTGCTGCCGAACGAAGAGTTGGCGTCTGCCGCAGCGCTGCTGGCATTGGTCTGCCGGTCAACCCAGTTGAGGGTGACGGTATAAGTACTCTGGCTGCCGCTCAGCGCCTGCGCAACTGACCAGGAACTCTGCGGCAGGGTCGCGGCAACAGCACTTTGCCATTGAGAAAGGTCGTAAGCGGCCAGCGCGGCGGCGCTGCAGGCCGCAGCGACGCAGGCCGTGCTAACGGCAGCTCCGCCGGCCAGAAAATCAGCGCCAATCGTGCTCGACACCACATAGCCGCCAGCCAGCGCGCTGGCCCGGTTGGCCTCCATCCGTTCGGCCAGATCAGCGGCCAGAAAAACCGCCAGCGAGCGGAACTGCCCGCCCTGGTTGAGCCGCATGGAATACGCCTGCAAGCCCGCAGTTCCCAGCAGCGCCAGCGAAATGATCAACAGGGTGACCAGGACCTCGATCATCGAGAATCCACCCTCACCCCGGCAAGACTTTTGTCGATTCAATCGGGTTTGCCTCATGCGTGCCACCTAATGCCTGGAAATATTGCCGGTGCCGGCCACGGTCACGGTGTTCGCCACTGCACCCGACCAGGTTCCACCCAGCGTCAGGGTTGCCGCCGAATTTCCGGCACCCTGGCTGCCATTGGCGTTCAGCCGGATATTCGAAAGCGCCACCGACGCCGCGTCCGTGACGCTCAGAGTCAGGGACGCATCGAGCGCCGGACGCACGATGAAGGGGTTGGGACTGCTGGCAGTGGCAGCGTCACAGGCACCGTCGTTATTCGAATCGATGCAGGCCAGCCAGCCCGACAGCCAGTTGGTACTGGCCGCGCAAGCGGTACCGGCGGCATCGCGCACACACAGCAGGACCCGGCTGTTGCGCTTGATCGCCTCCCCGCGCGCCTGATTGAGGTCACTCACGAGCAGCGAAAGCGCCGACTTCTGGCGAAAGTCGCGCAGCGTCCCCTGCAGCGCCGGAATGCCAATCGTCGCCAGGATGGCCGCAATGGCGACGACGACCAGCAACTCGATCATGGTGAATCCGCGCGTCTGGCGAAGGGAAAAGGGGCGAAATTTCATGGCTGGCAGATTAGCGCAAGTCGGCGCCGAGCCGTGCAACCAACCGACCAACGGCGGCCTCTGGCCGCCAGGCGGTAAACTGCACGGCCCATGCAAGACTTCATCGCCCTCGCCCTGAGCCTGGCACAACAAAGCCTGCTGCTGAGTTCGCCGAACCCGCACGTCGGCTGCGTCCTCACCAGTGCCGAGGGTCGGTTGCTCGGGCAAGGATTCACCCAGCGCGCTGGCGCGCCGCATGCCGAGATCATGGCCTTGCGTGATGCACAGGCACAGGGTCACAGCCTGCTCGGCGCCACCGCCTATGTGACGCTGGAACCCTGCTCGCATCAGGGACGCACCGGGCCTTGCTGCGATGCCTTGATTGCCGCCGGCATCAAGAAAGTGGTGGCCTCACTGCTTGACCCCAATCCGCTGGTCGGCGGGCAAGGCTTTGCGCGCTTGCGCGCCGCCGGCATCACTGTCGAAGTGGGTCCCGGCGCAGTGCAGTCGCGTGAACTCAATATCGGTTTTTTCAGCCGCATGCTGCGCCGCACGCCCTGGGTGCGCCTGAAGCTGGCGGCCTCGCTGGATGGCAAAACAGCGCTGGAGAGCGGCGCCAGCCAGTGGCTGACCTCCGAGGAAGCCCGCAGCGATGGCCATGCCTGGCGGGCTCGCTCCTGTGCCGTGCTGACCGGTCTGGGTACGGTGCTGGCGGACGACCCGCAACTTGACGTGAGGCTCGTGCCAACCGAGCGCCAGCCGCAGCTGGTCTTGCTGGACAACCGGCTGGAAACACCGTTGGGCGCGAAGCTTTTCAAGGTCCAGCGGACCTGCCATATTTACACCGCCAGCCAGCACGCCGGCAGGCGCGTCGCTCTCGAAGCACTAGGTGCTCGGGTATGCCAGCTGCCCGGGACCGATCAGAGAGTCGATCTGGTAGCCATGCTACGCGACCTGGCTGACCACGAAATCAATGAATTGCACGTCGAGGCCGGTGCCGCGTTGAACGGCGCCCTGCTGGCTGCCGGTCTGGTCGACGAGATCGTGCTGTACCTGGCACCCAAGATGATTGGCAAGGGTCGGGATATGGCCAGTTTTGGCCCCTTGTCTGCCCTGTCCGAGGCCCTGGCCCTGGAGTTCATCAGCAGCGACAGACTTGGCCCGGACCTTCGCCTCGTGGCTCGAATTGCGGGGCGGGACCGGTTCTGATCGACAAGTTTCGCGCCCTGGCCGGCCCGGGGACCCTTTCCCTGCGAAAATAGCCCCATGTTTACTGGAATCATCACCGGCGTCGGACGCATCGTCAGCGTTCAATCGTTTGGCAACTCAAGCAGCCACGGCAAGCAACTCACGATCGCCTGCCCGGCCAGCTACCTTGACGATGTGGTCTTGGGCGACAGCATTGCCCTCAATGGCGCCTGCATGACGGTCACCAAGCTCAACGCTGGCGGCGCCGAGTTCGGCATCGACATCTCGGCCGAATCGCTGAGCAAGACCGCCGGCCTTGATCAGACCGGCCCCATCAACCTGGAGAAGGCACTGCGTGCCAACGACCGGCTCGGTGGGCATCTGGTCTCAGGCCATGTCGACGGCATCGGCCGGGTCAGCCATTTCGCGCAGCTGGGTGAAAGCTGGGAACTGCATCTGGTAGCGCCCACCGCCCTGGCCAAATACCTGGCTTACAAGGGCTCGATCACGGTCAATGGCGTCAGCCTGACGGTCAATCGCGTTGCCGACCTTGCGCAGGGTTGCGAGATCCATATCAACCTGATTCCCCACACCGTGCAAAACACGGCGCTGGGTAGCCTGGGCGTCGACTCGGCAGTGAACCTGGAAATCGATTTGATCGCGCGCTACGTGGAGCGCATGCTCCAGCCGGAGGTCGCGTCGCCCTCCCCTATTGCTTCCTGAAAGATCCCTGCATGAGCGCCCTCTCTCCTGTTGCCATTTCCCCGGTTGAAGACATTGTTGCCGACCTGCGCGCCGGACGCATGGTGATTCTGGTCGATGAAGAAGACCGCGAAAACGAGGGCGATCTGCTGCTGGCAGCCGACCACGTCACGCCCGATGCAATCAACTTCATGGCGCGCTTCGGACGCGGCCTGATTTGCCTGACCCTGAGCCGCGAACACTGCGAGCGTCTCGAGCTGCCGCCCATGACCTTGCGCAACGGCGACAAGAAAGCGACCGCCTTCACGGTTTCGATTGAGGCAGCCGAGGGTGTCACCACCGGCATCTCTGCTGCCGACCGCGCGCGCACGGTGCAGGCGGCCGTTGCCAGAAATGCCAAACCAGAGGATCTGGTTCAACCGGGCCACATCTTCCCACTGCAAGCCGTTGACGGCGGCGTCCTGATGCGCGCTGGCCACACCGAAGCGGGTTGCGATCTGGCAGCGATGGCCGGCTGCAGTCCGGCTGCGGTGATTTGCGAGATCATGAAGGACGACGGCACCATGGCGCGGCTGCCCGACCTGCAGTTGTTTGCAGCCCAGCACGGTCTGAAGATTGGCACCATCGCCGATCTGATTGAACACCGCAGCCGTGTTGAATCGCTGGTCAGCAAGGTAGGTTCGCGCGCCCTGAGAACCGCTTTCGGCGAATTCACCGCGCACGCCTTCAAGGACAAGATCACGCACGGCCTTCATCTGGCGCTGGTCAAAGGTCAGTGGGACCCTGCGGACACCGTCGCGGCACGGGTACACGAACCGATGTCGGTACTCGACGCCCTGGAAGTCGGGCGTGCCATGCACTCCTGGAGTCTGGATGCCAGTCTGGCGCGCATTTCGGCTGAGGGTCGGGGCGTGGTGGTACTGCTCAACTGCGGCGAAACTGCCGAGCAGTTGTTGTCGCAGTTTGAAGGAACTGCCAAATCCAGCCACGGCCCGGAGCGCGAGCGTCTGGACCTGCGCAGCTACGGCATAGGCGCACAGGTGCTGCGCGAGTGCGGTGTTCACAAAATGAAGCTGATGGGCAACCCAAGGCGCATGCCAAGCATGACCGGCTATGGTTTGGAAATCGTCGGCTACATTACAAAATAATAACTTTGTGGGACAGACCGCAGCTACGCGAAGCGAGCCAGCTCTGTCCCCAACCAATTAGAAAGAAACCATGTTTGGTGCAGACAAAGGAAGCCCGGCTTCCACCGACAGCCGCTTGAACGGCAGGAAATTGACGATTGGCATGGTACAGGCGCGCTTCAACGAGGCCATCACCAACGAACTGGCGCAAGCCTGCAAGGCCGAACTGCTGGCCCTTGGCGTGGCCGAGAAAAACATCGACCTGGTGCAAGTCCCTGGGGCGCTGGAAGTACCGGTGGCCTTGATGGCCATGGCCGGGAAATTGAAGTACGACGCGCTGGTGGCGCTGGGCTGCATCATCCGTGGCGAAACCTATCACTTTGAGCTGGTGGCCAACGAATCGGGCGCTGGCGTCAGCCGGGTGGCGCTCGATTACCAGTTGCCGATCGCCAATGCGATCCTGACCACCGAGAACCTGGAGCAAGCGCTGGCCCGACAAACCGAAAAGGGGCGCGACGCCGCCCGTGTCGCCGTCGAAATGGCCAACCTGCTGGAAGAAATTTGATGACCGACCCGCAAAGCACCACTGCGTCCAAACGCCCGCCGCGCCAGAGCAAGACCGGGCTGACCGCGACCGGTGTGCGCAAGGCCAAGGCCAAGTCCGAGCGCACGCGCGCCCGCGAGTTTGCGCTGCAAGGCCTTTACCAGAAGCTGGTCGGCAAAAACGATGTCAGCGAGATTGACGCTTTCACGCGCGAGCTGGCTGGCTTTTCAAAATCCGATGCGGCGCACTTTGCCCTGCTGCTGAACGGTTGCAGCAAGGAAATGGCAGCGCTTGACGCCTTGATCGTGCCGCTGCTGGACCGCAAGCTCGATGAAATTTCACCGATAGAGCACGGCGTTCTCTGGATTGGCGCTTTTGAGCTCCAGCATTGTCTGGATGTGCCCTGGCGCGTCGTCCTCAACGAATGCATTGAACTGGCCAAGGAGTTTGGCGGTACCGATGGCCACAAGTATGTCAACGCGGTACTCAATGAGCTGGCACCACGCTTGCGCGCGGCGGAGGTGGGTGCCGACCGGCTGCAGCCACACCAATGAACCGAGTTGGTCGCGCATGAAGCAGGCAACACCAGACAAGACCGAATTTTGCTGGCCGGTGCGGGTCTACTGGGAAGACACCGACGCCGGCGGCATTGTCTTCTACGCCAACTACCTGAAGTTTTTTGAGCGCGCGCGCACCGAGTGGCTGCGCTCTCTCGGGCTAGAACAACAAGCCCTGCGTCAGCGCAGCGGTGGCATGTTCGTCGTCAGTGAGGCCAGTCTGCGCTATCACCGCGTGGCCCGGCTCGACGATGAACTGTTGGTGACAGCCCGGCCACGGGAGCTTGGCCGCGCTTCACTGACCATGCAGCAGCAGGCCTGGCAGAAAACCGGATCTGAAAACATCCTGCTGTGTGAAGCCAGCATTCGCATTGGCTGGGTCGATGCCCTGAACTACAAGCCGGCGCGCATGCCGGCAGACCTTCTGGAAATACTGAAATGAACCAAGACTTGTCGATTCTCCACCTGGTCCTCAACGCCAGCCTGGTGGTGCAACTGGTGATGCTGTTGCTGGTGCTGATCTCGGTATCAAGCTGGGCCGCCATCTTTCGAAAGTTGTTTGCCTTGCACCGGGTCAAGTCACTGAACGACTTGTTCGAGCGCGAATTCTGGTCGGGCACCAGCCTGAATGACCTTTATTCTGCGGCGGCCAAAAACGCCCGCAATTCCGGCCCGATGGAGCGTATTTTTGCCAGCGGCATGCGCGAGTACCAGAAGCTGCGCGAAAAACGCATTACCGATACCAACACCCTGATGGACGGTGCGCGGCGCGCCATGCGAGCGAGTTTCCAGCGCGAAATGGACGTTATTGAAACGCATCTGTCCTTCCTGGCCTCGGTCGGCTCGGTCTCGCCCTATGTCGGCCTGTTCGGCACGGTCTGGGGCATCATGCATTCCTTCACCGGTCTGGCCTCCTTGCAGCAGGTCACGCTGGCCACGGTGGCACCCGGCATTGCCGAGGCCCTGGTGTCGACCGCCATCGGCCTGTTTGCCGCGATACCGGCTGTGGTGGCCTACAACCGTTTTGCGCGTGACATCGACCGCATTGCCATCAAACTCGAGACCTTCATCGAAGAGTTCTCCAACATCCTGCAGCGCAACGTCGGCGCGCAGTCGGCCTCCGGTCAATAAGAGGAGATTGAGCATGCCCTCCCTGGTCAGTCGTGGACGTGGTCGGCGCACCATCAACGAAATCAATATGGTGCCCTTCATCGACGTGATGCTGGTGCTGCTCATCATCTTCATGGTGACCGCGCCGCTCATCACACCCAGCATGATTGACCTGCCCAGTGTCGGCAAGGCCGCCAAGCAACCCGATCAGGTGATCCAGATTGTGATCGGCAAGAATGAAGCACTGGAGCTCAAACTCAAGGACAAGTCGAGCACACTGACCCTTCAGACCATTGTCGCTGCGGTCAAACAGGCGCAAAGTGACGCCAGCAACCCGGCGGTCGTCATCAGTGCCGACAGGAACATCAAGTATGAAGCCGTCGTCAGGCTGATGGACACGCTGCAGCGTGCCGGCATTGCCCGCGTTGGCCTGTCAGTGCAACTTGCCAACTATTGAGCTTTCCATAAATCATGACGCGCACCAAGAAACACACTGTCATGCCGGACTCCGCAGCCGTCATTCCAGACTCAGCATCTGTCATTCCAGACTCAGCAGCTGTCATCCCGGACTCAGCAGCTGTCATCCCGGACCCCGGATCGAGCCCGGGGCAAGCTCTGATCCGGGATCCAGTGCTCCACCACCACTGGATTGCGGGTCTGGCCCGCAATGACAATGCGGTATCCGCTTTTGTTGGGCGGTGTCACGAATTTCAGAAACCTCAGTAGTACGCCGCATGCTGGCCGCCACCGATCGCCTTGACTTCGTTCCGCCGCCAGCGCCCGGTCTGTTGCGCGCGCTGGCGCTGGCTGTGCTGGCACATGCCTTCCTGCTTGCCGCCCTGACCTGGGGCGTGCATTGGAAGCGGGAAGCTGCCACGCTCAGCGTTGAAGCCGAACTGTGGTCGGCGCTGCCACAGGAAGCTGCAGCGCAAGCCGTTGAAGTGCCGCTGCCCGCAACACCGGAGCCCGTGACCGTGACCGTGACCGTGCCAGTGCCAGTGCCAGTGCCAGTGCCAGTGC
>QYPX01000194.1 GCA_007280205.1 Comamonadaceae bacterium
CCGATCCGCGTGACGGCAGTCTGACTCGACTCGGCGGCTTGCGCTACTTGCGCGCGGGTCGAAGCGGGAGCGCTGAACAACAACTCGTAATCGTCGCCGCCGGCCAGGGCCAGGCTGCGCCACTGATCGATGCCGATGGTCTGGCCAGGGAGGGTCGAGTTGTCGCGGTAAATGCTTCGGGACGCGACCAGCGCGCTGGCGGCATCAGCCTGTACCGTCGCGCCAACGCCTGATTGCGTCAGGATGTGGCCCAGGTCACCGAGCAGACCATCGCTGACGTCGATTGCCGCGCTGGCAATGCCGCGCAGCGCCATGCCCAGGGCGACCCGGGGTGTGGGTTGCTCCATGCGTGAGCGTGCCATCTCAAACACCGGTGCTGGCACCGACAGCGTGCCGCGGAAAACTTCGAGCGCTACTCTGGCGTCGCCCAGCGTGCCGCTGACGTAGAGGTCGTCACCGGGCCTGGCGCCGCTGCGCAGCAAAGCCAGTGATTGGCCGTCAAGCACGGGAACTTCACCGAAGATCGTGATGCAGATGTTGAGCGGTCCCTGGGTCGTGTCGCCGCCAACCAGTTCGCAGCCCTGGGCGTCGGCCAGTGCCAGCAAGCCAGCGGAAAATGCGGCGAGCCAGTCTTCGTCAGCGCGTGGCAGTGCCAGCGCCAGCGTAAAGGCCAGTGGCTTGGCGCCGCAGGCGGCCAGGTCGCTCAGATTCACTGCCAGCGCCTTGTGTCCGAGTTTGCGCGGATCGACGGTACCCAGGAAGTGTCGGCCCTCGACCAGCATGTCGCTGGAAATGGCCAACTGCGTTCCCGGCGCTGGTTGCAGCAGGGCGCAGTCATCACCCACACCCAGCGCCGCGCGGGTTGCCGGTCGCTTGAAGTAGCGTGCTATCAGGTCAAATTCGCCCATCGTTCAGTGCAGGGTGCGCCGGCCGTCACCGGCGCTGAGCGCATCCAGGACAAACATTGGCACATCGGTTTCAAATTTCTCACCATCTTCGGCGACGCAGAAGAAGCTGCCGTGCATGGTGCCGGTGGGGGTGCGCAAGCGGGTGCCGCTGCTGTACTGGAAAGATTGCCGTGGCTGCAACAGGGGTTGATGCCCAACCACGCCCAGCCCCTTGACGCGTTCGGTATGTCCGCGGGCATCATTGATGTTCCAGCTGCGGGAGATCAGTTGGGCAGCGACTTCACCGACATTGGTGATGGTGATGGCGTAGGAAAACGCGTACACATCCTGCTCCGGATCCGACTGTTCGGCCAGATAACGGGGTACGACTTCGACGCGAAACTGGTACTTGGACATAAGCCAATGCTATCTGATTAAACTCCCGACATGAACTACCGCATTGCCCCTTCCATTCTGTCGTCAGACTTTGCCCGCCTGGGCGAAGAAGTGAAAAGCGTCATTGCCGCCGGCTGCGACTGGATCCATTTTGATGTGATGGATAACCACTACGTACCGAATCTGACCTTCGGGCCGATGATTTGCAGTGCGCTCAAGCCCCATGCCAGAACGGCGGCCGGCCTGGCCGTGCCGATCGATGTGCACCTGATGGTGCAGCCGGTCGACGCGCTGGCCAGCGCCTTTGCCGAGGCCGGCGCCGATCTGATCAGTTTTCACCCGGACGCATCAGGCCATGTTCACCGCAGTCTGCAGGTGATCAAGGGAAAGGGCTGCAAGGCCGGCCTGGCATTCAACCCAGCCGAGCCGCTCGATGTGCTGGACTGGGTAATCGAGGAGATTGACCTGGTCGTCATCATGAGCGTGAATCCGGGCTTTGGTGGTCAGAGCTTCATCGATTCGGCGCTGCGCAAGATCGAGGAGGTGCGCAGGCGCATCACAGCCAGCGGCAAGGACATCCGGCTTGAAGTCGATGGTGGCATCAAGGTCGACAACATACGCCGCGTGGCAGATGCCGGCGCCGACACTTTTGTTGCCGGCAGCGCCATTTTTGGCAAGCCCGATTATTCAGCCGTGGTTGACGCCATGCGCACGGCGCTCCAGCGCTAGCGCTGGATTTTCTTATTCAGAATCAGAGCTGGATCTGCCCGCTCGGGAGCGGGGCTGCCTGCCTGACAGCGGTGCGGGTGGAGCGGCAGCCGCCGGGGCCGGCGCAACAGCCGCTGCGCCAGCGGGCGCAGCCGTGCTGCTTGGGGTGCTGGCCAGCACCGGCAACTCCAGCGTGAAGGAGACCGGAGCGTCAGCGCTGGCGGCGAGCGCCGCACTGCGGGGGGCCACCGATTTCAACACCAGCGACTCGTTGAGCGCGGCGCCAACCTGGTACGGGCGTGCCGGTTTGCCATCGACCGAAATCAGGGCGGTGCCAGCGTGCGCCCGATTGGCCACGACGCCCATCAGCTTGAAGTGACTGGCTGCGCTTTCCACCAGGGCAACAACCGCCTTCTGGCCGCCACCGAGCAAACGTGCCACCACTTGCGGGTCGGTCTGGGCCGCGCGGGCGAAGGACAGTGCAGGGCCCGACGCGGAACTGGCGGAGGCTGGCGCGCTCCACTTCAGCGTCCAGTAAGCGGCGCTGGCTGTTGCCAGAGCGGCCAGCAGGAAAGTGGCAATGCGCAGCCACCACAGGCGCAGGGATTGTGTCTTCATAGAACGATTATCATTGAAGCGCCCAAGATTTTAAAGTGATGCAAGCCCATGAAATTTAATCCTGCAACATTGCGCCGCCGAATTCAGGACGGCTTTACGCTGATCGAGTTGATGGTGGTGCTGCTGATCATAGGCGTGCTGGCGGCCCTGATTGTGCCCAATGTGCTGGACCGGGCCGACGACGCCCGCGTCACGGCCGCCAAGACCGATGTCAACAACCTGATGCAGGCGCTCAAGCTCTACCGGCTCGACAACCAGCGTTATCCGACGGCGGAACAGGGCCTGGCGGCCTTGCTGACCAAGCCCGCTGCCGCGCCGGTACCGCCGAACTGGAAGTCCTACCTTGACCTGCTGCCCAATGACCCATGGGGCAAACCTTACGTTTACCTCAATCCCGGCGTTAAAGGCGAAGTCGATGTGATGTCACTGGGCGCCGACGGACAGCCGGGTGGTGAGGGCAAGAATGCGGACATTGGCAGCTGGCAGCCCTGAGCGATCGGGCTCCGGCTTTACTTTGCTCGAATTGCTGGTCGTGGTGGCCATCGTGGCCATGGCCTCGGTCGGCGTCGGCTTTGCCATGCGCGATGCTTCCCTGGTGCAACTCGAGCGTGACGCCGAACGATTGAGTGCTCTGCTGGAGTCGGCGCGTGCGCGCTCCCGTGTCAGCGGCGTGCCGGTGCGCTGGCATGCCACCGAAGACGGATTTCGGTTCGAGGGGTTGAGCGGACCGGAGTTGCCCCAGCAGTGGTTGGACCCCGACACCCAGGTTGCCGGAGTGGCGGGCACGGTCTTGCTGACGCTCGGCCCCGAGCCCATCATTGGTCCGCAGGAACTGTCCCTGATCTCCAGTCGTGCACCCGGGAAAAGTGTGCGGCTGAGCACCGACGGGGTGCGACCTTTTTCGCTCAAGACGGCGCTGCCATGAGATTCATAGGCGGGCAGCGTGGCTTTACCCTGATTGAGGTGCTGGTTGCGCTTGGCATTGTGGCGATTGCACTGACGGCCGGTCTGCAAGCCAGTGCGGCCCTGACGCGCAATGCGCAGCGCCAGTCGGACCTGTTGCTGGCCCAGACCTGTGCCGAAAACGAATTGATCAAAGTGCGTCTGGCCAAGCAGATGCCGGGGGTGGGCGACAACAGCATCCTGTGTGAGCAGGCTGGCATCGTCTTTACGGTGGCGCTGGCGGTGCGTCCGACGCCCAACCCCAATTTTCTGCGTATCGATGCGCAGGTCAACAAGGAAGAGTCGCCGGTGCTGCGCCTGTCGACCGTGGTGGGGCGCTACTGATGCGTCGCCACCGGCCTGGTCTGCGAGTGCTGCGTGGCTTCACGCTGATCGAGTTGCTGGTGGCGATCGGCCTGCTGGCCTTGATGGCCGCCTTGAGCTGGCGCGGACTGGACGGCATGACGCGCTCGCAGGCCCAGATGCGCCAGTATTCCGATGAGGTCTATGCCCTGCAGGCGGGCTTGGCGCAGTGGGGCGCTGATCTGGACGCTTTGGTCTTGCAGCCCAACACGGCCAGTCTGGACTGGGACGGTAGGGCACTGCGCATCTTGCGTCGCAGCAGCGTCGACCCGGGCGCGGGCCCGAGTGTGGTGGCCTGGTCGCGCCGCAGCGTTGAGGGGCAGGGTCAGTGGCTGCGTTGGCAGTCGCCCCCTTTGCAAACGCGTGGCGAGTTGCAGACGGCGTGGCAGAAGGCCGCGCAATGGGCGCAAAGTCCGACCGAAGACGACCGGCTGCGGGAGGTGCAGATCGCGGCGCTTGATCAGTGGCAGATCTTCTATTTCCGCGGCGACGCCTGGAGCAACCCCCTGTCAAGTGCAGGGGCCGCAGTGGACGCCAAGCCAACTGCCGAGCCGCCGACGCCGGACGCGGTTCGACTTGTCCTGACCTTGGCCCCGGGTCAGGCACTGACGGGCACGATCACGCGCGACTGGCTGCGTCCTACCGTCGGAGGCGGCAAATGAGGTGGCAGCGCCAGCGCGGCGCCGCGATCCTGACGGCCATGCTGACGGTGGTGCTGGTGGCGACGCTGGCGGCCAGCGCCTTGTGGCAGCAGTGGCGTGCGGTGGAGGTCGAGGCCGCCGAGCGCGGCCGCACGCAGTCAGGCTGGGTGCTCACGGGCGCGCTCGACTGGGCGCGGCTGATCCTGCGCGAAGACGCGCGCAAGGGCGGTGCTGATCATCTGGCCGAACCCTGGGCGGTGCCGCTGGAGCAGGCGCGCTTGTCCACCTTCCTGGCTGCCGACCGCAGCGATGCGATGCTTGCCGACGACACCCAGGATGCCTTTTTGTCAGGGCAGATCATTGACCTGCAGTCCAGGCTGAACGTGACCAACCTGATACAAAACGGCAAGGTGGATGAACCAAGCCGGCTGGCCTTTACCCGCCTGTTTGACTTGATGAACCTGCCGGCGAGTGAGCTCGCACTCGTGATCGAAAATTTGCTCCTGGTGCAGGACACAAGCATAGCGAGTCGCTCCAATATGGCCTTGCCCCTGGCGCCGCAGGAACTCGATCAGCTGACCTGGCTTGGTTTGTCGCCGCGCAGCCTTGCCAGCTTGCGCCCTTACATCACACTGTTGCCGGTGCGCACGCCGGTCAACCTCAATACCGCCGCGCCCGAGGTGATTTATGCCTGTGTCGACGCCTTCGAGATGGCCGATGCGAGCCGCTTTGTGAGAGCCCGGGAGCTGTCGCACCTGACGACACTGAGCGAAGCCAGCAAGATCGCCGGCACTGCCGGGGCGCGCTTCACGGAAGCCGAGCACGGCGTGGCCAGCCGTTTCTTTGAAGTGCGTGGCATTTTGCAGGTGGAGCAGACCCTGGTGCAGGAGCAATCGCTGGTGCAGCGCAACGGTATGGAGGTGAAAATGCTGGCGCGCAAACGTGGCGCGCTGGCACCGGGGGCCCCCTTACAATGAGCGGCAAGACCTGCGTATGACCACTCTCATCATCACCCTTTCTTCCGCTTCGGCTGACTTGTACGACTATCTGCTCAGTCCGGACGGGCGCGTGGTGGGCGAGCAGTCGCGGGTACCGCTGGCGCTGCTGCCGCAGGCCGACAACTCGATCGAGGTGGTGGCGCTGGTGAGTGCCGACAAGCTGTCCTGGCACCGCGTCCAGTTGCCTCGCGGTACGCTGGGGCGACGCCTGTTCCAGGAGGGCGGTCCGTCGCGCCTGCGTGCCGTGCTGGAAGGTTTGCTGGAAGACCAGTTGCTAGATGAGACGGCGCAACTGCACTTTGCGCTGGAGCCGCAGGCCAGCGAAGACACGCCGGTCTGGGTGGCTGCCTGCGACAAGGCCTGGCTGCGTTCGGCGCTGCAGGCGCTGGAGCAGTCGGGACGGCCGGTCAGCCGGATCGTGCCCGAGTTTGCTCCTGATGTACTGAGTGACGCGCTCTACGTTACCGGGGAGCCGGAGCAGGCACAACTGGTTTTGGGCAATGGTGGCGCGGTCGCGCTGTGGCCGTTGTCGAAGGCGTCGGTGGCCTTGTTGAACTGGCCAGAGACGCGCCCTCTGGTGGCTGAGCCAGCCGTGGCGACGCTGGCCGAGCAACTGTTCAAACGCAGCGCCAGCTTGCTGCCGGTGGGTCAGCGGCGTCTGCAGGCGATCCAGTCGGCCTGGGATCTGGCGCAGTTTGATCTGGCCAATTCAAGTGGGGCCAGAACCAGAAAGCGTTTGTCGGACTCTCTTGTCAGTCTGTTGCGGGCCCCGCGCTGGCGCCCTGCGCGCTTTGCCGTGCTGGCGCTGCTTCTGATCAATCTGGTTGGTCTCAATGCCTGGGCCTGGCGCGAACAAGCGCGGATCACGGCGCAGCGCGGCGCCATTGCGCAAGTGCTGACCAGCACTTTCCCCCAGGTGCGCGTGGTGGTCGACGCGGTGGTCCAGATGAACAAGGAGGTGGCTTTGCTGCAGCAGGCCAGCGGCGCGGCAACGCCACGCGATATGGAAGTCATGCTGGCAGCGTTCGGTCTGGCGGCACCGGCCGGCAGCATACCGACGGCGCTGGAATTTGCCGCGGGCGAGCTCAGACTCAAGGGGCTCAAGCTCAAGCCAGAGGAGATTTCGGCGATTGCCTTCAAGCTCAAACCCCAGGCTTATGCAGTCAGCGCCGAGGGCGACGCGCTGCTTGTCAAACAGGGTGTGGCACCATGAACTTTTCTTCGCTTTTGGCTGCGCGTTGGCAGGCCCTGGCCAGACGCGAGCGCCAATGGCTGCTCGGTGCCGCAATGTTGGTACTGGCTGCTCTCCTGTGGTGGCTGGCCATCGCCCCAGCGCTGCTTACTTTGCGCTCGGCGGCAAGCCAGCGCTTGCTGCTGGACGCGCAACTGCAGCAGATGCGCAGTCTTCAGGCGCAGGCCCAAGCCTTGCAGGCACAGCCGCGGATTGCAGCGGATGAGGCGCGGCGCTTGCTCGATGCATCGGTCAAGTCATTCGGTGCCACAGCACAGTTACAGATCGCGGGTGACCGTGCAACCGTGACTTTCAAGGGCGCTTCGGCCGACGCCCTGGCCCAGTGGTTGCTACAGGTCCGACTCAATGTGCGTGCGGTTCCGGGCGAGGCGCGGTTGTTGCGCGGCGCCAGTGGCAACTGGGATGGCACTGTGACGCTGAACCTCAAGTGACCCGGCAACTGACCCCTCCTTGGTCATGGGCGAGCGCTGGCGCTTTGCTCGGACTGTTGCTGGCTACCCTGTTTCTTGCCCCCGCGCGCTGGTTGACCGAGCCGCTGCAAGCGGCCCTTAACGGGCGGGTGGTGTTGGATGACGCCCAGGGGACCGTCTGGCATGGCTCGGCCCGTCTCGGTCTGGCCGGTGGTGCCGGCAGCAGTGACGCCAGCAGCCTGCCGGGAAGACTGGTCTGGGTGCTTAGCCCCCATTGGGGTGGCTTGCGTGCTGAAATCCAGGCCGACTGCTGCATGCAGCAGGCCTGGCGTGTGACGATACAGCCACGTTGGTCCGGCACCGAACTGGCGCTGGCGGACAGCCTGTCGCAGTGGCCGGCGCAGTGGCTGACCGGACTGGGAACCCCCTGGAACACGGTGCAAGCCGATGGTCAGCTGACGCTCACGACGCAGGGCCTGACGCTGCAGTGGGCCGCGGGTCGCCTGTTGCTGGGTGGGCGTGTGCAACTCGATGCAACGCAGATGTCGTCTCGCCTGTCAACACTCAAACCGATGGGCAGTTATCGCATCTCGCTGCTCGGTGGCGCCAGCCCCAGCATTGCGCTGGAGACGCTGGAGGGCAGTCTACAATTGTCCGGCAGTGGTCAGTGGGTGGGCTCAAAATTCCGGTTTGAGGGCGTTGCCAGTGCCCCGCCGGAGCGCCTGGAGGCTTTGTCCAATCTTCTGAACATCATCGGGCGTCGCGACGGTGCCCGAGCCATCATCAAAGTGGGTTGAATCTGTATGAAATTTACCAGTTTCCGGCGTCCCTTCGGCATGGTGTGTTGCCTGGCCATCAGCATGCTGCTGCTTGCGACCGCAGTCCGGTCGGCTGAACCCGTTACGCTGAACTTCAGCAATGCCGAAATTGATGCCGTGGCGCGGACCATGGCCAGCATCACCGGCTTCAATGTGGTGGTGGATCCGCGCGTCAAGGGTACGCTGACGCTGGTGACGGAAAAGCCGGTCAGTCGAACTGCGGCAATGAACCAGTTTCTGGCCGCCTTGCGACTGCAGGGCTTCACCATGGTGGAGTCGGCTGGTCTGTACAAAGTAGTGCCGGAGGCGGACGCCAAACTGCAAAGCTCGGCTGTCACGGTCAGCGACAACGCCGCCAGCGGTGCTGACCTGGCAAGCGGTAACCAGATCAGCACGCAAATTTTCCGGCTCAACTTTGAGGCGGCCAACAATCTGGTGGCGGTGCTGCGCCCCTTGATCAGCCCGAACAACACCATCAACGCCAACCCGGGCAACAATTCGCTGGTCATCACCGACTATTCGGATAACCTGCGGCGTCTGGCGCGCATCATTGCCGCCATGGATGTGGCCAACGCCACGGGTGTCGATGTGATTGCGCTCAAGCATGCGATTGCGGTGGATCTGGCGCCTCTGGTGTTGCGATTGATCGAGTCCTCCGCTGGCGCAACCGTCGGTGGCGATACCTCGTTCAAGACCACGCTGATTGCCGAGCCGCGCTCCAACACGCTGATTCTGCGGGCTGCCAATCCGGCCCGCGTTGCCCTGGTGAGGTCACTGATTGACAAGCTCGACCAGCCGGCCAGTGGCAATGGTGCGGCCGGCAACATCTACGTGGTGTACCTGAAGAATGCCGACGCGACCAAGCTCGCCGTCACCTTGCGTGCGGCGATGACCGGTCAAACGCCTGCCGCGGCGGGCGCACCAGCGGCCGGCGCTGCAACTGCGCCGCCGGCCAGTGTGTCTGCCACGGGTGGGCAGGTGCAGGCCGACGCGGCCACCAATTCGCTCATCATTACCGCACCCGAGCCGCAATACCGCCAGTTGCGCGCGGTTATCGACCGGCTTGATGGTCGGCGCGCCCAGGTGTTGGTGGAGAGTCTGATTGTGGAAGTGAATGCGGATCGCGCCGCCGAATTCGGGGTTCAGTGGCAGGGGCCATTGGGACAGTCTGGCGACGGCGTGATTGGCCTGTTGGGTACCAATTTCGGTGCTGCTGGCAAGAACATCATCAACCAGGCGCTCGGTGCGGGTACGGTTGCGCCCGGGACTGGCTTCAATTTCGGTGCCGCGCAAAGGGTCAACGGTGTTTACGTGCTGGGTTTCCTGGCGAATTTTCTGGAGTCCAGCGGTAGCGGCAATGTGCTGTCGACGCCCAATTTGCTGACCTTGGACAACGAGGAAGCGAAGATCGTGATTGGCGAGAACGTGCCTTTTGTGACCGGCTCCTACACCAGCAACAATACCAGCGGCAATTCAGTCAATCCGTTTACCACGGTGGAGCGCAAGGATGTCGGCCTGACGCTCAAGGTCAGACCGCAAATCAATGAAAACGGTACCGTCAAGCTGGTGATTTATCAGGAAACTTCCTCGGTCAAGGCAGGCACCGAGACTGCCGCCAACGGGCCCACGACATCCAAACGGACGATCGAGTCCACCGTGCTGGTCGATGACGGCAGCATCGTCGTGCTGGGCGGGCTGTTACAGGACAAGTATTCCGGCAACGACGGTAAAGTGCCGGGCCTGGGTGATGTGCCGCTGTTTGGCAATCTTTTCAAGACGGATTCGCGCAGCCGCAATAAAACCAATTTGATGGTGTTCCTGCGCCCGGTGGTGGTACGGGACTCGCAAACCAGCGACCGCTTGTCGATGGACCGCTACGAACTGATGCGCTCGGGTCTGCAGGCCGCGCAACCGGCGCCCAGCAGCCTGGCGCCTATCAATGAGGCGCCTTTGTTGCCAGCGCTTCCCGCAGGGCGGCCGGCAGCCGTTGCCGCCCCCAAGGCACAGCCCTGAGTCGTCCCAGCTTGCCATGCGTTACCCGCTGCCCTACGCTTTTGCCCGAACTCACCAGTTGTTGTTGGTGCAGGATGATTCCAACCAGTTGACGCTGTGCCTGCACGCGGAGTCGGGCGCCAGTGGTTTGAGTGAGGTCATGCGCAAGTACCCGGTGCAACAGATCGAGACCCTGGCGGCGGCGCCGTTGATCCAGCGCATCAGCGCTGCCTACGCGCAGGGCGAATCGAGCGCGGCGGCGGTGGTCAGTGAGGTCGAGAGCGATGCCGACCTGTCGCGAATGATGCAGGATTTGCCGGCCATCGAAGACTTGCTGGAAACCTCGGACGACGCGCCCATCATCCGCATGCTCAATGCGCTGCTGACCCAAGCCGCGCGCGACGGTGCCAGTGACATCCATATCGAGCCCTACGAGCGTCATTCCAGTGTGCGCTTCCGGGTCGACGGCAGCCTGCGCGAAGTGGTGCAACCAAACCGGGCCCTGCATGCGGCCCTGATTTCGCGCCTGAAGATCATGGCCGATCTCGATATTGCCGAGCGTCGACTGCCGCAGGACGGTCGTATCTCGCTGCGCATTGGCACCCGCGCGGTGGACGTGCGCGTCAGCACGCTACCGAGTGCGCACGGCGAGCGCGCGGTGCTGCGTCTGCTCGATAAATCGGAAGGTCGCCTGAGCCTGGAAGCGCTCGGAATGCAAGGCGATGTGCTGAAACGTTTTGAACATCTGGTGACGCAGCCGCACGGCATCGTGCTGGTCACCGGGCCGACCGGCTCCGGCAAGACCACCACGCTGTATGCCGCCATGGGCCGGCTCGACGCCGGGCATAGCAACATCATGACGGTGGAAGACCCGATTGAATACGAGTTTCCCGGTGTCGGGCAAACCCAGGTCAATGCCAAGATCGAACTGACTTTTGCCAAGGCACTGCGCGCCATTCTGCGGCAGGACCCGGACATCATCATCATTGGCGAAATCCGTGATTTCGAGACCGCGCAAATTGCGATTCAGGCCTCCCTGACCGGACACCTGGTACTGGCCACCATCCATACCAATGACGCCGCCAGCGCGGTCACGCGGCTGACCGATATGGGGGTGGAACCCTTTCTGCTCAGCTCCTCACTGCTCGGTGTGCTGGCGCAGCGTCTGGTGCGCAAGCTCTGTACCCATTGCCGGGGTGCGGGTTGTCCGTCCTGTGGGCAGACCGGTTACCAGGGGCGCTCCGGCGTATTCGAACTGTTGCTGACCGACGACTCGATCCGGGCCCAGATACACAGTCGCGCCTCGGAGGCCGACATTCGCGCCGCAGCCCTGGCGGCAGGCATGGTGTTGATGCGCGACGACGGTGAGCGTCTGGTCCAGTTGGGGCTGACCTCGCGCGAAGAACTTGTGCGTGTGACTAGAGACTAATATGCTGCCCCCACGCTTGTCACTTCGTGTACTGCGCTGCCCCCCGCGGGGGCTGGCCCTCGCGCGAGTCTCGCAGAGACTGTGCGACATGCTTGGGGCGGCCCGTCGCGGCGGCCGGCTTACAGGATAAGCCAGCCTTATGCCGGTCTATTCATTTGAAGCCCTGACAGCTGAGGGACAGAGTCGCAAAGGCGTGATCGATGCTGATTCGGCCAAGGCGGCGCGTGGCATGCTGCGCGCCCAGGCGCTGGTGCCGATCAAACTCGAAGCGGTGGGTGCCGATGCGGCGCAGCCGCCAGGCAAGGATGGCGCTCAGCAGCAGGGCGGCAGACGCCAGCGTCGCGTCTTCAATGCCACCGGGCTGGGCGTCTGGACGCGCCAGCTGGCAGGGCTGGTCTCTTCAGGGCTGCCGCTGGAGCGCGCCCTGAGTTCGCTGGCGGACGAGGCCGAACGGGAAAACGAACACCAGTTGGTGGCTACCCTGCGCGCCGAAGTCAACGGCGGTTCCACTTTCGCCCGTGCGCTGGCGCAACATCCACAGGAATTTTCTGACATCTTTGTGGCCGTCATTGGTGCGGGCGAGCAAAGCGGCAACCTCGGGCTGGTGCTTGAACGTCTGGCGGATGACCTGGAAGAACAGCAGGCACTCAAATCCAAGCTGATTGGCGCGGCGCTCTATCCGGCTATCGTGACCGTGGTGGCGATGGTGATCGTGCTGTTTCTGGTGGCTTACGTGGTGCCGCAGGTGGCGCACGTGTTTGCCAGCAGCAAGCGCGCGCTGCCGATCCTGACGGTCATCATGATTGGCATCAGCAACTTTGTGCGCAGCTATGGCTGGCTGCTCCTGATTGCCTTGGTGCTGGCAGCATTGGGTGGGCGTCTGGCGCTGGCCAACGCGGTGTTTCGGGAAAAGTTTGATGCCGCCTGGCTCAATGTGCCGATTCTGGGCAAACTGGCGCGCAGCTACAACACGGCGCGCTTTGCCAGCACACTGGCCATGCTGTCTGCCGCCGGCGTGCCGATTCTCAAGGCGCTGCAAGCTGCCGCTGACACACTTTCCAACCGCGCCTTGCGCGCTGACGCGCTTGATGCCCTGGTGCTGGTGCGCGAAGGCGCGCCGCTGGCTTCGGCGCTGGCGCAGAAAAAGCGTTTTCCGGGGCTGCTGGCCATGTTTGCCCGACTCGGTGAGCAAACCGGGCAGTTGCCGGTGATGCTGCAACGCGCTGCCAAACAGCTCGGCACCGAAGTGGCGCGCCGTGCCATGCAACTGGCCACCTTGCTGGAGCCCTTGCTGATTGTTGCCATGGGCCTGGCGGTGATGCTGATCGTGCTGGCCGTCCTGTTGCCCATCATCCAGCTCAATCAACTGGTCAAGTGAGGCCCGGCGCATGACACTGCTGGGCGCGCGCTTTGACGTTGACGCGGTCATTGTGGATCTGGACGGCACCATGGTCGATACCCTGGGTGACTTTGTCGTCGCGCTCAATCTGATGCTGGCTGATCTGCCAGCGCCCTACCGGAACCAGCAGGTCGATCGTGCGACCGTCTCGCGCCTGGTGGGCAAGGGATCCGAGCATTTGTTGAGCAGTGTCCTGTCCCTGGCCGGCGGACAGGCCGGGGATGCGCAAACCGTCTACGCCCAGGCCTGGACTAGCTACCAGAGGCATTACCTTGACATCAATGGCCGGCATGCGGTGGTTTACCCGGGCGTGGTGGCAGGCTTGCAGCACCTCGTGCAACGGGGCCTGAAGATCGCCTGCCTGACCAACAAGCCGACCGCATTTGCCCGTCCGCTGCTCAAGGCGAAGGGATTGGAGCACTTTTTTGACCAGAGTTTTGGTGGCGATGCTTTCGAGCGCAAAAAGCCCGATCCGCTGCCGCTGCTGAAAACCTGCCGGGCGATGGGGACTTTGCCGCAGCGCACCTTGATGATCGGCGACTCCAGCAACGACGCCCAGGCGGCGCGTGCCGCAGGGTGCCCGGTGCTGCTGGTCACCTACGGCTACAACCATGGGGAGCCGATCCGGGGCGTGGACGCCGATGCTTTTGTCGATTCCCTGGCAGAACTGGTGCCCGCCTGAGCCGCTGCTCACGCAGGTTTGCTACACTGTGCGCATGTTCATTCACCGCATCTGTATCACGGGTTGTAGCGACCGGGGAGCATGGCCCTGGCGTACTCAACAAGGTTTGTCGGGTCGCACCTGACAGCGTCGTTTGCCTGTTGAATGAACTGCAGCCGGTCCGGCTGTGAGCTGAGCCCACTACGTGCCAAGGGCTCCGCCTTGATTGAAAGATGCCACCCCTTGATCTCCGAACTTGAATTCAAAAGCCTGAGCACCCAAGGCTATAACCGCATTCCGCTGCTGGCCGAAGCCTTTGCCGATCTGGAAACGCCGCTCTCGCTTTACCTGAAACTTGCACATTCCAAAGACGGCGGCAAGCACAGCTTCCTGCTCGAATCGGTGGTGGGCGGCGAGCGCTTCGGGCGTTATAGTTTCATTGGTCTGCCGGCGCGCACCTTGCTGCGCTCGATGGGCTTTGGCGCCGACGCCCGTACCGAGGTGGTAACAGACGGCGTGGTAGTGGAGACTTCCAGCGCCAATCCACTCGATTTCATCGCGGACTACCAGAAGCGATTCAAGGTCGCCCTGCGGCCGGGGCTGCCGCGGTTTTGCGGTGGCCTGGCTGGATATTTTGGTTACGACACGGTGCGCTACATCGAGAAGAAGCTGCAGGCCTCGTGTCCGCCGGACACCCTGGGTTGCCCGGATATCCTGCTGCTGCAGTGCGAAGAGCTCGCTGTGATTGACAACCTGTCGGGCAAGCTCTATCTGATTGTCTACGCCGATCCGACCCGCTCGGAAGCCTACGCCAATGCCAAGAAGCGACTGCGCGAGCTGAAAGAACAGCTCAAGTACTCGGTCAGTGCACCACTGGTCAAGCCGACCCAAAGTTACCCGGCCGAGCGTGAATTTGCCAAGGCCGATTACATCGCAGCGGTGGAGCGGGCCAAGGAGCTGATCGCCGACGGTGACTTCATGCAGGTTCAGGTGGGCCAGCGCATCAGGAAGCGCTATACCGAGTCACCGCTGAGCCTGTACCGGGCGCTGCGTTCGCTCAACCCCAGCCCCTATATGTATTACTACCACTTTGGGGATTTCCATGTGGTTGGTGCCTCACCCGAGATCCTGGTGCGACAGGAGCAGGTCAGCAGTGATGGGCAGACCGAGCAGAAGATCACGATTCGACCGCTGGCCGGAACCCGGCCCAGAGGTGCCACCGCGGAAAAGGACAAGGCAGCCGAAGTTGAGCTGGTTGGCGACCCGAAGGAGCGCGCCGAGCACGTGATGCTGATTGATCTGGCGCGCAACGACATTGGCCGCATCGCTAAGACCGGCAGCGTCAAGGTGACCGAGGCCTTTTGTGTGGAGCGCTACAGCCACGTGATGCACATCGTGAGCAACGTGGAAGGAACGCTCAAGGACGGCATGACCAGCATGGACGTGCTCAGGGCCACCTTTCCGGCCGGCACCCTCACAGGCGCACCCAAGGTGCATGCGATGGAATTGATTGACCAGTTGGAGCCGAGCAAACGCGGTTTGTACGGCGGTGCCTGTGGGTACCTGAGTTATGCCGGCGATATGGATGTGGCGATCGCCATCCGCACCGGCATTGTCAAGGACCAGACCCTGTACGTGCAGGCGGCCGCCGGTGTCGTGGCCGATTCGGTGCCGGAACTCGAGTGGCGCGAGACCGAGGCCAAGGCGCGCGCGCTGCTTCGGGCCAGTGAACTGGTCGAAGAAGGACTGGAGTAAGCCATGAGTTCAAAAATCAGGCTCTTGATGGTCGACAACTACGACAGTTTTACCTACAACATCGTCCAGTACTTCGGGGAGCTCGGGGCCGAGGTTGAAGTCTTTCGCAACGACGAAATCACGCTCGATGAAATCGATGCCCGACTGCAGGCGGGACAGCTTGATCGACTGGTGATCTCGCCCGGACCGTGCGCACCAGCGCAGGCCGGCATTTCGGTGGCGGCGATCCAGCGCTTCGCCGGCCAGCTGCCGATACTGGGGGTATGTCTGGGGCATCAGGCGATTGGCGCTGCGTTCGGCGCGAAGATCGTGCGCGCACAGCAGCTGATGCACGGCAAGACCAGTGTCATCAGCACGACGCAGGAAGGCGTGTTTGCCGGACTGCCGGCGCAGTTCACGGTCAACCGCTATCACTCGCTGGCGATCGAGCGTTCGAGCTGCCCGTCCTGCCTGAAGGTGACGGCCTGGACGGATGACGGTGAGATCATGGCGGTCAGGCATGACACACTGGCGGTGGAGGGCGTGCAGTTTCACCCGGAAAGCATACTGACCGAGCAGGGACATGCGATGTTGAGGAATTTTCTTCTATGAAAGTGGATCTGCGCAGCGACACCGTGACGCGGCCGACGCCAGGCATGCGTGAAGCGATGATGGCCGCCCCGCTGGGCGATGATGTGTACGCCGACGATCCGAGCGTGAACGCATTGCAGGACAAGATTGCCGCATTGCTCGGTTTTGAAGGCGCCCTGTTCATGCCGACCGGCACGCAAAGCAATCTGTGCGCGATTCTGGCGCACTGCCAGCGCGGCGACGAGTACATCGTGGGACAGATGGCGCATTGTTACCGCTGGGAGGGTGGTGGTGCGGCGGTCTTTGGCAGCGTTCAGCCACAGCCCCTGAACCATCAGAGCGACGGCACGATGACGCTGACAGAGATTGAAGCCGCCATCAAGCCCGACGATGCGCACCATGCGCGAACCCGCCTGCTGGCTCTGGAAAACACCTTTGGCGGCAAGTTGTTGCCCATGGACTATGTGCGGCAGGCGGCAGACCTTGCCCGAAACAAGGGCTTGGCCCGGCATCTGGATGGCGCGCGCTTGTTCAACGCGGCGGTGGCGCAAGCACAACTCGTTGGTGACAATCCGGTCGCCGCCGGGCCGCCCCAAGGCGACCACGGCCCCCTCGGGGGGCAGCGAAGCACACGAAGTGGCGAGCGTGGGGGCAACATCCTTGCAGAAGCGCGCCGCATTGCGCAGTGCTTTGACAGCGTTTCCGTCTGCTTCAGCAAGGGTCTGGGTGCGCCGGCCGGCTCAGCCCTGTGCGGCAGCCGCGAGTTGCTCGCCCGTGCCCACCGGATTCGCAAAATGGCTGGTGGTGGTATGCGTCAGTCTGGTTTGTTGGCCGCTGCCGCTTCCTACGCGCTGGATCACCAGGTGGAGCGTATGACGCAGGACCATGCACTGGCCCGGCATCTGGCCGCAGGTCTGTCGGGTATCGCTGGCCTGGTGGTGGAGCCACCGCAGTCGAACATGGTCTTTGTTGAACTGGTGGGGCCAGCCAAGACCCGAGCAGTAGAACTGCTGCCCTTTCTCGCAGCGCGTGGTGTCCTGGCCAGTGGCCTGTACCGACTGCGTTTTGTCACCCATCTGGACGTCGATGCGGCCGGCATCGATCACGCACTGACCGTTCTGCGCGATTTCTTTGCCGACTGAATTCACCACCCGAACGAATTGCCTTACAAGGAACAGCATGCCCATCAGCAACAAGATCAATCCTCAGGAAGCCCTGCTGCGTACCATCGAGCACCGGGAGATTTTCCACGACGAAATGCTGCACATCGTGCGCAGAATCATGAGCGGCGAGTTGTCCCAGGTCATGATGGCCGCACTGATCACAGGGCTGCGCGTCAAGAAGGAAACGATTGGCGAGATTACCGCTGCTGCTGAAGTCATGCGCGAGTTTTCAACCAAAGTGCATGTGGAAGACAAGACCCATCTGGTGGACATCGTGGGCACCGGGGGCGACGGCTCCAACACCTTCAATATTTCCACCTGTTCCATGTTTGTGGCTGCGGCAGCAGGAGCCAAGGTTAGCAAGCATGGGGGGCGCGGGGTCAGCAGCAAGAGCGGCAGTGCCGATGTGATGGAGTCGCTGGGAATCAATATCCAGCTCACGCCACAGGATATTGCCCGATCCATTGAGCAAGTGGGCGTCGGCTTCATGTTTGCCCCGAATCATCATCCGGCCATGAAGAATGTGGCGCCGGTACGCAAGGAACTGGGCATCAAGACCATCTTCAACCTGCTGGGACCCCTTACCAACCCGGCCGGTGCGCCCAATATATTGATGGGCGTGTTTCACCCGGATCTGGTTGGAATTCAGGTGCGTGCACTTCAGCGTTTGGGCGCCGAGCACGCGGTGGTGGTATACGGCAAGGACGGTATGGATGAGGTCAGTTTGGGCGCCGCGACTTTGGTAGGCGAACTTCACCATGGCGAAATTACCGAGTATGAAATTCACCCGGAAGATTTCGGCATGCTGATGGCCAGCAACCGGGCGCTCAAGGTCGAAACGGCTGAGCAGTCCAAGGCGATGTTGGTGAGTGTGCTGGACAACGTGCCGGGTGCTGCCAAAGACATTGTGATCCTGAATGCAGGCGTTGCCCTGTATGCTGCCAATGTCGTCGAATCTATGGCTGATGGGGTCTCGCGGGCCAGGGTGGCGATTGAATCCGGGGCAGCCAGAACGAAGTTGTCACAATTGGTCGAATTCTCCCAACAGGCCAAAGGTGACACGAAATGACAGACATTCTGAGCCAGATTGTTGCGGTCAAGCGACAGGAAGTCGCCGACTCGCTCAAGCGCAAGTCTCTGGCAGCGATGCGAGCCGATGCCGAGTCACGGGTTTTGACGCGCGACTTTCTTGGGGCGATGCGCGCAAAGATCAGCTCCGGCAAGCCAGCGGTGATTGCCGAGATCAAGAAGGCCAGTCCCTCCAAAGGTGTGTTGCGAGAAGATTTTGTTGCCGCCGACATTGCCCAAACGTATGCAGAGAATGGCGCCGCCTGTTTGTCAGTGCTTACTGACCAACAGTTTTTTCAGGGTGGCGCGGATTATCTGAAGCAGGCCCGGGCCTCGTGCCCGTTGCCGGTGCTACGCAAGGATTTCATGATCGATGCCTACCAGATCTACGAGTCACGTGTCATGGGGGCTGACGCCGTACTGCTGATCGCGGCGATTCTGGATGATGGGCAGTTGAAGGATTTTGAGGCTGCGGCGCACAGCCTGGACATGGCGGTGCTGGTGGAGGTGCACGATGCGGCCGAACTGGCGCGGGCCTTGGCGCTAAAAACGCCGCTGATTGGCATCAACAACCGCAATCTGAAGACCTTTGAAGTTTCGCTGGACACGACCTTGTCCCTGGCTCGTGGTGTGCCGCAGGGGCGTTTGCTGGTTTCGGAAAGCGGTATCCAGAGTCGCGACGATGTGCTGCGCCTGGGTTCGGCCGGCATCAATGCCTTTCTGGTCGGCGAGGCGTTCATGCGCGCCGCCGACCCCGGCCAGGCCCTGGCCGCCTTGTTTGGCTGACATCATGTCTGGGGGGACAGCTGCGCAGCCGCCAGACTCGACCCGTGCCGACCAGTTGGCGCTGGCCGATCCGGCCAGTTGGCCGGTGGCGCCAGGCTGGCAAGCTTTGGTGAGTGAATTCTTTCGGTCCGAGGCGGGCCGTGGCTTGCTGACGTTCCTGGAAAGCAGATTGCAAGCCGGGGCTGCGGTATTTCCACCACAACCACTGCGTGCCCTGCAACTGACGCCGCCAGAATCGGTGCGGGTGGTGATTCTGGGTCAGGATCCTTATCACGGGCGGGGTCAGGCCGAGGGCTTGGCATTTTCTGTCGCCCCAGGTATCCCCGTACCCCCTTCGTTGCGCAATATCTTTACCGAGTCGCGGCGCGACCTGGGGACGCCATTTCCGCCATTTCCCGAGCCGGGCGGCAGTCTGGTGCGCTGGGCGAGTCAGGGGGTGCTGCTGCTCAATACCTGTCTGACGGTGGAGGAGGGCCAGCCGGCCAGCCACGCGGGTCGCGGCTGGGAAGGGTTGACCGATGCCGTGATTCGCAAGGTTTCACAGGATGCGGCGCCAGCGGTGTTCATGCTGTGGGGCGCGCATGCGCAGACAAAGCGCGTATTGATCGATGCATCGCGTCACCTCGTACTGCTGGCGAATCACCCTTCGCCGCTGTCGGCGCTGCGGCCTCCGGCGCCGTTCATTGGCTGTGGTCATTTCTCGCAGGCGCGCGCCTGGCGCGACAAACATCGGTGACAGTGCCAAAACTTCGTGGCATAATGCTAGGCTCACTTGAGGAGAGGTGGCCGAGTGGTTAATGGCAGCAGACTGTAAATCTGCCCTCTTACGAGTACGATGGTTCGAATCCATCCCTCTCCACCAGTGGAATTGAATAGAGAATTGACACAAGAGCGGGCCATAGGGCATGTTGGGGTTGACCGGTTCAGCTTCAATGCGGGAGTAGTTCAATGGCAGAACCCTAGCCTTCCAAGCTAATGACGCGGGTTCGATTCCCGTCTCCCGCTCCAGTGCTCAGTTGTTGATGTTTTTAGTGTTCGCTGGCAAGTGGCGGGCCGGAAATGCCCATTTGGCTCAGTGGTAGAGCACTCCCTTGGTAAGGGAGAGGTCGCGGGTCCGATTCCCGCAATGGGCACCATGATTTTTGATTTGACAGGTCTTTATTTTTCGGAGTCTGAAAATGGGAAAAGAAAAATTCGCACGAACCAAGCCCCACGTGAATGTGGGCACGATTGGACACGTTGACCACGGCAAGACCACGCTGACGGCGGCGATCACGAGCGTGATGGCGGCCAAGTTTGGCGGCACGGCCAAGGCCTATGACCAGATTGACGCGGCGCCGGAAGAAAAAGCACGCGGTATTACGATTAACACCGCCCACGTTGAGTACGAAACCGCGAACCGCCACTACGCTCACGTTGACTGCCCTGGCCACGCCGACTATGTGAAGAACATGATTACCGGTGCAGCGCAGATGGACGGCGCCATTCTGGTGTGCTCGGCCGCTGACGGCCCGATGCCCCAGACCCGCGAACACATCCTGCTGGCGCGCCAGGTGGGCGTACCCTACATCATCGTGTACCTGAACAAATGCGACATGGTCGATGACGCAGAACTGCTCGAACTGGTGGAGATGGAAGTACGCGAACTGCTCGACAAATACGACTTCCCCGGCGACAAGACCCCCATCATCCACGGCTCGGCCAAACTCGCCATGGAAGGCGACAAGGGTGAAATGGGCGAAGGCTCCATCTACAAACTCGTGGACGCCCTGGACAGCTACATCCCGCTGCCCGAGCGCGCCATTGACGGTGCCTTCCTGATGCCTGTTGAAGACGTCTTCTCGATCTCCGGACGCGGCACTGTTGTGACCGGCCGTATTGAGCGCGGCGTCATCAAGGTTGGCGAAGAAATCGAAATCGTCGGCATTGCTGATACCCAGAAGACCACCTGCACCGGCGTGGAAATGTTCCGCAAGCTGCTCGACCAGGGTCAGGCAGGCGACAACGTTGGCATCTTGCTGCGCGGCACCAAGCGCGAAGACGTACAGCGCGGTCAAGTCCTGTGCAAACCCGGCTCGATCAAGCCGCACACGCACTTTGTTGGCGAAATCTACGTCCTCTCCAAGGACGAAGGCGGCCGGCATACACCGTTCTTCAACAACTACCGGCCCCAGTTTTACTTCCGTACGACGGACGTCACCGGAGCCATCGAGTTGCCAGAAGGCAAGGA
>QYPX01000128.1 GCA_007280205.1 Comamonadaceae bacterium
CACTATTAAGGGATAATCAGGCATGCACACGCTCTACGACTCGGACACCTATTCGGTGACACATATGCTGGCCAATGCCGTGGCAGCCGATGCGCCCTGCGAGATTGATGGTGACCAGGTCACGCAGGTGCTGCTGGTGCCCACGCTGGCGCGGCACGGCTTTGAGATCGTCGACAAGCGCGCGGGCAAAGAAGTTTACCTGGACGGCTCCTGGGCTGAATTGTTTCAGCAGCGTATTTCTGCCTGGCAGCAAAAAACCCCTACCCAGGAAGAAGTTGAAGACACGCTGGAGCAATACGCTGAACTGGCACAAAATCCGGTCGTCGTGCACTGAGCCGCGACCCATCCCCCGAAGACAGGTTTCTTGATGAGCGGCAGACGACTCTGGACAGTCGCCCTGGCTGTCAGTCTGGCGGCTTGTGCCTTTACCCCTTTAGTACCCCCTTACTCTGACGCAAGTCGGGCCGAGCGACTGCAAGAACTGCTACCCGCCGACATCATCCTGCTCGGCGAGCAACACGACGCAGCGGATCACCAGCAGGTTCATCGCATTGTTGTTGAAACATTGGCCGCAAAGAATTCGCTGGCCGCGCTGGCACTGGAGATGGCCAGCCAGGGGCAATCGACCGTCGCTCTGGCGAGCAACGCCAGTGAAGACGCGGTGCGCCAGGCCTTGCAATGGAACAACGCGGGCTGGCCCTGGAGCGCCTACGGTCCGGCGGTGATGGCAGCCGTGCGCGCCGGTGTGCCGGTGATCGGTGCCAATCTGCCGCCAGCTCAACTGCGCCAAGCGATGGCCAGGACGGAGCTTGACGCAGTGCTGGCAGCTCCGGCGCTCAAAGCCCAGCAGCAAAACATCCGCACCGGGCACTGCGACCTGCTGCCCGAAAGCCAGATTGCACCCATGACGCGGGTCCAGATTGCCCGCGATCTCGCGATGGCCGATACGCTGGCCAAGGCCGTGCAGGCTGGCAAGACCGTCGTCCTGCTGGCTGGCGGTGGGCACGTTGATCGTAGCCTCGGAGTGCCTTTGCATCTGGCACCAGGCCTGAAAGTCAAAGCAGTCCTGATCCGGCCCGAAATACAGACGGACCTCTCGGAAAGCGTCTCGAATTTCGATGCCATCTGGCCGGCGCAGGCAGCACCCGTTGTGGACTATTGCGCAAAGTTTGGCGCCAGTCGGCGCCCACCCACTTGATGAACCTTATGAACCCTGCCTACATTTTGACCCTGTCCTGCCCGGACCGCATCGGATTGGTCCACGCGGTTTCGGGTTTTCTGGCCGAGCGCGGCGGCAACATTGAAGAAGCTGCGCAGTACAACGATGCGGCCACCGGACTTTTCTTCATGCGCGTGCAGTTTGCCTGTGCGCAGCTGAGCCATGACGAACTGAAGGCGCAGCTTGCCAGCTTTGCCGAGCCCTACCAGATGAACTGGCGCCTGCACGCCAGAGCGGAGCCGATGCGCACGGTGATCATGGTGAGCAAGGAGGGACATTGCCTGAATGACCTGCTGTTTCGCTGGAAGAGCGGCCTGCTGGCGCTGGACATTCGAGCCATCATTTCGAACCACCGGGAGTTCTACCAGCTTGCGGCCAGCTACAACGTTCCGTTTCACCACTTTGCTGTCAGCGCGGCCAGCAAGAGCCAGGTCGAAGCCAAGCAGTTTGAGATCATCCAGAGCGAGGGTGCTGAGTTGGTGGTGCTGGCGCGCTACATGCAGGTCTTGAGCGACGATCTGTGCCGCAAACTCGCAGGATCCGCCATCAACATCCATCACTCTTTCCTGCCCAGTTTCAAGGGTGCCAAACCGTACTATCAAGCGCATGAGCGGGGCGTGAAACTGATTGGTGCTACCGCCCACTACGTGACCGCCGAGTTGGACGAAGGCCCGATCATCGAGCAGGACGTGGCGCGCGTGGACCACAGCAAAACGGTGGAAGACCTCACCACGCTGGGCCGCGACACCGAGAGCCAGGTGCTGGCGCGCGCCGTCAAGTGGCATAGCGAGCACCGGGTGCTGCTGAACGGCCACAAGACCGTGATTTTCAAGTAGGGTCGGGGCGCTGCGTGTAATGCGCGTGGCGTTTCTCGAGGAAGGCCCGCATGCCTTCCTGGGCGTCCGGTGTCATGGCCGCTGAAGCCATCAACTCAACCGCCAGTTGGTAGGCCTGATCCTGTGGCAAACCGGCCTGCTGGTAGAAGCCCTGCTTGCCCAATGCCTTGGACAGTGCGCTGCCGCGGCTGGCGCGACCAATCAAATCCAGCGTCGCAGCGTCCAACTGGTCGGCCGGCACGCAGCGGTTGATGAGTCCCCACTCGGCCGCCGTTCTGGCATCGATCGCATCGCCTGTCAGTGCCATCTCCAGCGCCCGTTTGCGTCCGACGCTGCGTGCGATCGCCACCAGTGGCGTATGGCAAAACAGACCGCCCTTGCCGCCGGGAATGGCGAACGACGCGGTGTCGGCGGCAATCGCCAGATCGCAACTCGCCACCAACTGGCAGCCAGCGGCCGTGGCCAGTGCATGCACCTTGGCAATCACCGGCTGCGGCATGGCCTGGATTGCGTCCATCATGGTGGTGCAAACGGCAAACAGCTCGCGCGCCTGCTCCAGGCTCGCACCCGCCATGTCGCCAAAGTTATGGCCGGCACTGAACACGGGGCCATTGGCCGCCAGAATCACGCCCAGTGCATCACTCTTCGCAACATCGTGCAGGGCCTGCGTCAATTCCAGCATGACGTTCATGGCCAACGCGTTGCGCTTCTCTGGGCGGTTCAGGGTTAGCGTCGTGATAGCGCCGTCGTGTGAGATCAGCAGGTGTTCGTACTTCATGGTGGCATTTTGGCAGATCAGCACACGAACATGTTGGGTGGATCAGGCCGCCGGGGCACTCAGCTCCGCGGCTGTCCCCCGGCCTGCGGCCTCCGCCTTTATGCCGCTGCGCTGAGTGCCCCAGCAACCTGATCTTGCACGCACCGTTGGTATTCGACGTACGAAAACCACCAACGCTCGTTGCCGCGGGTGATGCGGTGGGTGGCGCAGCGAAATAAAGGGGGAGGCCGCAGGCCGGCGGACATTCGCGAAGTCACCCACTGCGTTACCCGCGGCCCACACAAGCGACGCCAACACGCTGGCGGGAATTACGGAACTCTCAATAGGAGGACTTCAGGACCTCTGCCCCATCACCTCACCCATGCGGATAGCGCGGCCCGGTGCCCACGCCGGGTTGAATCGCAACAGGCCTTTGGGAAACAGCATCACAACGGTCGAGCCCAACAAAAAGCGACCCATCTCGGCGCCCTGCTGCAGGGTGACGGATTGATCGTCATAGGGCCACTCACGCAATTCGCCTTCGCGCTTGGAATTCACCACCCCATGCCAGACGGTGGCCATGCTGCCGACAATGGTCGCACCCACCAGAACCAGCGCAAACGGACCGGTTGCAGATTCAAAAACACAGACCACACGCTCGTTGCGCGCGAACAGACCCGGCACGCCGCGGGCCGTTGTCGGATTCACCGAGAACAACTCGCCCGGCACATAAATCATGCGCTGCAAGCGTCCGCTGCAGGGCATGTGAATACGGTGGTAATCCTTGGGACTCAGGTACAGCGTGGCAAAGCTGCCGTTATCAAAACGTTCGGCCAGAGCTGCGTCGCCGCCCAGCAGCGCCGTGCTCGAATAGTCGTGCCCCTTGGCCTGGAAAATCTGCTTGCCCTTGATGGCGCCAAACTGGCTGATGGCGCCATCGACCGGGCAAATCAGTTCGGCGCTGGCAAGTGGTCGCGCTCCGTCTTTCAGGGCCCGCGTGAAAAAATCGTTGAAGCTGGCATAGCTGGCGATGTTGGAATCGGCCGCTTCGCTCATGTCGACCCGATAGCGCTGCACAAACCACTTGATCAACTGCGTCGTCAGGCGGCCAGCCTGGGCGCCAGCGATGCGTCCGGCCAGGGCTGTCAGGGCCTGCTTGGGAAGCAGGTACTGCGGCAGCACAGCAAGGCGGTCAGACATCAGGGGCTACCAGAGTGAAGAATGGCCGGAATTGTAGCGAGAGCGCCATTGCATCCGAAGTGTGACAATGCGCGCACCGGGCGACCGCCCATTTTCCGGATTCAATTCTTGCGTATGAATCTACCTGCTTACCAGGCCTTGACCGCCACCTTCACGCGCCTTTATCGCTACCAGCATCTGGGGGCCATTGCCAGTTGGGACCAGGCCGCCAAGATGCCCCCCGGTGGCAACTCGGCGCGCGGCGCCGCCCTGGCAGAACTCGATGTGCTCATGCATCAGACATTGACTGACAAGTCCCTGCGCCCCCTGATGCAGGCAGCCCGGAGCGAAGCGCTCGATGCGATGCAAGGCGCCAACCTCAGGGAGATGCGCCGCGAGTGGGAGCAGGCCAATTTGCTGCCGGAGCGATTGATCGAAGCCAAGAGCCTGGCCGGCTCGCGCTGCGAGCACGCCTGGCGCACGCAGCGCAAGGAGAATGACTGGAAGGGTTTTCTGGAAAATTTCTCCGAGGTGGTCGAACTGTCGCGCGAAGAGGCTCAGACGCTCTCGCAGGCCCGCGGTGTCAGCCCCTATGACGCGCTGATGGATAAATACGAGCCCGGTACCCGCAGTGCCGACATCGATGTCCTGTTTGGCGAACTCAAGACCTGGCTGCCCGATCTGATTGGCAAGGTCAGCGCAAAGCAGGGTGGCGACGGTCTTGTTCAGGCGCGCGGGCCGTTCCCGGTGGCGAGTCAGCGTGCGCTGGGGCTGGAGATCATGACCATCCTGGGATTTGATTTCTCTGCCGGTCGTCTGGATATTTCAACGCATCCCTTCTGCGGCGGTGTGGCGCAGGATGTGCGCATTACCACGCGCTACGCCGAGGACGACTTCATGCGCAGCATGATGGGCATCATCCACGAAACCGGCCACGCACGCTATGAGCAGGGCCTGCCGCGCGACTCCGTTGCGCTGCCGCTGGGGCGCGCACGTTCCATGGGTATCCATGAGAGTCAGAGCCTGTCGTTTGAAATGCAGATTGGACGCAATCCGGCGTTTCTGGGGCTGCTTTCGCCGTTGGTGAAAAAGCACCTCGGTGAGCAAGCGGCGTTCGAGGCAGCGAACCTGGCACGCTTGTTCACGCGGGTTGCACCAGGGTTCATCCGCGTTGACGCCGACGAGTTGACCTATCCGGCGCACATCATTCTTCGCTACGAAATCGAAAGCGCCCTGATCAATGGCGAGATCGAAGCCCGCGACATCCCGGCGCTGTGGGATGAGAAGATGCTGGCCTACCTTGGGCTTGACAGCCGGGGGAACTACGCGCAAGGCTGCCTGCAGGACATTCACTGGACCGGCGGCAGTTTTGGCTACTTCCCAAGTTACACCCTGGGCGCCATGTACGCGGCCCAGTATTTCACGACGATTCGCCGTCTGTACCCGGCGCTCGACGCCAGCCTGGCTGCGGGCGACTTGAAACCGATCTTCGACTGGTTGTCCAGCCACATCTGGAGTCAGGCCAGCCGCTGGGAAACCGGCGAACTGGTGCGGCGCGCCACCGGAGAAACGCTCAACCCGGTTCATTTCAGGCGCCATCTGGAGCAGCGCTATCTGAACGCCTGAGAAGTAGGCAAGGTTCGAATATTGCGTAGCACCGGATGCCGCCAGGCCCAGAGCGCCAGTGCGATCGAACCGACGCCCCCGAGCGCCAGCGCGTAGCGCAGCCCCAGATGCTCGCCCAGGTAGCCGCCCAGCAGCGCCCCCGGACCGGCCGGCAGCAAAATCAGCCAGCGCATGGTGCTGGTCATGCGCCCCAGCAGCGGTTCGGGCGTGACAGCCTGGCGCAGGGCCAGAAAGTTGATGAAGATGAGCACGGCACCGGCACTGAAACAAAGCAGCATGACAACGAATGAAGTGACGCCCCAGACGCCCACCGGCGCCAGCGCCAGTTGCAGCCAGCCGATGCCGCAAATCGCAAAACCAAGAATCAGGCAGGGACCCGGCCCGACGTGGCGCGAAATCCGGTTGCCCAGGGTGCTGGCCACGATCGTACCCAGACCCAGGCCCATGTAGCACAGACCGACCTGGTGTTCGTTCAGACCCAGGGTCCGGGTGGCGATCAGAATCTGCACCACCATGGCACATTGATGGCACATCTGCCACACGCCGACAGCGGTTGCCAGCGACACCAGCAAACGCTGGCCGGCGACGAAGCGCATGCCTTCCTTTAAATCGCGCCAGAAGTGGGTCGTGCCGGTCGAAACCCGGTTTTCATGCACATTCAAGCCACGCAGAATCCAGACGCTGGCCAGCAGCAGCACGGCGTCGGCCAGCAGGGCCAGCGGCGCCCCCACCAACTTGATCAGGGCACCCGCCACGCCGGGACCCGCCACTTCAGCGCCGGAAGACGCGAGCGCGTTCTTGGCGTGTGCCTCCACCAGCCGCTCGCGCGGCACGACCTGCGTCAGGACAATCTGGGCCGCGGTGCCGGCAGTCACAAAAACACAGCCGATGGCAAAGGCGACGCCATACATGAAGGGCATGCTGAGCCAGCCCAGATACCAGACCAGCGGCACGCTGGCCAGAATCAGGGCGATCAGGCCTTCACCGATGACATAGACCGGCAGCTTGCGCACCCGGTCCAGCCAGACGCCGGCGGGCAGCGACAGCAGCACGAAGGGCGCCAGTTCCATGGCGGTCAGGATGCCCATTTGGGAGGGCGTCGCGTGCAGCAGGACGGCCGCCGTCAGCGGCAGCGCCAGCATGGTGATCTGGCCACCAAAGGAACTGATCAGAATCGAGGTCCACAGGCGCCGGTAAGTGGCGTCGCGCAGCAAGTCATGGGCCGCAAGCGTGGGCCAAAAAGGCCGCCACTTTGACCAGGCGCGACCCCAGATATTGCTGGTTTTGGGGGGCATGGGGTCTTCTTGTCAATCGCCTCCCCTGAAGTGGGACAGGACGGGGTCACATTCTAGTCAAGCCCCGTCCCCAACGCTTTAGCGCCCGAGTTCTTTCAGGTAGCTGGCGCGTGCGGCAACCGCTGTGTCGCTAAAGTCGGAGAACAGGCCATCGATGCCCAGGCGATAGAACTGCAGGTATTCGTTCTTCGGGTCACCCTTGTAGTCTGCGGTGAGACGTTTGGACTCGTTGCGGAAAGTCCAGGTGTGGATCATCAAACCCGCTTTGTGGGCATCTGCTATCAGCGTGGTGGCTGGCTGCGATGTTCCATCGGCGTAGTTCACGGCACCGTCACCGTTGACGTCGATCATCTTTCCGGCAGCATCGAAAGTTCCTTTCACCGGGACGATATAGGGCTTCCAGGGACCCACGCCGTCAGCGTATTTCTTGATTTCAGCCAGGCCGGCAGGCGTCAGCATGGTGTCAAACATTTCTTTCTTGCCTGCGCGTGTCCAGTCGTAGGGACGATCAAAGGGCGCGGCGAAAGTGACTTTGCCGGTTTTGAAGTCGTAGTCGTCGCCGTCAACCAGCTGGACGATGCGAAGCTGGGTCTTGCCGCGCAAGTACTGCAGGTTGGACACTTCGAACGACTGCAGGATGACAGGAGAATCCTTCTTGGTGTAGCCATACTCGCTCAGGATGGCCAGCAAGCGATCTTCCAGTTTCAGGTTGGCATCGACGTGGTAAGTGGGGTGCTTGGTCTCTGGATAAACACCAATCGTGCGGCCGACCTTGGTGCCTTCGGTTTTGGCCAGATCCAGAACTTCACGCAGGGTCGGGATCTGGTACTTGCCGTTGTGGGACTGGTCACGGTCTGCGAAGGGTTGCACGGCGCGCAGGGTCTTGAGTTCGGCGAGCGTGAAGTCAGTGGTAAACCAACCGGTCTCGGAGGCGCCATCGACCAGACGCGTGGTCTTGCGGCTGGCAAACTCGGAGTGGCTCGCCACATCGGTCGTGGCAGTGATGTTGGGCTCATGACGTGCCACCAGCTCACCGTCCTTGGTGGCCACCAGATCGGGCTCGACGAAGTCGGCACCATTCTGGATCGCAAGCTTGTAGCCCTCCAGCGTGTGATCTGGCAGGTAACCTGCAGAACCACGGTGTCCAATGACCAGCGGCCGGCTACCGTCGAGCGTCAGGAAGGGGGCCTCGGAACTACCGCCACACGCAGCCAGGGTGGCCAGGCTGATGGCACTGATGGCCAGCTTCAAGCTGAGGGGTAGGCGAAAATGACGGTTCGATGACTTCATGCAATAGCTTCCAAGTGGTGAAAAACACCATGCTATTCACGCCAGATGACTGTGCAATGTCGGTATCAAGTCATTACGATGACCTTGGCACATGTCATTCCCGGGTTCACTTCGCGTTACAGTTGAAGCACATTGGAATTGCCGAGCGAGATTCACCATGCCCTCACCCCTGCCTGCTGATCAATCAGATTTGCGACAAAGAGCGAAGCGCCAGTCGCAAGTTGTTGACGCGCTGTCGGCCTTGTTGCCAGCGCATGCCTTGCTCTGGCAAAACGAAGACACCACGCCCTACGAGTGCGATGGCCTGAGCGCCTACCGCCAGCGCCCGCTGGTGGTGGCCTTGCCGGAAACCCAGGAGCAGGTGCAAGCCGTGCTGCGCTGCTGTCATGCGCTGGATGTGCCGGTGGTGGCGCGCGGTGCCGGCACGGGTTTGTCCGGCGGCGCCATGCCACATCGCATGGGCGTCACACTGTCGCTGGCCAAGTTCAACAGAATTCTGCGTGTCGATCCCGTCAGCCGTAGCGCGGTGGTGCAATGCGGCGTGCGCAACCTGGCCATCAGCGAGGCCGCAGCGCCGCATGGCTTGTATTACGCGCCGGACCCGTCGAGTCAGATCGCCTGCACCATTGGTGGCAACGTGGCAGAGAACGCCGGTGGCGTGCATTGTCTGAAATACGGCTTGACGCTGCACAACATCGTCAAGGTTCGCGGCTTCACCATGGACGGCGCGGCGGTGGAATTTGGCGCCGACGCGCTGGATGCGGCCGGTTATGACTTGCTGAGCGTGGTGATCGGCTCCGAGGGCATGCTGACGGTAGCCACCGAGATCACGGTCAAGCTGGTACCCAAACCGCAACTGGCGCGGGCAATCATGGCCAGTTTTGACGATATCCGCAAGGCCGGCGATGCGGTAGCCGCCGTGATTGCCGCCGGCATCATCCCGGCCGGTCTGGAGATGATGGACAAGCCGATGACCGCCGCGGTGGAAGATTACGTGCATGCCGGCTACGACCTGAGCGCCGAAGCTATTTTGCTGTGCGAAAGTGACGGCACACCAGAAGAAGTTGAAGAAGAGATTGGGCGCATGAGCGCCGTGCTGCGCCAGCATGGCGCCACCGCCATCGCCGTCAGCCGGGACGAAGCGGAGCGGCTCAAGTTCTGGAGCGGCAGAAAAAATGCCTTCCCGGCCAGCGGTCGCATCAGCCCGGATTACATGTGCATGGACTCGACCATTCCGCGCAAGCGCCTGGCCGACATGTTGCTGGCGATCCAGCAGATGGAGAAGAAATACGGCCTGCGCTGCGCCAACGTCTTTCACGCTGGCGATGGCAACCTGCATCCGCTGATTTTGTTTGATGCCAGTGACGCTGACCAACTGCGCCGCTGCGAACTGTTTGGTGCCGACATTCTGGAAACCAGCGTTGCCATGGGTGGCACCGTGACTGGCGAGCACGGTGTGGGCATTGAAAAACTCAACTCCATGTGTGTGCAGTTCTCCGGTGAAGAAAACGAGCAGATGTTTGGCGTTAAACGTGCCTTCGATGGCAAGGGTCTGCTCAATCCCGGCAAGGTGATACCGACGCCGCAGCGCTGCGCCGAGTACGGCAAGATGCTGGTGCGTGGCGGCAAGCTCAGCTTCCCGGAGCTCGAGCGCTTCTAAAGCCCTGTGACTCCAGCTCGGCTTACCCGGGCAGCCGAGCGGCTAGCTCGGCGCGTATGCGGTTCTTGTCGATTTTTCCGACACCAGTTTTCGGCAGTTCTGACACCAGATCCACGGTCGCTGGCACCTTGTACTTCGCCAGGTTGGCGCGACAGTGTTCGGTGAGTTGCCCGACAGTGACGTCACCGGTACGCGGCACGACCAACGCTTTCACGACTTCACCACGATAGCTGTCCGGCACCGCCACGACTGCCGCTTCCTGCACTCCGGGGTGCAGATACAGCACTTCTTCAATTTCACGCGGAAACACACTGAAGCCTGAGACCTTGGCCATCTCCTTCTTGCGGTCCCGAATGTAGAGGTAACCATCGCTGTCAAACTCGCCGATGTCCCCTGTATAGAGCCAGCCCTCGCGCAGGGTGGTCAAGGTCTCGCCAGGGAGGTTGCGGTAGCTGGCCATGACCTGCGGTCCGCGCACACGGATTTCGCCCTTCTCTCCAACCGGCAGCACCCGCGCGCCCTCATCGGTGTCAACGATTTCGACCAGTGTGTCCGGTACCGGCACGCCAACGGAGCCGGGTTTTCGCAGTCCATTTTGGGGATTGAACGAGATGACGGGCCCGGCCTCCGACTGGCCGTAGCCCTCTATCACCGGCGCACCGGTAGCCGCTTCCCAGCGTCGGAGCAGTTCTTCCGGCAATGCTGCCGAACCGGAGTACGAGAGATGGATGCGGGAGAAATCGGTTCGAGAGAATTGGGCCTGGCTCATCAGTCCGACGAACAGCGTGGGACTTCCGGCGAAGATGGTGATGCGCTCGCTCGCCAGAAGCTCAAAGACCGCCTCAGGCGTGTAGCGTGGCAACACAATCATGGTGCCGCGCGCGTAGACCATGTTGTGCAGACACATGGCTGTGGCATAAACATGGAACAGGGGCATGACGCAGAGCAGGCGCTCGCAGTCTGTGCGCGTCGGTACCAGTGCTTCGCGCTGGCTGATGTTCGTGGCAACCGAAGAATGGCTCAGGTTGACGCCCTTCGGGCGGCCGGTTGTTCCTCCGGTGTACTGGAGCGTGGCCAAATCCGCAGGGGAGGGCATCGGCTGCGGCAATTCTTTGTCCGCAGCCTCGCGCCACGCGACCAGCCGCCTGTCTTTGGGCCCGATGCGAATGCGGTTTGGAATCGCGAACTCATCGGCAAGAAGCGAGACCACATCATGCTTTTCATCGGCATAGATGATGGCGTGCAGATCGGCATCTTCGAAAATGGTTCGCAACTCCCGCTCGGTGTACATCGGGTTGCAGGGCACGACCTGGCTTGATGCCGCATGCGCAGCGAACATCGCCACACAGATGTCGAGCGAATTGCCCAGAACGATGCCGACGCGCTTGCCGCTGGCCCCCAGATTGACCAGTTCGTGGGAGAACCAGGCAACACAACGAAAGTACTGCGCATAGCTCAATCGTTCATCCTGGCAGACGAGCGCCTCGTGGTCTGGCGAGCGCTCAGCCGCCGCCGCAAGCATGTGCACGGCCGTCGGGTAGATATCCGGTATCTTGTTCATTGGTTCACCACTTAGAGTCCTATCTGGCGCGCCACCACAAGACGCATGATGTCACCGGTCCCGCGGCCTTACATCCGCCGCGTGATGCGCGCGCCCAGGCCCAGCAGCTTTTCCTCAACGCGCTCATAGCCGCGCTCGATCATGTTGGCGTTTTGCACGGTGGACTTGCCAGTGGCGCACAGCGCGGCGCCAAGCAAAGCCATGCCGGCGCGGATGTCGGGTGAGCTCAAGGTGGTGGCGCGCAGCTTGGCGCGGCCACTGATCACAACCCGGTGCGGGTCGCAGACCACGGCGCGTGCGCCCATGGCGATCAGCCGGTCCACGAAGTACAGGCGCGACTCGAACATCTTTTCGAAAAACAGCACATTTCCTTCGACCTGGGTTGCCAGCGTGATCATGCAACTCATCTGGTCGGTGGCGAACTGCGGCCAGGGGCCGTCGTCAATCACCGGCATGGAGCCGTCGTAATCGGGTGTGATGCGCATTTCCTGCTGGCCCGGCAGAAAAATGTGATCCTTGTAGAGTTCGATTTTCACGCCCAGCGTGGCAAAAACACGCCGGCACATCCAGTAGGAATGCAGGTCGGTTCCTTGCACCCTGATTTCGCCTCCGGTGGCAGCTGCCAGCGCCAGATAGGACGCCGCCTCGATGTGATCGTGGCAAACCTGGTGCGTGGTGCCGCTGAGCGACGAGACACCTTCAATGCTGAGCTGATTGGTGCCGATGCCGCTGATTTTGGCGCCCATGGCATTGAGCATGTGCGCCAGATCCTGCACGTGCGGTTCGCTGGCGGCGTTGCGGATCAGGGTCTGGCCGGCGCTCACCACAGCGGCCATCAGGATGTGTTCGGTGCCGGTCACCGACGGTTCGTCGAAGAACATCTCGGCGCCGGCAAAGGGGTGTGGCAACCAGAAATCGTAAGCGTCATCCAGAGTCATGCTGGCGCCGAGCTTTTGCAGACCGTAAAAATGGGTGTCGAGCCGGCGCCGGCCAATCACGTCACCGCCCGGCGGAAACAAGCGTGCCTTGCCGCAGCGATGCAGCAAAGGTGCAACGCACAAAATGGACGTGCGCACCTTGTTGCAAAGTTCGCGCCCGATCTCGCTGGTCTTGAGTTGCGCTACATGGATGCTGACGCGCTCGCCGCTGCGCTCCACCTTGCCCCCGAGTTCCGTGATGACTTCGAGCATGTGGCGCACGTCGACGATGTCGGGCACGTTGTCCAGAATCACTTCCTGATCGGTCAGGATGCAGGCGGCAATCATGGGCAGAATGGCGTTCTTGTTGCCCGACGCGCGGACGGTGCCACGCAACGGTACACCGCCTTCAATTTCAAATATGGACATAGAGGGGCCAGGTGGTCAGGGATGGGCCGATTTTGCCACGTCACCCCAGCTTGCTGAGAGCAAGCTGTAGCTGTTTCAAAAGCTATTAAAAGTATCTCATTATTGACATTGTATAAACAATGAATAAAATGAGAATCACTATGCCGGCTAAATCACCCATGACTCCAAGTGTCACCGCTGACCAGCTGACGGCGATGGGACAGCAGATTCGCGCCCACCGCAAGGCGCTGAGCATCAGCGCCACCACGGTTGCGCAGGCTGCCGGGATGTCGCGGGTAACACTGCACCGTATCGAGGGCGGGGCGCCTGCAGTCACCATGGGTGCCTACCTCAACGCGATAGCCGCCTTGGGTCTCCAATTTGCGCTGGTCAATCCGGCTGAGACGGCCGTCAAGCCGGCAGACCCAGATCGGGATGGCTGGATTCCGGCGCGCATCGAACTGGCCAACTACCCCCAACTCAAGCAACTTGCCTGGCAAGTGCAGGGCAGCGGCGAGCTGACGCCGCTAGAGGCGCTGGATATTTACCAGCGTAACTGGCGCCATGTGGATGAGCCAGCGCTGCAGCCCCATGAGCGTCAGTTGATCCATGCGCTGCGCCTGGGTTTTGGGGAGCGTGCCGAGCGTGTTTGAGCGACCTCATCATCAGCGCATTGCGCATGTTCTGGGAGCGCTGAACGCTCCCCTGTTGAGGCAGAGCAACTGCCTGTTTGGCGGGGGCACTGCCATTGCCTTGAAGTATGGTGAGTATCGCGAGTCGGTCGATATCGACTTCCTGGTTTCCGATGTGAGCAGCTATCGCGCGCTGCGCCAACTGCTGACGGGTCCGCTGGGCATCGGTGCCCTGGTGCGCGAGGGTGCGACCGCGTTGACGCAGACGCGCGAATTTCGGGCAGACCAGTATGGCATCCGCACCATGCTTCTGGTGGCGGAGCAGAAAATCAAGTTCGAGATCATTCTGGAAGCTCGCATTGCACTGGCGACCCCAAGCGCTAAAGACGAAGTCTGCGGCGTTGCAACGCTCACGCCCCTGGACCTGGCAACAAGCAAACTGCTGGCCAATTCGGATCGATGGGCTGATGACGGTGTTTTCAACCGGGATGTGATTGACCTCGCCATGATGAAGCCGCCGCTGCTGCTGCTGCGCCAGGCCGTTGCGAAGGCGCAGGGCGCTTATGGCCAAGCTATATTGCAGGACCTTGATAAAGCACTGCAAAGACTTCAAACACGCCACGATTGGCTGGAGCGATGCATGCAGGCGACGGCCATCCATTTGCCCAAGGCAGTTATTTGGCAGCGGCTTCGCGCGTTGCGCAGGATTTTGGTCTGACACGAGCACGAACACTTTATGGTACTCAACTACATCTGGACCGGTTTCTTTTTGATTGGCTTTGTCGCCGCGCTGGCGCAATGGCTTTTTCTGGGTGACACCGAAGTCTTCAAACGCGTGGTGGACGGCACTTTCGAGTCGGCCAAAGTGGCGGTGATGGATATTGCCTTGCCGCTGGCGGGTGTGATGACGCTCTGGCTGGGCATCATGAAAATCGGTGAGAAGGCGGGCGCGATTGACTTCATTGCCAGGATCATTGCGCCGTTTTTTCAGCGCATCTTTCCCGGCGTGCCAAAGAACCATCCGGCCAACGGCCACATGGTGATGAACTTCTCGGCCAATCTGCTGGGGCTGGACAACGCCGCCACCCCCTTTGGCCTGAAGGCAATGGAAAGTCTGCAGACGCTCAACCCGAATCCGGATGAAGCCACCGACGCGCAGATCATGTTCCTGGTCCTGCACACCTCGGGGTTGACCCTGATTCCGCTGGCCATCATGGCGCAACGCGCCGTGTTGGGGGCGAAAGACCCTTCCGATATTTTCATCCCCTGCATGATTGCGACCTATGTGGCGACCGTGGTGGGCCTGATCGGTGTCGCCATCCGCCAGCGCATCAACCTGCTGCAGCCGGTGGTGCTGGGCTGGCTGGGTGGTATCAGCGCCTTCATCATCGCCCTGGTCTGGACCATGAGCCAGCACATGAGCCGTTCTGAAATCGAGGTGTTCTCCAAGCTCAGCAGCAACATCCTGCTGTTCTCCATCATTGTGGCTTTCATGGTGGGCGCCATGCGCCGGCGCGTCAACGTTTACGAGGCCTTCATCGAAGGCGCCAAGGGCGGTATCCAGACTTCGCTGACCATCATTCCCTACCTGGTGGGGATGCTGGTGGCCATTGGTGTCATGCGCAATTCAGGTGTGCTGAACCTGATCGTCTCCGCCTTTGGCTGGGTCTTCACGCAACTCGGAGTCAATACCGACTTTGTTCCGGCCCTGCCGACCGCCCTGATGAAGCCCTTGAGTGGCAGTGGTTCGCGCGCCATGATGGTGGATGCGATGAAAACCTACGGCGTGGATTCCTTTGTGGGGCGCCTGGCCTGCATTTTCCAGGGCTCGGCCGATACGACTTTCTACATTGTTGCCCTGTATTTCGGCTCGGTTGGCATACGCAAAACCCGCTATTCGATACCGATGGGGCTGCTGGCCGATCTGGCCGGTGTGGTAGCCGCCATCTTTGTCGCCTACCTGTTTTTTCATGTTTGAGGGAGGGGGTCGCTGATGCGGTTGTCATGCCGGACTCGATCCGGCATCCAGCGCCGCGCCACCACTGGATTGCGGGTCAAGCCCGCAATGACAAACTCTTGGCCGCAACGACAAACAGGAGGAAAACCGACGACTTTGTAATTTCGATCTCCCAAAGTACTTGTCTTCAGATATTATTGCCGGCCAAACTGTCTAAATAAATGTGAGGAGAATCGTCATGCAAGAGCGCGAGATACGTGATTTGATTGAAGAGGTACGCGTCGGCAAGTTGCCGCGGCGGCAATTTATCGGGCAACTGGTTGCACTTGGTCTGACGGCGCCGATGGCGTCCATGTTGCTGATGCATGAAGGTATCGCGCAGACCCAGGCATCGATTCCCTACAAGCCGACCAAACGTGGTGGTGGTGGCCCGCTGAAGATCATCTACTGGCAAGCCGCTGTGCACTTGAACCCGCATTACGCGGGCGGCACCAAGGATCAGGACGCCAGCCGCATCTTCTACGAGCCGCTCGCTGGATGGGACTCCGAAGGCAACCTGGTGCCCGCACTGGCAACCGAGATCCCGAGTCGTCAAAACGGCGGCGTGGCGGCCGATGGCAAGTCCGTGACCTGGAAGTTGAAACGCGGTGTCACCTGGCACGATGGCAAGCCCTTTACCGCCGACGACGTGGTGTTCACGGCCGCTTACGCCGCCGACCCCGCCGCCGCCATGATCACAGTGAGCATCTACAAAGACATCAAGGTTGAGAAGATCGATTCCCATACGGTGAAGGTCAGTTATCCCAAAGCCGTGCCGTTCTGGGCCGAAGCGCTGGTGGGCAGCACCGGCGCCATCCTGCCCAAGCATGTGTTCGAGCCCTTCATGGGAGCCAAGTCGCGTGAGAACCCGGCCAACACCAAGCCGGTGGGCACCGGCCCTTACAAGGTCGTTGACTTCAAGCCGGGCGACACCCTGCGCGCCGAAGCCTACGCCGGCTACCACGTGCCCAACCAGCCCTTCTTTGATACGCTGGAAATCAAGGGCGGCGGCGATGCCACCAGTGCAGCTCGCGCCGTGCTGCAAACGGGTGAGTACGACCTGGCGTGGAACCTGGCCGTGGAGGACGACATCCTCAAGCGCCTGGAGGCCGCGGGCAAGGGCAAGATGTCCTTTTATACGGGCAGCGACATCGAGTTTGTTGCTCTCAACGTCACCGACCCGTGGAACGAGGTCGACGGCGAGCGTGCCAGCGTCAAGTCCAAGCACCCGGCGTTCACCGACAAGGCGGTGCGCAATGCGATGTCGCTGCTGATCGACCGCAAGGGCATCCAGGAGGTGATCTACGGCCGCGGTGCCGTTGCCACAGCCAACTTCCTGAACAACCCGCCACGCTTTCGCAGTCCGAATAACAAGTTCGAATTCAATATCGACAAAGCCATCCAGGTGCTTGAGGCGGCTGGCTGGAAGAAGGGTGCCGACGGTATCCGCGCCAAGGGCAATGTCAAGCTGAAGTTCGTCTTCCAGACCTCGGTCAGCGGCCCGCGGCAAAAGTGCCAGACCATCATCAAGGACGCCTGCACCAAGGCCGGTATCGAGCTTGAGCTCAAGAGCGTGGTGGCGGCAGTGTTCTTTGGCGGCGATGCGGCCAACCCGGATACTTACCAGAAGTTCTGGGCTGACATCGAGATGTTCACCACGACGATGACGCAGCCCGACCCGCAGACCTTCATGGAGCAGTTCACCACCGACCAGCTGGCACAAAAGGCCAACAAGTGGGCCAGCCGCAATCTGGTGCGCTGGACCAGCGCTGAGTACGACGCCACGTTCAAAGCGGCACAAGAGGAGTTTGATCCGGTCAAGCGGGCCGCCCTGTTCATCAAGATGAACGACATGGTTGTCAATGACGGCCATGTGATTCCGCTGTTTGCGCGCCCGCGCCCCTATGGCATTGTGAACAAGCTGGTGCCTGTCCTGTCTGCTTGGGACAGCGCCACCTGGTCGGTGGGTTACTGGTACCGCGAGGCTTGAGGCGGGTGCCTGTGCGAGCGCACTGGCGAAGAGGCCCAGGTGTTTAACTACATCCTGCGCCGGCTGCTGATCGCGCTGCCCAGCTTGCTGGGCATCAGCGTCATCCTGTTCACCGTGCTGGCGCTGGCGCCAGGCGACCCCTTCGAAGATCTGGCCAACAACCCCAGCGTGCCGCCCGAAGTGCGCATGGCGTTGCGCGTGCAATTCGGCCTGGATGACCCGATCTGGCAGCGGTACGTGCTCTGGTTGACGAATATGCTGCGTGGTGATTGGGGCTTTTCTTTCGTCAGCCGCATCGATGTGGACAAGCTCATCCTGCAGCGCATGCCGGTAACGCTTGCCGTGATCGGCATGTCGCAGTTGCTGGCCTTGCTGGTGGCCGTGCCGGTGGGTGTGCTGGCCGCCGTCAAGCCCTATTCGTGGTTCGATCGCATTGCCAGCACCATCGCCTTTGTCGGCTTCTCGCTGCCGACGTTTTTCACCGGGGTGTTGTTCATCCTGTTCTTTAGCATCTACCTGGGCTGGTTCCCCTTTGTTTACCGCGCCGACCTCACCGAGGTGGGCTGGCACTGGTGGTGGGCGCAGTTCAAGCAGAGCATCATGCCGGTGACGGTGCTGGGGCTGTTCCAGGCCGCCAGCTGGATGCGTTACGTGCGCTCATCGGTGCTTGATGTCGTGCGGCTGGACTACGTCACCACGGCGCGCAGCAAGGGTCTGGCGGAAAGCGTGGTGATCAACAAGCACGTGGTGCGCAATGCGCTGATCCCGGTGGTCACGCTGGTGGCGCTACAGATGCCGGCGGTATTCGGTGGCGCCATCGTCACCGAGCAGATCTTTCGCATTCCCGGTATCGGCAGCCTGCTGATCGACGCCATCCTGCGTAACGACACACCGGTCGTCATGGCCGTGACCTTTGTCTTTAGTTGCCTCGTCATCTTTTTCAACCTGGTAGCAGACTTGCTCTATGGCTGGCTCGACCCGCGAATTTCCTACCGATAGGCCGCATGAGCTGCCGCCGGTCATGCCGACCCCCGGGAGCGAGGCGCCCCCGGGCCGGCCGGACGACCGCGCCCGCAGCTTGAGCGTCTCTCCCTGGGCTGAGGCCTGGCGGCGCTTCAAGCGCCATCGCATGGCGTATTTCAGCCTGTGGCTGCTCGGCGCGCTGGTGCTGGCGTGCTGCTGGGGCCGCTGTTCTACAAGGTCGGCATCAACGATATCGACTTCAAGGCGCGGCTGGTCGATCCGTCGGCCGCCCACCTGATGGGCACCGATGACCTGGGCCGTGACCTGCTGGCCCGCGTGCTGTACGGCGGGCGCATCTCGCTGGCCGTGGGCGTGGCAGCCATGTTCATGGCGATCTCGGTGGGGGTCCTGGTTGGCGCCGTCGCTGGCATCTCGCGCGGTTGGGTCGACAACGTGCTGATGTGGATCACCGACCTCTTTCTGAGCCTGCCGCAGCTGCCGCTGTTGCTGCTGTTGATTTTCCTGTTCCGCGAGCCGCTGAAGGCGCTGCTCGGACTGGAGGCGGGCATCTTCATCCTGATTGTGGTGGTCATCGGTGGCTTTCGCTGGATGCCCGTGGCGCGCCTGGTGCGGGCCCAGTTCTTCAGCTTGCGCGAGAAGGAATTTGTCGAGGCCGCGCGCGCGCTCGGCGCCTCCACCACGCGCCAGGTCGTGCGCCACATCCTGCCCAACAGCCTGGGCCCGGTGATTGTGGCGGCCACCATCGACGTGGCCGCAGCCATCATCGCCGAGAGCACCCTGTCCTTCCTGGGTCTGGGTTTCCCGCCGGACATCCCGACCTGGGGCCGCATCCTCTACGACAGCCGTGACTACATGGACGTTGCCATGCACTGGGCGCTGTTCCCGGGGCTGGCCATCTTCATGGTGGTGCTCACCATCAACTTCATTGGCGACGGCCTGCGCGACGCGCTGGACCCGAGGCGGGTGCTCTGATGCGCGCGCCGGGCCGCCCCAAGCAAGCGTCCAGGGGGCACTAGGACATGGCCTTGCTGGAAATCAAAGGGCTAAAAACCCACTTCAAGACCGACGACGGTTGGCTGCACGCTGTGGACGGCGTAGACATGTCGATTGAAGCCGGCGAGACGCTGGGTGTGGTGGGCGAGTCGGGCTGCGGCAAGAGCGTCACGGCGAAGACGGTGATGAAGCTCATCGACATGCCGCCAGGCAAAATCGTCGCCGGGCAGGTACTGTGGCAGGGGCGCGATCTGGTGCCGCTAGGCGCCGAGGACATGCGCCGCATCCGCGCCAAGGAAATCGCCATCATCTTCCAGGAGCCGATGACGAGCCTGAATCCGGTCTATACCGTCGGCGAGCAGATCGCCGAGAGCATCCGCCTGCACGAGGGCCTGTCCCGCAAGGACGCCATCGCCCGCGCGGTGGAGATGCTCAAGCTGGTGCGCATTCCGACACCGGAGCGCCGCGTGCACGACTATCCGCACCAGTTCTCGGGGGGCATGCGCCAGCGCGTGATGATTGCCATGGCGCTCTCATGCAAGCCTCAACTACTGATTGCCGACGAGCCGACGACCGCGCTCGATGTCACGATCCAGGCACAGATTCTGGACCTGCTGGCTGAGCTCAAGTCCGAGATGGGCATGGCCATCATGCTGATCACCCATGCCATGGGCGTGGTGGCCGAAGTGGCACAGCGGGTGGTCGTGATGTACGCTGGCCAGGTGGTTGAGGAGGCGCTGGTGGGCGAACTGTTTGCACATCCGCGGCACCCGTATACGCAGGGCTTGATCCGCTCGATTCCGCGCATCGACAGTGCGCTGACAAAGAAGGGCCGGCTTGAAACCATCCCGGGTACGGTGCCCAAGCTGATCGCGCCGCCCGAGGGCTGCCGCTTTGCGCCACGCTGCAAATTCGCCATGCCGGCCTGTACCCAGGCTACACCCCCATTGCGGCAGGTGGCACCTGGGCACAAGGTGGCCTGCATTCTTGACACAGGCTCGCCATGACTGAACCCCTGCTCAAGGTCGACCAACTGGTCAAGCACTTTCCGATCACCGGCGGTGTGCTTGGGCGCGTGGTTGACAAGGTGCACGCGGTGGACGGTGTCAGCTTTGAGCTCGACGCTGGTCAAACACTGGGTGTGGTGGGCGAGTCGGGTTGCGGCAAGAGCACCACCGGGCGCTGCATTCTGCGCTTGATCGAACCGACTTCGGGCGAGGTCTGGTTCGAAGGCAAGAATGTCACTGCCATGGGCAAGACCGAGTTGCGCGGCATGGCGCGCGACATGCAGATCATTTTTCAGGACCCTTACGCGTCCTTGAACCCGCGCATGACGGTGGGCGCCATTGTGGGTGAGGCACTGATCATCCACAAGCTGACAAAGACAGCCAGCCAGTACCAGGACCGGATCGTGGAATTGCTTGAGACGGTGGGTCTCAGCGCGGACCAGATGCGGCGTTATCCGCACGAGTTCTCGGGCGGCCAGCGCCAGCGCATCGGCATTGCGCGTGCACTCGCGGTCAGCCCCAAGCTGGTGGTGTGCGATGAAGCGGTGTCGGCGCTGGATGTGTCGATCCAGGCACAGGTCATCAACCTGCTCGAAGACCTGCAAGACAAGTTCAACCTCACCTATCTGTTTATTGCCCATGATCTGTCGGTGGTGGAACACATCAGCGACCGCGTGGCCGTGATGTACCTGGGTCGCATTGTCGAAATTGCTTCGGCGCGCGATCTCTACACCACACCCTTGCATCCTTATACCGAAGCGCTGCTGTCGGCGATGCCGGTGCCCGATCCGCAGTTGAAGCGCAAGCGCATCATGCTGCAAGGCGACGTTCCGAGTCCGATCAAACCGCCACCGGGCTGCCACTTTCACACGCGCTGCCCGCTGGCCCGCAAGGAGTGCAGCGTGGAGTCGCCGCCACTCAAGCAAAGCAGTGAGGGTCATTGGGTGGCCTGCCACCTGCGTACTTGACCGGGACTTAACTGCCGCTGGCGACCCAGTCGATCAGGGCGTCCAGCGCTGGCCGTCCTTTTCTGGCCTCGGGGTCGTTGATGAAAGCGACCACCACCCAGTCCTGATTGCGCACATCGCGCACGTAGCCGGCGACCGCCACTGCGTCCCTCAAAGTGCCGGTCTTGATTCTGGCGCGACCAGCCGCTGGCGACTCACGCAGGCGCCTGCGCATCGCGCCGTCGATGGCAACGATGGGCAAGCTGCTGGTAAATTCCGCAAACCAGTTGCTGCGTGCTCCGATTTGCAACAAGCTGGCAAGTTGGCGGGCACTGATGCGCTCGAGCCGGGACAGGCCGGAGCCGTTCTCGAAGACCAGCCCCTGCGTCGCAATGCCACTCTTGTCGAACCATCTGAGCATGGTGGCATCGGCGTTGCCAAAGCTGTTGTCGCTGCGTCCCTCTTTGGGCAGTTGGGTGCCCAGGGTCAGGTAGAGCGTGCGCGCCATCAGGTTGTCGGAAGCCTTGTTGATGGGTTTGACCAGATCAGCCAGCGTCTCGGAATGGCGCTCCACCAGCAGCACTGCGTCCGGCGGCGTCAGGCCGTCCTTGACACGACCCTTCCATGTGCCGCCCAGCTCCTGCCAGAAGGACTGCAGAAAGCGTTCGATATAGAGGTTGCGATCGAGCAGGCTGAGTCTGGTTTTCGTTTTGCAGTTGCGGGGAAAGGCGCCACGCAGCATGACAGTGATGTTGCCATCGCTGGATGCTTGCACCAGCGGCGGGTCCCAGTCGTCGTCCCAGGCGTTGCAGGGCATATCCTTCAGCGAAAGGTCGGCGTCGATGAGAACACCGGCCAGCGGCGGTTGCGTGCGAACCAAGGTTTTCTGGCCGTTCGATTCGAGACTGAACTCGATCACGTTGCCGCTGAGCACCAGGGCATCCGGGATGACGTTGTAGTAGGCCTTGGGCGATTCATCAAAGTCTGGCACCCCGAGGTCGGGGCGCACCGGCTGGAAAAGACTCCGGTCCAATACCAGGTCTGCTTCCAGGTGCGCTACGCCCTGGGCGTGCAGGGAGCGGAACATGGCACGCAGGCCGTCCCAGTTCAGATTGGGTTCGCCGCCGCCGCGCAGGTACAGCGTGCCGCGCAAGGTCGCAGCTTCGATGCTGCCCTGGCTTAGCAACTCGGTGCGCCAGCGAAAGGTGGGGCCGAGTTCTTCCAGCGCCACCAGAGTGGTCGCCAGCTTCATGGTCGAGGCTGGCGCCATCGCACGCTCTTCCAGAACTGCGAGGCGCGGCGCGCCCCCCTGAAGCGGCAACACCAGCGCACTCAGGGAGGTCTCGGCAAGACCGGCATTGCGCAGGATGGCCGATACGTTTTCCGGCAAAATGGTCTGCGCGCAGACGGCGCTCGTGGCCAGCAGAAGCAGCGGAAGCCAGAAGAATTTTTGTTTCATCATGTCTTGTTTATAGGACACCCATGCTTTGTGAATTGATGGCGGGTCACGCCGATTTTCGGTCGCTCGCCACGATAGCGGGGATCAGTGTAGACCTGCGCTATGCCACTGCCAACAATTTTGTCGGACGCGATCTGTACGGTCAACTCGACTGCGCCTGGCTGCACCGGCAGGCAGCTGCTGGAATCGAAGCCGCGGTTGCTCACCTGCAGCGGCAACCTGGCGGTTATCGACTGCTGCTGCTCGACGCCTTGCGGCCGCACCGGGTGCAGGAAACGCTGTGGCAGTGCCTGGTGGGGACGCCCTTGCAACAGTATCTGGCGGATCCGGCCAAGGGGTCTATCCATTCCTTTGGCATGGCAGTCGATGTGACGCTGGTCGATAGCGCCGGGATGGAACTCGACATGGGAACCGGATTTGACGACTTGTCCGACTTGTCGCACCCAAAATACGAGCAAAAGCATCTGGCCCAGGGGTTGCTCAGCCAAACCCAGATCCACAACCGGCAGATGCTGCGTGAAGCGATGCTCGGCGCCGGCTTCTCGGGCATTTCGACCGAATGGTGGCATTTTGATTTTGGTGACAGGACGGTGGTCCGGCGCGACTATCTTCGCATCGCGTAGCATCCGTGATTCCCCTATGTGTAGCACAGGCAATATTGTGTAAAGTAGCCCCCTACCCTCGAATGGAGCATCCAAAGTGAAATTGAAGAAAATTACGCAATGTCTGGCCTTGGCTGGACTGGCTAGCTGCGCCGCTGCGCAAACCTCCGCAGTCTCGCTGCAGCGGGTGGAAATCACCGGCAGTAGTATCAAGCGCATTGCGTCCGAGGGTTCGCTGCCGGTGCAGATCATTACCGTCGAAGACCTGAAGCGCCAGGGCATCACGACGGCGGAGCAGTTGATCAGCACGCTCAGCGGCAACGGCAGCGGGTTGGACAACCTGGCCAGCAATGCTGACGTTGTGGCTGGCGCCCAGCGCGGAAACAATGGTGCTTCATCGGCGAATTTGCGCGGCCAGGGTGCTGCCAGCACGCTGGTGTTGCTCAATGGCCGGCGCGTCGCTGCCCATGGCCTTAACGGCGGCGTGGTCGATCTGAGCTCGATCCCGATGGCCGCTATCCAGCGCATCGAAATCCTGAAAGACGGCGCTTCCGCCATCTACGGCACGGACGCCATTGGCGGCGTGATCAATTTCATCCTGAAGAAGGATTACCAGGGCATGGAAGTGCAGGCGTTCAAGGACGTCACACAACAGGGTGGCGGCAACATTGGCCGCGTCAACCTGACGGGCGGTACCGGCAATCTTGAAAAAGACAAATACAACGTGCTGTTTTCATTGGGCCGCACCGAAAATCAGGCGCTGCGCGGCGACCAGCGCGATTTTGTCAACACCTTTCAGCCGAACCGTGGTTTGTCGGTGGACACACGCGGCACGCCGTTTGCTACCGTGTTTCCGCTCAGCAGCCTGTGGACGGGTTTGAGCAACAAGAGCGGCGTGGGTCCGATTCAGCCGGGCACCACCACCGCTATGTCGGGCGGTATCAATGTGCTGAATCTGCCAGGCGGCGCCGGCTGTAACACGGTTGACGGGCAAGCCGCCTACGACTCGGTGTTGTGGGCCGTGCCCAACGCCAGATGGTCATGCGCCTGGGACACGGGTCGTGCGGCTGTGTTGCAGCAACCGGTCAGCAATACCAACCTGGTAGCTCGCGGTGCGGTGATGCTTGGCGAGAATCAGCTGTACGCCGAGTTCACAGGGGCCAAAGTCGAGTCGGCGAAGTCCTTCTCGGCTAACCAGATTTCAAGCAGCGCATCTACAACCAGCATGTTCTACAACCTGGCTTATCCGAGCGCGGGTTCGTCTTACAACTCGGTGTTCAACCAGTTGGTTGCCGTGTTCCCGACACTGGAAGCCAATCGCGGTCAGCCGCTGGCTTTCCGCTGGCGCTGTCTGCCCTGCGGTTCGCGCGAACTTGATACCAGCAGCGAGACAGCACGTCTCTTGCTCGGTGCCGAAGGTCCTCTGCCGTGGTTTGCCGGCTGGGATTACCGTGCTGGCATCTCCAAGGCGACCAGTTCTGCCACCTCCGTTCTGGGTAATGGTTACTTCTACGGCAAGGAGTTCGCCGCCACCATCAACAGCGGTCTGCTCAATCCTTTCCTGCTACCCGGCCAGTCCCAAACGCCAGCAGCACTGGCCGCTCTGGCCGCAACATCGGCCAATGGCGTGACGCTGTACGGTGGCAAGTTCACCCTGCAACAGGCTGACGCAACAGCCAGTGGCCCGCTGTTCAAGTTGCCAGCCGGCGACGTGATGGCAGCCGTTGGTATCGATCTGCGTACCGAAGAGTACCGTTTCAATGGCAAAGAAACCGACCTGGCCACTCAAGCTCGGATTTTCAACGCGCCATTTGACAGTATCAACACGCTGGACGTCGTCAAACGCGATATCAAGGCGGTCTTTGCCGAAGTGCTGGTGCCTATCACCAAGCAACTGGAGGCAACGGTGGCGGCGCGACGCGACGACTACACCGGCTTTGGCAGCACCACCAACCCCAAGATCTCCTTGCGTTTCACGCCGGTCGAGCAGTTCCTGGTCCGCGGCTCCTACAACACGGGTTTCAGGGTGCCGACTTTCAACCAGTTGTTCAATGGTGTGACCGAGTCGCCCTATAGCGGCAAGGACCTGGTGGATCCGGCCAAATGCGCCACCGGTAAGGTGGACGCCACGCCAGCGTGTCAGATCATTACGCCTAACACGCTGACCGGTGGCAAGGCGGATCTGGGCCCCGAGCAGAGCAAGCAGGGAACCGTCGGTTTCGTCTGGGCACCAAGCAGCAGTTTCAGTTTGGGTGCTGACTGGTGGAGTATCAACAAGACCGGAACCATTCAGATTCTGAGTCTGACCGATCTGGTCAAGAACTATGCCTTGTTCCCGCAGAATTTCATCCGTGATGCTGCCGGCAACGTGGTGCAGATCGATCAACGCTGGGTGAACGCCGGTGAGTCGGTGACCCGGGGCATGGACATCAATGCCAGTGCCAACGGCAAGTTGGGTGATGCCCGCTGGGGTGTCAATCTGGATGGAAGCTACCTGATCGAGAAGAAGTCACGTCTGATCGCGAGCGCTCCTTTTGGCGCCAGCGAGGTCGCCACCTTCACTCGTGCGGGTGATCTGGGCGTGCGCTGGAAGCATGCAGTCACTGGTACTTACACCCGTGGCCCCTGGGTCGGGACCCTGACGCAACTCTACCGTAGTGGCTATACCGATTACGTGCTGCCCGGTGTTGCCAATGGCAGTATCGTGCCGCCGGACTGGAACGCCAACGTGGCAGCCTATGCCTTGTATAACCTGAGCGTTGGCTACACCGGGATCAAGGACGTGAATTTGACTTTCGGTATCAAGAATCTGTTCAACACCGATCCACCGTTCTCGGCGGCGTATGACGGCAATACGGGCGCTGGCAGTTCCTGGGAGCCCCGGATTGCAGACCCACGTGGTCGTGCGTTCACCTTCCTGGCCACTTACAAGTTCTTCTGATCCGGGTTTTATCCGATAGCTTGAACTCCTGCCCTCTGCCAGCCAACGCTGGCAGAGGGCATTTTCTTTGTGCGTCATTGCGAGGACCGCAGCGACGCGGCAGTCGCGATGACGAAAGAAATGTCACGATGACGATCAAGGCAACAACTGCAGGGTCGTGCGAGCACTTTCCATACCCAGGCGATTGACGCAGCTCACGACGACGGCGTCGGGCTTGCCGAGTGTCGGATCGGCTTCCAGGGTTAGTTCGGTCTGACTTGCCGCCTGCACGGCAAAAACCCATTTCGAACCATACCTTTTCCAGATCGAAAACCGGTTGATGGAGGGGTCATCCGCCGTCCGGATGAGCACGCGCTCCGCTGCGTTCGAGTTGTCTGCCGGTTGCAGCGAAAGCTCGGGAGCATCAGGAACCCGTGCTCCAAGCCAAGGGGTGGCGGGTACCAGAGCGGCATTGGCGTACGGGCCGGCTTTCAACAGCGTGGCGATGCCGCGCCTGTCCTGCAGCAGGGCGATCATGCTGAAATGAATATGGCCGCCGGCACCGGCGTGCTGGCGGGTCAAGGCGATCTGGCGGGCAATTTCTTCTGCTTGCCATGATTTCGGCGAACTGTCGATGCGGCTGGTGAAGAGTCCGGGCCAGAGGTGGCGCGACTGCGTGTTCTCCCGTGCCCAGGTCTCCAGCAGGACCGGAAAGGCCTGTGGCTCCTGATCAATTGGCCAATACAGTTGCGGTGCCAGATAGTCGAGCCAGCCTTTGCTCAGCCAAAGTTCGGCGTCGGCATAGAGCTTGTCGTACTGGCTGAAGCCTGTAATGCCGGCCGAACGACGTTCCGCTCGACCCAGACCAAAGGGGCTGATACCCAGACGGACCCAGGCTTTTTCCTGGTGAATCGCGCTGTACATCTGCTCGATCAGGCGGTTGACCTGCTCGCGCCGCCAATCGGCACGCGCTGACTGGCCCTTGGCGGACAGGTAGCGTTGCCAGGCCGGTTGGTCCGGAAATTCCAGTTCAGTTCCGTTTCCTGCAGGCACCGGATAGGGATAGAAATAGTCGTCAATGTGGATGCCGTCGACGTCATAACGGCGCACCAGGTCAGTGACGACGTCCAGCGTCCGTTTTACCGCAGCCGGCTCTGCCGGGTCCATCCACAACATATCGCCATAGCGCTTGACCACCGACGGATCGGTATTGGCAATGTGATTGACTGCCAAAGCCGACCTGGCGCTGGGATGCCGGGCGCGGTACGGGTTGAGCCATGCATGCAGTTCGATGCCGCGAAGGTGCGCCTGCTCGATCCACATCTTCAGCGGGTCATAAAAAGGCTCAGGCGCCTTTCCTTGGCGCCCCGTCAAGTACTCCGACCACGGCTCCAGGGTAGAAGGGTAGAGCGCGTCGGCGGCCGGGCGCACCTGCAGCACGATGGCGTTGAGATTCAAGGCTTTAGCCTGATCGAGCATGAGCACGATCTCGGCCTGCTGCTGCTCAACCGTCAGGTTGGAGCGGCTCGGCCAGTCGATGTTGGCCACACTGGCCACCCAGGCGGCGCGAAACTCGCGTGGCGCAGCCGGCGGATCCTCTGCTGCTGGTTCATTGGCTGGCAGGTTGACAGCGCAGCTCGCCAGCAGCGAAAGGGACGACAGCAGGGCGAACCGTCTGAGCATGGTCAGACCTTGACGAACCAGCGCTGATGCCACATCAACCAGGCGATGCCCAACATGAACAGGTTAAACAGGACCGCAAACAAGAACGACGCGTTGACAGCGTCCATTGGCAGGGTTTGAATGGATGCGTACAGGACGGCCTTGAGCGACAGCAGGCTGCCGTCAGCTTGAGTGATCTTGATGAGAAGCAGGGTCTTGGCGATGACACCGGAGAGGGCAAAGATGAACAGGGAATTCATGCCAAAGATGACACCGGGATGAAGCAGGCGGGCGCTGCACTGTTGCAACTTGAGCGACGGTGTTGCGTCGAGCAGCCAGTAGAAAACGCCAAACACAACGAGCGCCCAGCCGTTCATGAAGATGGCATACGACACAGTCCACAGGCTCTTGTTGATCGGCATGAAGGTCACGTCGAGTACCGCACCAAGCCATAGGCATGCCAGACCGGCGATAAAGAGCCACACGGTTTTATCCGCCTTTGCCAAAGGCTGCTCAATCCAGCGCCCAGCCAGAACACCCAGCAACAGATTGGCAAGCGCGGGCAAGGTGCTGACCAGTCCTTCGGGGTCCCAACTGCGAGATGCGCTCCATAGATGGCCACTGAGCAGCCAGCGATCGACGAACGCGCCGAAGTCGCGCCCAGGCTCCAGCACCCCAACTCCGACAATGCCTGCAGCGTCAGGCACGGGCACCAGCAGCATCAGCACGCTGTACAGGGCAAACAGGCTTGCGATCCAGCCGCATTGCTGGCGCCAGTTGAACCACAGGACGATGGGAGCAGCCAGCAGCGTGCACAAGGCAATGCGCTGCAACACGCCCGGAATCCGCACCGTACTGAAATCAAAGATTGGATAAAGGTTCAGCGCCAATCCGATCAGGAAAACCACGATGGCACGCTTGCTGAGCTTTCTCAGCAAGGCGCTTGGCTCGGCGCCGGCTTGGCTTTGACGGCTCAGCGACAGTGTCAGAGAGACGCCACTGATGAACAGGAAGAAGGGAAAGATCCAGTCGGTGAAGGTCCAGCCGTTCCACTTGGCATGCGCCAGTTGCGAATACAGGTGAGCCCAATCACCCGGGTTGTTCACCAGCAGCATGGCTGCGATCGTGAAGCCGCGAAAGGCATCGAGCGAAAGCAGTCGGTTCGAAGTCATGGCTCCCCGATGGCCAGTCTCAGGTTGTCACGCGCCTCGGCCAAAAGTTGCGTGGCCTGTGCGGCGCTGACCTTGTTCTTCAGCGCCACGATCGCCACCTTGACCTGAAAGGCGCAATCCTTCAGTGTCTGGCTCGCCAATTCCTCGCTGGCGCCGCTGACCAGGGCGGTCAAGGCGACGGCGCGTCGAAGCAGCTTGGCATTGGTTGGTTTCAGGTCCACCATCAAGTTGCCGTAGACCTTGTGCAGGCGCACCATCACGGCGCTGGAAAAAGTGTTCAGGGCGATCTTTTGTGCAGTGCCGGCTTTCAGGCGGGTGCTACCGGAGATGAGTTCGGCCCCGGTGTCCAGCGTGATGCCAATATCGGCCTGCGTCGCCAGTGGCGCCAGCGCGTTGTTGGCGATGCCAATGCTCAGGGCGCCGACCGAGCGAGAGGCAGCAAGAGCCCCCATCGCGTAAGGCGTGTTGCCCGATGCGGCCAGCAGCAGCAGCACGTCCATTGCCTTGAGGCCGACGGCCATGATGTCCGTTGAGCCTTGCTCGAAGTTGTCCTCGGCGCCTTCAACGGCTTGATAAACCGCTGACGGGCCACCCGCCAGCAGCGCCACGGCACGTTCCCTGGGCCAGGAGAACGTGGGGTACAACTCAACGCTGTCGAGCAGACCCAGGCGGCCTGATGTACCGGCACCGACATAAATCAGGCGCCCACCTTCGATCAGGCGCGCCGCGGCAGCGTCAACGGCCCTGGCTAGCTGGGCGCTGGCCGCGCGCACCGCGTGGACGGCGTTGAACTGATCGTCCACCAGGGCATGGATCAATTGATCGGTTGGATATTGGTCCAGCGTGGTGTGCGCAGTGCTGGGAGTTTCCGTCTTCAACATGGGTGTTTGTGCCTGCTCTTTGGGATGCGCTGCACAGCTTACTTTATTCCGGCGCAAATTTTCGACCTGATTTCAACTATAAACGTTGGATGCAACAAGTCGACAAAGCAGCAAGAGGAGTCTGGTGGTGGGTGCCATCGCTCTATTTTGCGCAGGGCCTGCCCTACGTTGCGGTGATGACGATGTCGGTCGTCTTCTACAAGAACATGGGCATTTCCAACACCGACATTGCCCTGTACACGAGTTGGCTGTATCTGCCGTTTGTCATCAAACCCCTTTGGTCGCCCTTTGTCGACATGTTCAGGACCAAGCGCTGGTGGATCATCACCATGCAGTTGCTGGTGGGTTCGATCTTTGCGCTGGTTGCGCTGGTCATTCCCATGGCCAGCTATTTCCAGTTGACGCTGGCATTTTTCTGGTTACTGGCCTTCAGTGCCGCAACCCACGATATTGCTTCTGACGGCTTTTACATGCTGTCGCTCAAGCAGCATCAGCAGGCGGCTTATGTCGGAGCACGCAGCATGTTCTTTCGCCTGTCGATGCTGACCGGGCAGGGCGCCCTGGTTTTTCTGGCCGGAAAATTGACGGAACTGACTGGCAACACCGGCTTCGCCTGGTCGGTCGTGTTCTTTGTTCTGGCGGCGATGTTTCTGTCGCTGTTTGTTTACCACCGCCTGGTGTTGCCGGTCCCCGCGGCAGACCGGGCTGTGGTCAGTGAGCAAAGCATGGGTGCGGAATTCCTGTCGGTCTTCCGGAAGTTCGTGGCCAAGAAGGACATCTCCCGGGTGCTCTTGTTCCTGCTCCTGTACCGGTTTGGTGAGTCCCAACTGGTCAAGTTGGCGCCGCCCTTCCTGCTTGATTCCAACGCCAAGGGGGGACTGGGGCTTTCTACCGCTCATGTCGGCATCGTCTATGGCAGCATCGGCATGGTGGCTCTGACGGTGGGCGGCCTGCTGGGCAGTTACCTCATTGCGCGCGATGGGCTCAAGCGCTGGCTCTGGCCGATGGCCATGGCCATCAATGTTCCGCACCTGGTTTACGTTTATCTGGCAATGGCTTTACCCGCCAACCTGTATCTGATTGGTGTGGCCGTGGCCTTTGAGCAATTGGGCTACGGCTTTGGCTTTACCGCCTACATTCTGTTCATGATCATGACGGCAGACGGCGAACACAAGACCGCGCACTACGCCATCTGCGCCGGCTTCATGGCCATGGGCATGATGCTGCCCGGCATGTTCAGCGGCTGGATTCAGGCCAGCGTCGGTTACGCCAATTTCTTCATCTGGGTTTGCGCTGCCGCCATCCCTTGTTTCATCGCGACCGCCTTGATCAAGGTGGACCCTGCTTTTGGCAGGGAGCAGCGATGAAGTTCTTTAGAACTGCACTGACCACCGGAACGCTTACCATGCGAAGTCATGGGGTCGCCTGTATTTTCCTGCTTGCTGCGTTGATGAGCGACTGTTGCGCCGCCCAGAGCTCCGCCCTGCAAAGCAGACTGCAGGCCGTCATGAACGATCCGGCGAAGCCGCTGGCGAGCTTGTCGGTGGTGGCGATCCGCGATGGGAAGATGGTCTATCAGGGCTATTTTGGCAAGCGCTCCATCGATGCATTGAGTCCTGCGAAAGGCGTAGCGGTGGACAGCAAGACGCTGTTCCGGGTCGCTTCCATTTCGAAACTCGTCACAACCCTTGGCGTGATGCAACTGGTGGAGCAGCGCAAGCTCGACCTGGATGCGGATGTCAGCACCTATCTGGGGTTCAGACTGCGCAACCCGAATTTTCCTGAGGCACGAATCAGCACGCGCATGCTGCTCAATCACACTTCATCGCTGCGCGATGAGGGTGGCTATTCATTTCCGATAGGGCAAAGCCTGCAAAGCGTGCTTGATCCGCAGGGTGAGAACGATGGCATGGGCGGACATTGGGCGCTTTCGAGCAGCAGCGCTGACCGCAGCCCGGGTCGTTATTTTGAGTACGTGAATCTGAACTGGGGCGTGCTGGGTACCGTCATCGAAGCGGTCAGTGGGCAACGCTTTGACCGCTACATGAAACAGGCCGTGCTGGCTCCGCTGCGGATCGCGGGTGGTTTCAATGCGGAGGAGTTGTCGGAAGACGAGATCGGCAATCTTGCAGTCTTGTACCGCAAGCGAAGCGGCGAGGTTTGGGATGCAAACGGCCCCTGGGTGGCGCAAGTGGACGACTATCAGGGCAAAGTACCAGCCGTTCGCGCTGGACTGGAGCGCTACCGGCTCGGGAGCAATGCCACGCCCTTCAGTCCGCAAGGGGGCTTGCGCATCCGTGCCGGCGATCTTGCCAGGTTGATGCTGCTGCTTATCAACGGGGGTGAACTCGACGGCGTTCGCCTGCTAAGCACGGCATCGGTTCAGACCATGCTGAGTGAAACCTGGCGTTATGACGAGAATGCACGAAACGGCGACAACTACAAAGGCTTGTTCAACGCCTGGGGCCTGGGTGTGCAGAAGTTCCTCGATCTCAGCGCGCCGGGGCGGGGCGATCGCCTGGTGGCGCGTGGCGGCTTGACCGGCTACGGCCACCTTGGATTTGCTTACGGTCTGCAGAGCGCCTTCTTCTTCGATCCGGTCAAGCGTCTGGGCATGATCTACATTGTCAGCGGGGTCGGCTTCGATCCGGAGCTCGACGCCGGACAATATTCGAGTCTGAACTCTTGGGAAGAAAAAATACTTGACACTCTTTACCGCCACGCCATTCTGGAAGTGCCATGAACCCAGCTGATATGACCACGGCAGTGAGACCGAGGAGTTTGTGGTGGTGGATACCCTCGCTCTATTTTGGCCAGGGTATTCCGTACGTGGTGGTCATGACCCTGTCGGTCATCATGTACAAGAAGCTGGGAATCTCCAACACGGATATTGCCCTGTACACCAGCTGGTTGTATTTGCCCTGGGTCATCAAGCCTTTGTGGGCGCCCTTTGTTGACATGTTTCGCACCAAGCGTTTCTGGATCGTCAGCATGCAACTGCTCATCGGCGCGCTGTTGGCCGGAGTTGCCTTGACGATCCCGATGCCACACTTCTTTCAGCTCACGCTGGCCGTGTTCTGGCTGATGGCGTTCAGTTCGGCCACGCATGACATTGCCGCAGACGGCTTCTATATGCTGGCCCTGAAGGAGCACGAGCAGGCAGCGTTTGTGGGTGTTCGCAGCACCTTCTACCGGATTTCCATGCTGGCGAGCCAAGGGGGCTTGGTCTTTCTGGCGGGCCGGGTTGAAGAAGCGACCGGTAATGTGGCACTGGCCTGGACCGTCGTCTTCTTTGTCTTGGCGGCCATGTTCCTGTCGCTTGGCGCGTATCACAAATGGGTCTTGCCCCAACCGACGAGTGACGTCGAGCGCGTTCGTGTGACAGCGCCGATGCGCGAGTTCTTCGCGGTCTTTGCCGCCTTCCTGAAGAAGAAGGAAATTGCCGCCATCCTCGCTTTCCTGCTGCTGTACCGTTTCGGTGAGGCTCAACTGCTGAAACTCGCAGCCCCTTTTCTTCTGGACAGCGCAGCCAACGGCGGTCTGGCGCTGTCAACGCAGCAGGTTGGCATTGTTTACGGCACGATCGGGATTCTGTGTTTGACCCTGGGCGGGCTGCTGGGCGGCTACGTTATTTCCCGCCATGGCTTGAAGCGCTGGCTTTGGCCCATGGTGCTGTCAGTGAATGTGCCACACCTGGTCTACGTTTACCTGTCGATGGCCATGCCAAGCAATATCTGGCAGATCGGTGCCGCTGTTGCGATCGAGCAGTTTGGTTATGGCTTTGGTTTTGCCGCTTATCTGCTTTATATGATCATGATTTCAGACGGCCGGAACAAGACGGCGCATTACGCGATCTGTACCGGCTTCATGGCCTTGGGCATGATGCTGCCGGGCATGATGAGTGGCTGGGTTCAGAGCCAGCTTGGCTATGCCAACTTCTTTGTCTGGGTTTGTCTTTCGGCCGTTCCTGCCTTCACCGCGACTGCCTTGATTCGGGTCGATCCGGGATTTGGCAAGAAGGAATAATGAGGGCTCCATTTTCGAGCGATCTATTTCATGCAAACACACCATTTCAAAGCGGTTTCGTATCAAAGTCTGCGCCCGGGCCCGCGCCTGCTGGTGCTCGGCGCTGTGCATGGCAATGAGACCAGTGGCACCAAAGGTATTCTGCGTGTGCTGGGCGAAATTGAGAGCAAGGCACTCAGTCTGGTTGCGGGCAGTGTGACTTTTGTCCCGATTACCAATCCGCTGGCGTACGAGCGCGGTCAAAGGGCGGGTGAGCGCAATCTGAATCGCAATCTGGCTCCAGCCGCAGAGCCCAAGGAATTTGAAGATCACATAGCGAACTGGCTGTGTCCCTTGATGGCCCGGCATGATGTGTTGCTCGACCTGCACTCTTTTCAGGCCGTGGGGCGCGCCTTCGTGATGGTCGGCCCGGAAAACAATGCAAACGAGTTGGAGTCTTTCACCCACGCTGAAGCGGAGGTGGCTCTGGCCTTGCGTCTCGGCGTGAATCGTTTTGTCGATGGCTGGCTGAGTACCTACGCGCGCGGCGTGGCGCGCAGGCGAGCCGCCCTTGGCGTGATTTCCAGTCGCGAGCAGCAACTCGATACCGACCCGCGCTACGGCGTGGGAACCACCGAGTACATGCGATCGGTCGGTGGCTATGCGCTGACACTGGAATGCGGTCAGCACAATGATCCTGAATCACCCGAAGTGGCTTACCGGGCCATCATGAACACGCTGGCGCATCTGGGGCACATCGACGCACCCAAGCCGCAAGCCGTGGCAGCCATTGAAGCCCTGCGCATTTACGACGTGATCGACAAGGCCCATGAAGAGGACAGCTTCAGTCGGCCCTGGTCCAGTTTTGATCCGCTTCAAGCTGGCGACCTGATTGGTACCCGGCATGACGGAACCCTGGTGCGCGCCGAAACGTCGGGCTATATTCTTTTCCCGAACGCCAAAGCCGGTGTTGGCCATGAGTGGTTTTATCTGGCCAAGGCGAATTCACGATTGAGTACTGTCTAGCAAAATGAGCACAGGCCTTGGAATCGACGCCGGTGGCAGCCAGACCCGTTGGGCCTTGGTGGGGTCGGACCAGAGCGTGCTTGCCGAAGGCAGTGTTGCGGGTTTTAGCGCCCTCCAACTGGGTGGCGAAGCGGGTCATCGCAAGGTCAGCGAAATTCTGAAGAGTCTGGCTGATCAGGCGCTGGGCTGGGGCGCTGTGTCTGGCGTGCATGCCGGCGTGACCGGCTTTGGCGGACTGCAGGAGCGCTCAGGACAGATTCTTCACACCTTGCTGGCCCGGCAATTCGAGTTGCCCATCGACGCTGTTGTTCTGAGCAACGATATTGAACTGGCCTGTCTTGCGGCATTTGAGCCGGGCATGGGCTATCTGGTCTATGCTGGCACCGGATCGATCGCCGGATTTATGGATGCGCAGCGGGAGTTTCACCGTGCCGGGGGACGAGGCGGCATTCTGGACGATGGTGGTAGTGGCTACTGGATCACGGTTGAGGCCTTGCGCAAGATCTGGCGTGCAGAGGATGAGAGACCTGGCTGCTGGGCTGAATCACCGATGGCGGTGTCCCTGTTCAAGGCCATTGGCGGTCACGACTGGTCCTGTTCGCGCAAACTGATTTATGGAGCCAGCCGCGGACAGATCGGGCAACTGGCAATAGCCGTTGCGGCCGAGGCCGACAGCGATCCTCAGGCGCGGGACATCTTGCAGCGAGCCGGCCATGAACTGGCTCGTCTGGGTGCTGCCATGGTGGCAAGGTTTGGTGTTCGTCCCATCGTTCTGGCTGGGCGGGTGCCTCAGCTTCATTCGTTGATCGAGCAGTCGATGAGGGAGCGCTTGCCCCCAGAATGCGACTTGCGGTTAGTGAATCTTCAAGCTCATATTGCGGCGGCGCGCCTGGCGCTGAAAAAGGTCTGACATGAAAATATTTTGGCTGATGTTTCTTGCTGCATTGCTGAGCGGTTGTGCAAGTGGCCCGCGCATCGATACCAGTTTTTCTGCCGTCAGCCAGGATAGCCGGGTGCGCTTTCTGATTCTCCATTACACGTTTCTTGACTCTCCCACGTCGCTGAAGGTCTTGACGCAGCAGCAGGTGAGTTCGCATTACCTGCTCGATGATGGCGAAGATTTCAAGGTCTACCGACTGGTCGACGAGGATAGACGCGCCTACCACGCGGGACTGAGCTCGTGGAAGGACAACACCAGGTTGAATGCCAGTTCGATTGGCATTGAGATTGTGAATCTGGCTTGGCGTGATTCGGCCGAGGGGCGTGTCTGGCTGCCTTATCCCCAGGGTCAGATTGACCGCTTGATCTCTCTGGTGAAAGATATCGTGAAGCGCCATGACATCAGCCCGGATCGGGTGCTCGGACACAGCGACATTGCGCCCCAGCGCAAGCAGGATCCAGGCCCGATGTTTCCCTGGAAGCAGTTGGCCGACGCTGGCCTGGTGCTGTGGCCCGATGAGAAACAAGTGGCAGAGCGCCAGGCGGCGTTTGAAGCTCAGCTGCCGAGCGTGGCATGGTTTCAAAAGAAACTGGCGGAGCATGGTTTTGCCATCACGCAAAGTGGTGAACTCGATGCCGCTTCACGCAATGTGCTGATCGCATTTCAGATGAAATACCGTCCGGCAAGATTTGATGGAATACCTGACGCGCAAACGGCGGCAATTCTTGACGTGCTGACGATGCCTGCTGGGAAGCGCTGAGGGGCTTGCCCTTGGGCGGCGCTACAGGACGGCGTTTTCCAACAGGGTCAAGGTCTGGGAGAAGGTGTCCAGGCGCGCATTGACGCCCAGCGGCAGCGTCATCTGGTTGGCGATATGGCCAATCGAGTAGCCGCTTACTGCAGGGATGCGCAACAGATCGAGATGACTGTCCAAGGTTTCGTTCAGGCTCAGCGACGACTCGCTTTCGGGCGCTTCGCACTTCTCGAAAACACCCAGCAGCAAGGCCGACGCCGTCCTGAGACCCTGACTCAAGTCGAGTTGGGTCAGCATGCGATCGATCCGGTAAGGCGCTTCGCTGATATCCTCCAGGAACAAAATGCGGCGCCGCAGTTCGGCTGCATACGGTGTGCCCGACAAAGCCGCCACCAGACTCAAATTGCCGCCGGTCAGGCGTCCGGTCGCCGTTCCGTGGCGCAGGGTCCTGACTTGAAACTGGCTTGCTGTTTCAGCCTTGACCCGGTTTTCTTCCGCCATCAGCATCGAGTACTCTTTTTGCGGCTGCATCAATATCGCCTTCAGATGCTGCTTCGAGTAATCTGAAAAAGTCGAAATTCCCACCGGGCCGTGAAAAGTCACCAAGTGTGTCTGGCGATGGATCGCCAGATGCAGGCAAGTGACATCAGAGTAGCCAACAAAGATCTTCGGATGTTTCCGAATCAATTTGTAATCGATATGAGGTAGCAGCGAAATGCCGCCGGAGCCTCCGGTGGCAGCCCACACCGCATGGACTTGCGGGTCGGCAAACATCGAGTGCAGATCCTCCAGGCGCTGTGCAACCGTGCCGGCATAACGGCCGCGGCGTGCCAGCACATGCTTGCCAAGCTTGACTTTCACGCCCAGATCTTCAAGGTTGCGCACCGATTTGTCGATGCCGTCCTGCTCCAGATAGCCGCAAGGCGTGATCAAGCCCACGACATCGCCTTCCTTCAGGCGGGGCGGTTTGATGAGGGCGCTTCTCTTGACCGGATCCTTGACGGGGGCAGCGCTGGCCGGGAACAGCGATGCAGCCAGAGACAGGGCAGCACCCTTGGCCAAATTGCGCCGGCTCAGCGGATTGAAGTTGTCAGGTGGAGCTTCCAATGGTTTTCAGTCCCGTCAGCATCGGTGCCTGGCATCAGGCGTGTTGTTTCATCAGCAGACCGGGTTCGTCTGCTGCCATCACCTGGGCTGCCCAAGCGACCAGTTTGCTCGTGTCTGCCCGCAGCACCTCCTGCTTGACCGCGAGAATTTGCGCCGGGTGCATGGAGAAACTGCGCAGGCCCATACCCAGCAGCAAGCGGGTCAGGCTGATATCACCCGCCATTTCACCGCAGACACTCACATCCTTGCCTTGGGCATGGCATTCGGCAATCGTGAGTGCAACCAGTTGCAGCACGGCCGGGTGCAAGGGGTCGTAGAGGTGAGCCACCGATTCATCGGCCCGATCAATCGCCAGCGTGTACTGAATCAGGTCATTGGTGCCGATCGACAGGAAATCGAAATACTTCAGGAACACCTTGAGCGTCAAGGCTGCTGCGGGAATCTCGATCATGGCGCCAATCTTGACCGGTCCGTAGGGAACCCCGCGGTTGTCGAGTTCGGCGCGGGCACGGTCAATGAGGGCAAAGGTATGCCGAATTTCGCTGGCGTGAACCAGCATCGGTATCAGCATCTTGGTTTGACCGTGAGCAGCAGCGCGCAGAATTGCCCGTAACTGCGTCAGGAACATGGCCGGGTCGGCCAGACTCCAGCGAATGGCCCGCAAGCCCAAGGCCGGGTTCAAATGAGCAGAGTCCTGCAAGGATTCGTCCAGCGGTTTGTCTGCGCCAACATCAACTGTCCGAATCGTCACTGGCAAGCCGCGCATACCTTCCACAGCACGCCGGTAGGCCTGGTACTGTTCTTCTTCGTTGGGCAGTCTGCTTTGACGGCCCATGAAAAGAAATTCACTGCGGAACAAACCAACTCCCATTGCACCAGCCTGGATGGCGCCAGGTGCGTCTTCGGGCATTTCGATATTTGCCAGCAATTCAATGTTTTTGCCGTCCAGCGTCACTGCCGGGGTGTGCAAGAGGCGTGACAGCCGGCCGCGATTGAGTTCGTTCTGGCGCTGTTTGAAGCCGTACTCCGCCAGGATGATGGAAGAAGGATCTACCACCACCACGCCGGCATCGCCATCGATGATCACCCAGTCGTCCTGGCGCACCAGTTGACTCGATAAGCGGGCGCCGACGACGGCCGGGATGTCCAGACTGCGCGCCACGATGGCGGTGTGCGAGGTCTTGCCGCCGACATCCGTGATGAAGCCGGCAAATACGCTTTGCTTGAACTGCAGCATGTCAGCCGGTGACAGGTCGTGCGCAATCAGGATCAGGGGGACGTCGACCGTGTCGTCGAGCAGGAGGTCCTGTTGTGACTTCTTGCGTGCTGCGCGGTTGGGCGGCTGGGCGATCGGAGACGCCGCGCCCTTCATGGCGCGCAGTACCTTTTCTGCGATCTGCTCCAGATCGGCCTTGCGCTCGCGCAGGTACGCGTCCTCCATCTCGTCGAACTGTCTTGCGATCACCTCGAGCTGCGTCGTCAGTGCCCACTCTGCGTTGTAGAGTCGATCGGTGATCCAGTGTTTGACGCCGCCTATCAGCTCGTTGTCCTGCAGCAGCATCAGATGCACGTCGAGCAGCGCTGTCAACTCGTGCGGCGCCTCTTTTGGACCCATATGCACAATGCTGGCTTGCAGGCGATGAATTTCATCCACCACCGCATTGCGCCCGTCGCGAACGCGGTCAATTTCGGCGCTGACCTCTGATGCATCGATGAAGTAGTGCGCAACGTCGACCCGGCTTGACGCCACCAGTACCGCGCGCCCGATGGCGATACCGCGGGCAACTGCCAGACCGTGGATGGAGAAGGTCATGGCAGCCGCAGCGCTGGGCCGCCCCAAGCATGTCGCACAGTCTCTGCGAGACTCGCGCGAGGGCTGGCCCCCACGGGGGGCAGCGCAGTACACGATGTGACAAGCGTGGGGGTCATCATTCACCCTCCCCGAACTTGTCCTCTATCAGTGCCAACAGGGCGTCCTGCGCTTCCTGCTCGCGCTCGCCACTGGTCTCAAGTTCCACTGTGCTGCCGATGCCAGCGGCCAGCATCATGACGCCCATGATGCTCTTGGCGTTGACGCGTCGCTCGCCCTTGGCAAGCCAGATTTCACAGGGGAAACTACCGGCCAACTTGGTCAGTTTGGCCGAAGCGCGCGCATGCAGCCCCAACTTATTGCTGATGGTGGTCGTTGTCTTGATCATTTTTCTTCTTCATCTGATTCTGGGGCGCTGTCGTCGCTACTTGCATGATGCCCTGTGTACCACCGGCAAGGGCACGTGCCACCAATGCATCGAGTGATTCGTTTCGATACGTTACTGTGCGCAGCAACATGGGCAGGTTCACTCCGGTAATCAGCTTTGCATTGACACCATCGACCAGCTTTTGAGCAACGTTGCAGGGAGTGGCGCCAAATACGTCTGTCAGCACCAGAATCTGCGGCGTATTGAGAAGGTTTATCGCTTGCCTTGCGCCAATCAACGTTTCTTCCGGTGAAACGTTGGGCTGCACATCAAACGCTGCGATTCCCTTCACGCCGTCGGGAAATACATGCAACACGCACTGGCGCAAGGCATTGGCCAGGGGTGCGTGGGCGATGATGAGAATGCCGTTCATGTATTGGGTTGGTGCTCAATTTCCGGTGTTTGCAGTCAGCCCTGTCTCCAGTGCCTCAGATACGCTGATTATGGCTTTTTGTGGTCAGAAAATGGATATAGGAAGCAACAGTACCCAGCAAAAAGACACTCATGGCCGCCTGGAACGCCCATATTTCGGGCAAGCCCAAGGCTTGAAAGCCGTCTATGGCCAAGCCGATTCCCCATTGCACGGCAAAGATGCCTGCAAATACCACCAGGTTGTAGGCCGAAAGCGCTCGTCCGGCCAGGGCTGGTGTAAAGGACATGCTGACGGCCGGCAGTGCCAGCGCGATGACGGTGCAACTCATGCAGTAGAGGGCCCAAAGCGCACCAGAACTGTTCGACAGGGTAGAGCCGGCGCCGACGATGAAAGTCAAAAGAATAAAGCTCAAAGGCAGGCCGTAAGTTATCAATTGATCGGCATCGAGGCCGCGTTTGAGCAACCATGGGTTGATGATGCCCCAGATCCAAAACGTGCATAACATGGCGACGTTGATCCAGAACATTCCCGTGGCGGCCTGAACGGAACTGTAACCGGCCACCTTGATCATCCAGGGGGCGGCCCATAGCGTTTGTATGGCAACCAAGCCGCCGTAGCAAAAAAACCCGATAGGCGCCATCTTGCGGAAATACGGGTGCTTCCAAACTTCGGCGTAGGTTCCTTGCGTTTGCGTCGGAGTGCTTGCACTTCTCGTGCCGCAGTTCCATCGTGGAACTTGCCAGGCGATCAGTGCCATCGCTAGCAGCAACAGGGCGGCCAGTCCCGCAAACAGGGCTCGCCAACCTGTTACTGGCATTAACCACTGGACCGGTAGAGTGGAGGCGACCATTCCCAAGGAGCCGGTCATCATCATCCAGGAGGTGGCCCGCATCAGGGTGGAGGCATCAAACCAGCGGCGATAGCCGGTCAGCGGCGCCATCAAACAAGCGCTAACGCCAGCGCCGCAAAGTATCCTGGCCGCCAGGAGGCCGGGGAAATTGGTGGAAAAAGAGGAAGCCAGACTTCCCAGCACGGCGATCCCGAGGAAATAGAGAATCACCTTTCTCGGGCCGTGCCGGTCAAGCCAGGTCCCCAGGGGCAACTGAGTGACTGAAAAGCCGAGGAAGTAGCCTCCCGCCAGCAAGCCCAGATCGCTTGCACTGAGGCCAAACTCCTGACTGAGCGTTGGAGCCAGGGTGGCAGTGATGGCGCGGATCAGGGCCGAAAGAAAGTACGCAAAGGCAAAAACCAGAAAGACAATGACGGCTTCACGTCTGGGCAGGATTGTCAAAGTCTGAGAATGACGCATCCGAGCATTATCTGTTTTCACTCGGCCGCTACAAGCGGGCTACCCAGAGCCCGGACGTCCACAGAACCGTCCGAGTCCCGGGTGTGGGAAAAGACTTACTCTTTGCGATAGGCGTCGTGGCATGTCTTGCATGTGCCGCCAGTCGCATTGACTGCCGTTTTGATGCTGTCGAGGTTGCCGGTCTTTGCGGCCGCCGCGAGCTTTGACATTTCTGCTTGCATCTTATCGGCGTACTCCTTGAACTTGGCTGATTCCTTCCAGATTTCCGCCTTGGCCCGAGTGTCACCCTTGTCGGTTCCATCTCCGAAAGCAGCCCACGGGAGTTTGCTCATGTAGTCGGCTATAGCGGCGCTTTCGGCAGCGACCTTGGCGTCAAAAGGAGCCTTGCCCGATGCCATGGCGGCAACGCGTCCGAAATTCTGCTGCATCACAAAAAGTGCGTTCTTGCGGTACTTGATGGCGTCGTCTGGCTTGGCAAACTGGGCTGATGCTGTGGTGGTGAAGGCCAATACGGTGGCGATCAATGCGATGGAGGCTGATGTCTTCATGAAATTCCTGTCTTGTATGTGATGGTTGCGAAAACTGAAAGTAATTGTGGCGCCGGTTCAATAGCTGGCGCCTACCGGGGCATCATAGAGAAACCAGCATTTCGCGTAGGGGCGCAATGAATCGACCCGCTTTCCAGGGGTGAATGCCCCGGGCGCATCAAACGGTGCTACACTGTAAGGCTTCCCTGTTGAAGGGCAGTGCGTTTTATTGGCCCATCGGGTGTCGAGTTGGTTTGCTTCTGACAAATTTTTTTGTCGAAGGTGTTGACTGAAAACGCAAAACCGTGTCATAATACAAGGCTTCGCTGATCACAGTGAATGCTAAGCGGTTTGAGCTGACGAGAGTCAAGTTCAAGCGGATGGATCTTTAACAACATACAGCCGATAAGTGTGGGCGTTTGAGGCGAGAAGC
>QYPX01000053.1 GCA_007280205.1 Comamonadaceae bacterium
CGCCTCGTTTCACGAGGGCGTGGTCGGCATTGTGGCCTCGCGCATCAAGGACAAGCTGCATCGCCCGACCTTCGTCTTTGCCGCCAGCGCGGCCCTCGGTCATGAACACGAACTCAAGGGCTCAGGGCGCTCGATTGCCGGCTTTCACCTGCGCGCCGCACTGGACCTGGTGGCCAAGCGAAAGCCGGGCTTGCTGCTGCGCTTTGGCGGTCACGCCATGGCAGCCGGCTGCACGCTGGGACGGGAGCAGCTTGGCGTCTTTGAGCAGGCACTGAGCGCTGTCGCTGCCGAGTGGCTTGATGCAGCGACGCTGACGCGGCGCATCGATACCGATGGTCCGCTGCAGCCGCAATACCGCCGGGTCGAACTGGTGGACGTGCTGCAGCGCGAAGTATGGGGTCAGGGTTTTGCCGCGCCGACCTTCAGCGAAGAACTGGAAGTCCTGTCGCAACGCCTGGTCGGTGAAAAGCATCTGGCGCTCAAGCTCAGACACCAGGGGCAGCCAGTCGACGGCATCTGGTTTGGCCACACCGAGGCGCTGCCGGCGCGGGTCAAACTGGCGTTTCGACTCGACGCCGATGCCTGGAATGGCGTGCGCCGGGTCCGCTTCCTTATCGAGGCGGCGGAACTGGATTCATAAACACCAATAAAGTTTAAGAAATACCAATAAGTGCCAGAATTTGCTATGATGCCCAGCCATTAGGGCCACCCCGGAAATCCACGCTTCATGGCAACACCGCATATTGAAAAGACCTTCTGCACCACCCGCGAGGCGGCCGCGCTGTTGGGTGTCTCTATCGGCACCGTGCAGCTCTGGGTTGAAAGCGATTTGTTGCAGGCCTGGAAAACAGCCGGTGGGCACCGTCGCGTGATGCGCGAGTCGGTTGATCGCCTGTTGCACAAAGCGGTTGATGCGCCCAGTCCACCGGCCAAACTTGCCGCTGCGGAGAAGGAACGCCGCCTGAGCGTGCTGGTTGTGGAGGACGACCCCAGTCTGCTGCGCCTGTACCAGACCAAGATGTCGCGCTGGCCGATCAAGCTCGACCTGGTGACCGCCGACAACGCGGTTGCCGCCCTGCTGGCCATTGGGCGGGGCGGGCCGGATCTGCTGATAACGGATCTGAACATGCCGTTCACCAACGGCTTCGAAATGTTGCGCGTCCTGACGCAGGCACCCGAAGCGGTCCACACCACGATTGTGGTGGTCAGCGGTCTGGACGCTGCCGAAATCGCACGTCGTGGTCCGGTTCCACCTGGCATTGAGGTCCTGGCCAAGCCGGTGCCTTTCGATCGCCTGCTCGCCATTGCGAGCAGCATCCTAAAATAATCCAATCTCTTCAGGGGCCGACTCATGTCTTACATTCTGATCGTCGATGACCATTCCGACATTCGCCGCCTATTGAGCATATCGCTGTGCAAGGAATTTACGGTCAAGGAAGCCGAGGACGGCGTTACCGCACTCGAAACAGCGCGCCATGATCATCCCAAGATCATCCTGCTCGATGTCATGATGCCAGGCGAAATGGACGGGATGCAAGTACTGGATGCGATCAAGTCCGACCCCAAGACACGCGACATTCTGGTTGCCATGATCAGCGCCAGAGCCCAGACGGTTGACCATGATGAAGCGCGCCGGCGCGGCGCCGACGCCTACTTCATCAAGCCCTTCAGCCCGCTGCAGGTTGTCGCCTGGGTGCGCAGCCACATGCGCTGAAGTCTCGTGTCTCGCGCCTAAGCAACCCTCAGACTGATGAAGTTTTCCATCACCAGCCGCCACGGTGACGGGCAGCTCAGACGCCCCTTGCTGCTGCTCTGGCTTGCCACGGCCGTGCTGCTGGGCCTGGCCTGGTGGCACGTGTTTGCCCAGGTCAGCGACAGCCGCGCCAAGGAACTGGTCAATGCCGAGCGCGATCTGGCCAATCTGACGCGTGTCAGTCAGGAACATGCCGACCGGACTTTTCGCAGTGCCGATCAGGTCATCCGCTTCGTGCAGGCGCGCTACCTTGAAATTGGTAACCGGCTGGATCTGGCGGCGCTGAGCAGACAGGGCGTTATCGATACAGAGATCTTCAATCAGGTCGGCATCATCGATTCACATGGGATTTATGTCCTGGCGAACCTCCCGATCAAAGGCAAACTTGACTTATCGGACCGCGAGCATTTCAAGGTGCACGTGGCGGCAGACAACGGCGAACTGTTCATTTCCAAACCGGTGCTCGGGCGTGCCAGCGGCAAATGGTCGATACAACTGACGCGGCGCATCAATCGCGCCAACGGCGAGTTTGCCGGTGTCGTCGTGGTCTCTATCGACCCCGGCTACTTCACGCACTTTTACAGCGAACTGCAGTTAGGCAGCAAGGGGGTCATAGCGCTGTACGGCCTGGACGGCGTGGCGCGCGCCCGCAAGATCGGCAACAAGGAAGAATTTGGCACAGAGGCTACCAACTCGCAGATGCTGACTCGCATTGCGCAGGGCAAGCTGACCGGCAGCTTCATCAACCCCTCTGTGGTGGACGGCATCGAGCGGCTCTACCACTACCGCAAGCTGCCGCACGACCGGCTGGCCGTGCTCAACGGCCTGGACATGAAGTACCTGCTGGCCAATCATGAGCGCGCGGCCCAAGCCTTGTGGCTGCAGGCGACCATCCTGAGCTTGCTGCTACTGGCCTTCTCAACTGTCCTGACCCGCTACCTGCAGCGAGTCAACCAGAACCTGCTGGCACGCCAGGCGGCGCAGCGACTGATCGAAGAACGCAACGAGCAACTGACCGCCATCTTCAGCATGAGCCCGGATGCCTTGGTCTCGTTCGACGCCACGCATCACATCACCTATGTCAGCCCGACCTTGCTGCCCATGATGGCACGCGCCAATATCCAGTTTGAGGGAATGTCGGAGCAGGATTTTTCTGCCTGGTTGCTGCAGCATTGCGAACCGGGTTCGTCCTTTGCCAGTATTGCCGCCCTGCGCGCGCAAGCGGCTCAAGGGCAGGCCGAGCGTTCGACATTGATGGAAATAGCAAACCCGGGCAAACGCATCCTGCAACTGAGTTTGCGCTCCAGCGAGTCAAGCGCGGTATCGCAACTGCTGCACTTCCGCGACGTCACACGCGAAGCCGAAATTGACCAGATGAAGAGCGAATTTCTGTCCACGGCAGCGCACGAACTGCGCACGCCGATGGCCAGCATTTCCGGTTTCACCGAAGTGCTGATGACGCAGCAACTCACGCCAGAGGAAATCTCCGAGTTCCTGAACATCATTCATAGCCGTGCGCAACTGATGTCGAATATTCTTAACGAGTTGCTCGATCTGGCCCGCATCGAGGCGCGCCGCGGCAAGGACTTTCTGTATGCGCGCCTCGACCTGGCGGCGCTGGTCAAACAGAGTGTGGCTTCATTCATCCCACCCTCAGGCAGCCAGGCGCCGCAACTGCAACTGCCTGAACAGCCTTTGTGGATCATGGCCGATGCACAAAAAATGCAGCAGGCGGTCCTCAACGTGCTGTCCAACGCCTACAAGTATTCTGCTCCAGGCAAACCGGTCAAGCTGAAACTGGCGCTGGAGCCACAAGCGCAGGGGCCAGAGCATGTCTGCCTGCATGTCACCGATCAGGGCATTGGCATGACGCCCCAACAGGTGGAGCGCGTCTGTGAACGTTTCTACCGCGCCGACGCGTCGGGCAAGGTGCCGGGCACCGGACTGGGCATGAGCATTGTGAAAGAAATCGTCAGCCTGCACCGAGGCACCATCACTATCCAGAGCCAGCTCGGGCAGGGTAGCTGCGTCAGTCTTAGCCTGCCAATCATCGATGAAACCGCTACGCCATGAACGCATTTCTGCATTTTCTTGAGAGACTCAAGCTCAGCACCAAGCTGATCTTTGGTCTGGGCGCCATGCTCGCCATCACCGTCGCCATCGGTCTGCAGGCCATCTACAGTATTCGACTGCAGAGCGAAGAAATCAACCGCATGTACGAGCTCGAACTGCAAGGCATCTCCCACATCAAGGAAGCCAGCATCGAGTTCATGGAGACCGGCCGTTCACTGCGTCAGATGATTCTCTCGCCGGACACCCAAAGTCGCAGCGACGCACGGGCCAAGCTTGCCGAGGCGCGGATGAAGATGAACCGCGAGCTCAAAAGCAGCGAACCGCTGTTTTACCGGCCCGGGGGTCGGCTACTGCTGGCTGACATACAGGACGTGATGACCCAATACCTGCGCAACGTGGACCATGTGGTGGCCTTGGTCGACGACGAAAAGACCCTGCAGAACACCGTCATCACACGCTTTCTGGCGAGTCCGGAAAATGTGCTGATCTTCGAGAAGGCCGACAAGCTGATGACGGACCTGGTGCGCCACAAGGAAGAGGTAGCCAGGCTCGCAGCGCAGGGTGCGATCGAGTTCTCGCACAAAATCGAGCACTGGACGGTGGTGCTGTTGCTGGTGGGCGTGGCTGCCGGCCTGGGTGCAGGCGTCCTGCTCAGCGTCTCCATACGCCGGCCCTCGGAGCGGCTGCGCCTGAGCGTCGAGCGACTGGCCCAGGGCGATCTCGAAACCGAGGTTCCGCACACCGAATTTGAAAACGAGCTTGGCGCCATGGCGCGCTCGGTCAACGTCCTGCAAAAAGGCGCGGCGCAGGCCGACATCCTGCGCTGGAGCAAGACCCAGGCGAACCTGATCGGCGCCAATGTCCAGGCGATCGAGCGACTGAACGAGTTCGCCGACACGCTGCTGGCCCAGCTGACACCGCTGCTGCAGGCCCAACTCGGCCTGCTTTACGTCTTCGACAAGGCGTCTGAAAAATACCGCTATCAGGGCGGCTATGGACTGGCCATCGACCCCTCGGATATGCCCGATTTTGCGCTGGGTGAAGGACTGCTCGGTCAGTGCGCGCTGGATGCCCGGCAGCTGCGACTTGAGGACGTGGCCGGCACCAGTTTGCGGATACGCTCGGGCCTGATTGATGACCGTCCGCGCTGGATTTGCCTGCTACCGATTTGCGACATTAACGGTGCCGTACTCGCAGTGATGGAGTTCGCCAGTTTCGCACCCCCGGGCGAGCGCCAGGAGACGCTGATGCAAGAGGTTGTGCTGCTGGTGGCACTGAACCTGAAAATCATCGAGCGCAATCAGGCCACGCACCTGCTGTTCCTGCAAACGCAAGAGCAAAGTGATGAGTTGCGCCAACAGAACATCGAGATAGAGCTAGAACGCAAGCGGGCCGAACAGGCGACCAAGGCGAAGAGTGAGTTCCTGGCCAATATGAGCCACGAAATCCGTACGCCGATGAATGCCGTGATCGGCCTGTCGTACCTGGCGCTGAAGACTGAACTGTCAGCGCAGCAGCGCGACTATGTGCAAAAGATCCACAGCGAGGGCACGACGCTGCTGGGCATTCTGAACGACATACTGGATTTCTCGAAGATCGAAGCTGACAAGATGACTCTGGAGTCAGCCCCCTTCTGGCTCGATGATGTGCTCGACAGTGTCTCCACGCTGGTGGCGCACAAGGCGCAGGAAAAGGGTATCGAGTTCCTGATCCGGGTGCTGCCCGATGTACCGCAGAATCTGCTGGGCGATGCTTTGCGCTTCAAGCAGGTGCTGACCAATTTGGTGCACAACGCGATCAAGTTCACGAACCATGGTCAGGTCACGGTGACCTTGACCGTGTCGCAGCGGCTCGATGAGCAGATTGAAGTCAGCGTTTCGGTCAAGGACACCGGCATTGGCATGTCGGCAGAACAGCGCAAGTCCTTGTTCACTGCCTTTGCCCAGGCCGACAGTTCAACCACGCGCCGCTTTGGCGGCACGGGTCTGGGCCTGGCCATCTCGAAGCGTTTTATTGAATTGATGGGTGGCCAGATCCGGGTCGAGTCCGAGCTTGGCACTGGTAGCACCTTCACCTATTCGGTCTGGCTGCGTGAGTCCGAGCAGCAGCTGCGCGCGCTACAGCACGAGCGTCTGGTTCAGGGCATCCGGGTTCTGGTGGTGGATGACAACCCGGCGGCGCGCCAGATTCTGACCGAACAGTTGACCGCTCTGGGCCTGCGGGCTGACGAAGCCATGGATGGCCAGCAGGGACTCAATGCACTGCAACAGGCCGATGCCGGCGACCCCTACCAGGTGGTGCTGATGGATTGGCAGATGCCCGACATGGACGGCATCGAGGCGACCTGGCACATCAGCCACGATCTGGGGCTGCAGCACCAGCCAACGGTGGTGATGGTAACGGCCTATGGCGCCGATGAGGCGCGCAAGGCGGGCGGCGGTGCTGGCGCCAGTGCTTTTCTGGACAAGCCGGTCAGCCAGTCGCGTCTGTGGGACACCTTGATTGGCATCATTACGCCGCAGTTGACAAAGCCGCGTCTGCTGCCAAACCAGAGCGAAAGCCAAGCCGCGCTCACCGGTGTGCGGGTGCTGCTGGTCGAAGACAACGACATCAACCAGCAGATTGCGCGTGAGTTGCTTGAATCCATGGGTGTGGCGGTCACGCTGGCTGATAACGGCCAGCAGGCGCTGGACCTGCTGCTCGGTGCGCCCGAACCCCTGCCCTGGTCCATGGTGCTGATGGACTTGCAGATGCCGGTGATGGACGGGCATCAGGCTACCTTGCTGCTGCGCCAGCAAGCACGCTTTGCCAGCTTGCCCATCATCGCGCTGACGGCACACGCTTCGGCCGAAGAGGGTGCGCGCTGTCTGCGCGAAGGCATGAACGCCCATTTGACCAAACCGATTGAACCCGCTGCCCTGCACCGCGCGATCAGCTACTGGAGCGCAGCCGCAGCGACGGGTGCTGATTTGCGCATCAGCGGCATTGACGTCAACCAGGGTCTGCTTCAGTGTGGCGGCAGCAGAAAACTTTATGAGTCACTATTGCAAAGGTTTGTTGCCAGCCTGGTGAACACGCCCAGGGAAATTCGCCAGGCCCTTGGGGCGGGCGAGATACCTGTGGCCGAGCGCAGTGCTCACACCTTGAAAGGCGTTGCCGCCAATCTGGGGGCTGGCACCTGCAGCCGTTTGAGCAGCGAACTCGAAAAGTCGATCCGGCAGCATGAGCCCTCGGCGGCCATTCAAGCCCAGCTAACAACCCTGGAGCAACACCTGACCGAGCTGACGCTGGCCATCGGTCGCGCCCTGCCGGTAGCCGCGCCGGCGCAGCCAGCCCTGATGGACCCGGTTGACCGGGAACAGTTGCAGCGTATTTGCTGCCAATTGGCAGAGCTGCTGCGCAGCAGCAACGCGCAAGCCCGTTTGTTGCTGCAGGAGCACGCTGCGCTGTTGCAGAGCGGTCTGGGCGCCCACTTTGCATCGCTGCAGCGTCGGGTACAGGACTTCGAGTTCTCGCAGGCGCTGACCGAGCTTTATGATGCGGCCAGTGCCGTGCAGCTTGACCTGCGCTGAAGACCTGACCATGGAACTCTACTCACCCGTCAAACCCAGCATCCTGATCGTCGATGATTCGCCCGACAACCTGTCCTTGATGGCCGGTCTGCTGATCAATCATTACACGGTCAAGACCGCCATCGCCGGGTCTCAGGTGATGAAGATCGCGATCACCGAGCAACCGGACGTGATTCTGCTTGACATCATGATGCCGGATCTGGATGGTTACGAGGTCTGCCGACGCCTGAAAGCCGACAGCTTGACGAGCCAGATCCCGGTGATTTTCCTGACCAGCAAAACGGACCAGGAAAGCGAGCAACTCGGCATGACGGTGGGTGCAGTGGACTACATCACACGCCCGGTGACGCCGGCCATCCTGCTGTCACGCGTCAAGGCGCATTTCATGGTGGCAGCGAATGCCAAGACCATGCGCATCAACAACGAGTACCTCGAATTCGAGGTGAGCAAGCGGACCCGGCAAATGGCGGCGCTGCAGAATGTCACGATCCTGGCGCTGGCCTCGCTGGCAGAGACGCGCGACTCTGAGACGGGCAACCACCTCAAGCGTACCCAACACTACGTGGAGTTGCTCTGCAAGTACTTGCGCACGCAACCCAGGTTTCATGATTTTCTGAGTCCTCAGCGCATCCAGTTCATGGTCCAGTGTGCGCCACTGCACGATATTGGCAAGGTCGGGATTCCGGACCGGATCCTGCTGAAGCCGGGGCGTTACTCGGCAGCCGAGTTTGAGATCATGAAAGCGCATCCGACACTGGGCCGGGACGCCATTGCCAAGGCACAGGCCAACGCGTCACAAGACGGCGAGTTTTTCGAGATTGCCAAACAACTCATCTATTCGCACCACGAAAAATGGGATGGCTCGGGCTACCCGCAGGGGCTGGCCGGGGACGCGATCCCGGTACCGGCGCGCCTGATGGCACTGGCCGATGTCTACGACGCGCTGATTTGCCAACGTGTCTACAAGGCCAGCATGCCGCATGAGCGCGCTGTTGATATCATTGTTGAGGGACGTGGTCAGCACTTTGATCCGGAGGTGGTCGATGCTTTCCTCGCCTTGGGCGACGAATTTCAGGCGGTGGCGGCAAGATTCGCCGACAGCATGGAAGAGCTGGAAAAGAAAGCTTCCGACTTCGCCAACAGCGTGACCTAAAATGAGCCGGTGATTCCTTCCCTCAACGCTGACCTGCATTGCCACTCCGTCATCTCCGACGGCACCCTGACTCCGGAAGCCCTTGCCGAACGCGCCAAAGCCCATGGCGTGGAGCTCTGGGCTTTGACCGACCATGATGAAATCGGTGGCCAGCAGCGCGCTGCCACTGCGGCACGCGCGCTGGGACTGCCCTACCTTAGCGGCGTTGAAATTTCAGTGACCTTCATTGAACAGACCATCCACATCGTGGGGCTGGGCTTTGATCCGGAAAACCAGGCACTGCAGGCGGGCTTGCGCCAAACGCGCGGCGGGCGCGGCCAGCGCGCGCGCTACATGTCGGCGGGGCTGGAGAAAATCGGCATCCATGGCGCCTACGAGGGAGCCCTGAAATTTGCCGGCAACCACGATTTGATCTCTCGCACGCACTTCGCCCGTTTTCTGGTGGAGAGCGGCGTCTGCCGGGAAACCAACGAGGTTTTTCGCAAGTACCTGACCGAGGGCAAACCGGGCTTTGTCGAACATCGCTGGGCTAGCCTGAAGGATGCCGTGCGCTGGATTACCGAGGCGGGCGGCGTGGCAGTGATCGCGCACCCGGCACGCTACAAGTTCAGTTCCACCGAAGAATTCGCCCTGTTCAGTGAATTCAAGAGCCACGGTGGACAGGCAGTGGAGGTGGTAACCGGCAGTCACACCGCTGCCGAATACGTCAGTTACGCCGCCATCGCCACCGAATTCGGTCTGGCCGCTTCGCGCGGTAGCGACTTTCACAGCCCGCTGGAGAGTCACACCGAGCTCGGCGCACTGCCGGCACTGCCCGCGCATCTGACACCCGTCTGGGATTTGCTGGCTGGGCGCATCCAGCACTGAGGCTGCTGCAGCCCGGCGCTGAAAGCCCGGTTTCACCGACAATAGAGCCATGGCCCAGTTCTTTGCAGTGCACCCCGAAAATCCGCAGGCGCGTTTGCTCAAGCAGGCCGTCGCCCTGCTGGAAAAAGGCGAGGTGCTGGCCGTGCCCACCGACTCCAGCTACGCACTGGTCTGCCATCTGGACGACAAGGCGGCGGCTGACAAGCTGCGCCGCATCCGCGGTGTGGACGACAAGCACCACCTGACCCTGCTGTGCCGCGACCTGAGCGAACTGGCCAACTACGCGCGGGTTGACAACCAGCAGTTCCGGCTCATCAAGTCCGCCACGCCCGGACCCTACACCTTCATACTGGAAGCAAGCAAGGAAGTGCCGCGGCGCCTGAGCCACCCGGCGCGGCGCACCATCGGATTGCGCGTTCCCGATCACAAGGTATTGCAGGACTTGCTGGCCCTGCACCATGAACCCCTGCTGGCCACGACCTTGATCGCACCCGGCGAAAGCGAACCACTCAATGACGCGCAGGAAATTGTGCAGCGCTTTCGCAATCAGATTGCCGGTGTCATCGACGCCGGCGCCTGCGCACTGGAGCCCACCACCGTGATTGACCTCAGCGGCGGCGAGCCGGTGCTGATCCGCCAGGGCGGCGGCACGCTGGCGGCCCTGGGCCTTGAGGCTCTGAGACAATAGCGCAATGGACATTGCCCACCTGATTCAAACCATCGCCCTGTACGCCCTGCCGGTGCTGTTCGCCATCACCGTGCACGAAGCAGCACACGGTTATGCGGCACGCCATTTTGGCGACAACACCGCCTATGTGCTGGGGCGCATCACGCTCAATCCGCTTAAGCACATCGACCCGATGGGCACCCTGCTGATGCCGCTCTTGCTGTACTTTGCCACCTCGGGCGCCTTCCTGTTCGGCTACGCAAAGCCGGTGCCGGTGCGCTTTGGCAATCTGCGCAATCCGAAACGCGACATGATCTGGGTTGCGCTGGCGGGACCGGCTGCCAATCTGCTGCAAGCGCTGATCTGGGGGGTGCTGCTCATCCTGTTGCGCGGCGCCGACATCACCGAGCCGTTCTTGCTCAAGATGGCTCAGGGCGGCGTGCTGGTCAATGTGGTCATGTTTGCCTTCAATCTGTTTCCGCTGCCACCGCTCGATGGCGGTCGCATACTGGTCGGTCTGCTGCCCTATCGGCAGGCAGAACTTGTTTCACGCGTTGAACCCTGGGGCTTTTTCATCGTCATGGGTCTGGTGATCGCCGGCGTCGTCAGCAGCTTGTGGATGCAGCCGCTGATGGCACTCACCTATGGCCTGCTCGACCTCGTCCTGACGCCTCTTGCCATGCTGTTCAACTAGAACCCCAAAAGAATATTGTCATGAGTATGCAGCGTTTTTTGACCGGCATCACACCGTCGGGCACACCCCATCTGGGTAACTATGTCGGTGCCATCCGACCCTCGGTGCAAGCCAGCTTGCGCGCCGATGTCCAGAACTTTTATTTCCTGGCCGACTACCACGCGTTGATCAAGGTCGATGACCCGGCACGCATCCAGCGCTCCACCATGGAAATTGCTGCGAGCTGGCTGGCTTCCGGGCTGGATCCCGAACGTGTCACCTTTTACCGGCAGTCCGATATTCCGGAAATTGCCGAGCTGACCTGGCTGCTGACCTGCGTCACCTCCAAAGGCCTGCTCAATCGCGCTCATGCCTACAAGGCGGCAGTGGATCAAAACACCGCCGCACAGCAGGAGCCCGACGCCGAGATCAGCGCGGGGCTCTTTATGTACCCGGTGCTGATGGCCGCCGACATTCTGATGTTCAAGGCGCACCAGGTGCCGGTCGGGCGCGACCAGGTACAACACATCGAGATGGCGCGCGACATTGCGCAGCGCTTCAATCATCTCTACGGTGAACACCTGACGCTGCCACAAGCGCTGATCGAGGACAACGTGGCCACGCTGCCGGGCCTGGACGGGCGCAAGATGAGCAAGAGTTACGACAACCACATTCCGCTGTTTGCCCCGCGCCAGCAACTCAAGAAACTGGTCGCCGGCATCCTCACCGACTCCCGCGCACCGGGTGAATCCAAGGAAACCGAAGGTTCGGCCCTGTTCCAGATTTATCAGGCTTTTGCCAGCGCCGAAGAAACCGCCGCCCTGCGCCAGGCTTACCTGGATGGCATTGGCTGGGCCGACGCCAAGCAACTGCTATTTGAGCGCGTCGATCGTGAAATGGCGCCCATGCGCGAGCGCTACATCACCTTGATGGCAGAGCCCGCCAAGATGGAAGCCATCCTGCGCGCCGGCGCCGAGAAGGCCAGAAAGCTGGCTACACCCTTCACGGCGGAGCTCCGCCACGCCGTTGGCCTGCGTGATCTGCGCGCTGCCAGCGCCTCGGCCAAGGCGGCCAAGACGAGCAAGGCAGCACTGCCAAGCTTCAAGCAGTACCGCGAGAGCGACGCCAAGTTCTACTTCAAGCTGCAGGAGAGCGCCGGCCGGGTGCTGCTGCAAAGTACCGGTTTTGCCACGCCGCAGGAAGCCGCCAAAGCGATCGCCCTGCTGCGCGAGCAAGGCGCACTGGCGCTGGGGCAACCGCAAGAGACCTTTGTGTTGCAGCCGGGCATCAGCGAGGACGATGTGCTGCTGGCTTTGCAACAGTTATGACGGAAAGCCTAGTATAGTGACATATAAATAACGAAACATGATTACACTCTCGTTATCGCCAACCGGCATACACAGGAGTGGTCATGCGCCAGACAGAACTGAACCTGAGCGAGGAGGATCGCTCGATTGTCGAAGGCATTCGCAGCAA
>QYPX01000151.1 GCA_007280205.1 Comamonadaceae bacterium
GTACGACGATCTGTACCGGGTCGCGCGCAATCACATGCGCAAGGAATCCGACGGACATACGCTCAGCGCGACCGCCCTGACGCACGAGTCGTGGTTTCGCATGAACGAGCAGACGCGGACCCAGTGGGCCAGCCGTTCGCACTTTCTGGCAGTCGCATCGACCGTCATGCGGCGCATTCTGGTGCACCATGCGGTGGCCAAGCGCGCCGACAAGCGTGATGCAGTTCTGGAGTCGCTGACGCTGGCCGAAAACCTCCCTCTGGCAGCTCTGGGCGCGGATGTGGTGGCGGTGCACGAAGCGCTGCTGGCATTCGAGCAGGTCGATGCGCGCGCCGCCCGTGTGGTGGAACTCAAGTTCTTCGGAGGCATGGAAAACACCGAGATCGCCGAGGCACTTTCCATTTCGGTAGCCACCGTCAAGCGCGAATGGAGTCTGGCACGCGCCTGGCTGGCGCGCGAGCTCAGCGCTACCTGACAACTGCACGTTTACACTAGGCCCGCTTCTTCGAAAGGTTCTGCATGGCTGCATGGCAAGGTGTCGTGATGGGTTGGTTTTTTTCATCGCACTGGCGTCTGCTCTGGACAGTCTGCGCGCTGGCAACACCATTGGCCGGCTGCGGACCGGGCAGTGCACCTCCCCCAGCCAACACACCGCCGCCGGTTGAAGTCGGCGTCGTCACCGTGACGGCAACGACCGTCGGTTTGCAAACCGAACTTCCCGGCAGAACCGAAGCCTCGCGCGTAGCCCAGGTGCGGGCGCGCGTGGCCGGCATTCTGCAGCAACAGTTGTTTCGCGAAGGCAGCGAAGTCAAGGCCAACCAGGCGCTGTTCCAGATTGACGCCGCCCCTTACGCTGCGGCACTGGCCAGCGCCCAGGCCGTGGCGGCACGGGCCCAAGCCAACCTGATGCAAGCGCAAGCGCAGGCCGAGCGCTACAAGCCGCTGCTCGAAGCCAATGCCATCAGCCAGCAGGACTACATCAGCGCCGTGGCGGCGCAAAAGCAGGCCGAGGCCGATGTGGCCGTCGGCAAAGCTGCCGTGCAACTGGCACAGATCAACCTGGGTTATGCCTCGGTCAGTTCCCCAATTTCCGGGCGCATTGGTCGCGCCCTGGTGACGGAAGGTGCCCTGGTTGGGCAGGGCGAAGCGACCCAGCTGGCACTGGTACAACAGATTGACCCGATGTACGTGAACGTGACGCAACCGGTCTCCGATGTGCTGCGCTTGCGCGCGGCAATAGCCGGCGGACAACTCAAGACGGCGGGTGACAAGGCGAGCGCCGCTGTGCGCATCGTGCTCGACGATGGCAGCGTGTACCCGCTGCCAGCCAGGTTGCTGTTCTCGGACCTGTCGGTGGATCCCAGCTCGGGCCAGATCACGCTGCGCGCCGAAGTGCCGAACCCCAAGGGCGTGCTGCTGCCTGGCATGTATGTGCGTGCGCGTCTCGAGCAAGCCGCCGTCAGCGCCGCCATGCTGCTGCCGCAACAGGCGGTGCAACGCAACTCCCAGGGTGACACGGTGAAGGTGGTCGCGGCGGACGGCAGCGTCAACACGCGTGCGGTGAAGATCGGGACCGCAAAAGAGGAGCAGTGGGTGGTGCTCGAAGGGCTGCAGCCGGGCGAGCAGGTGATCGTGGACGGTTTCCAGAAACTCCAGGGCAAGGCCCGGGCCAAGCCGGTGCCATGGAGTGCAGCGCGAGCGGTTCCAGCCGCCCCCGCCTCGGCCGCCTCTGCTGCCAGGCAGCCCTAAGGAACGCGGCATGGCGCAATTCTTTATCGACCGGCCCATCTTTGCCTGGGTCATTGCCCTCTTCATCGTCGTATTCGGTGCCGTCGCCGTCACGCAGTTGCCGGTGGCGCAATACCCGTCGGTGGCACCGCCATCGATCATTGTCTCGGCGGCCTATCCGGGCGCCTCGGCGCAGACGCTTGAAAACAGCGTACTGAGCGTGATCGAGCGCGAGATGAACGGCTCGCCCGGTCTGATCTACGTTGAGTCCGTGGCGCAGGCCGACGGCAGCGGCTCCATCACGCTGAGCTTCGAGCCCGGCACCAGCCCCGATCTGGCCCAGGTTGATGTGCAAAACCGCCTGAGCCGCGCCGCGCCGCGCCTGCCGCAGGCCGTGACGCAGCAGGGCGTGCGGGTCGACAAGGCACGCACCAACTTTTTGCTGTTCACCATCCTGTCTTCCAGCGACCCAACGCTGGACCCCGTCGCCTTGGGCGACTACGCCGCGCGCAACGTGCTGCCCGAAATCCAGCGCATCCCCGGTGTCGGCCAGGCGCAGCTGTTCGGCACCGAGCGTGCGATGCGGGTCTGGATCGACCCGACCAAGCTGGTCGGCTACCGACTGTCGTCGAACGACGTGATCGCAGCGATCGGTGCGCAGAACGCGCAGGTGGCCTCCGGCACCATTGGCGACCTGCCCAACGTGGCAGGACAGGCCATCTTCGCCACCGTGGTGGTCAAGGGCCAGCTGACCTCGGCCGAGCAGTTCGGCAACGTCGTGGTGCGCGCCAACGCCGACGGCTCCACGGTGCGACTGAAAGACGTGGCGCGGGTCGAACTAGGCGCCCAGTCCTACAGCACGCAATCAAGGCTGAACGGCAAGGCATCGGCCGGCATCGGCGTCCAGCTCTCGCCCACCGGCAACGCAGTGGCCACGGCGAAAGCGGTCAAGCAGCGCCTGCAGGAACTCGCACCCTACTTCCCACCGGGTGTGACCGCCGTGATTCCCTTCGACAGTTCGCGCTTTGTCGAAATCTCGATCCGCCAGGTGATCGAGACCCTGATCGAAGCGGTGATCCTGGTCTTCCTGGTGATGTACCTGTTCCTGCAGGACGTCCGCTACACCCTGATCCCGACGCTGGTGGTGCCGATCGCGCTGCTGGGCACGTTCGCGGTGCTGCAGGCGCTCGGGTTTTCGATCAACGTGCTGACCATGTTCGGCATGGTGCTGGTGATCGGCATCGTGGTCGATGACGCCATCGTGGTGGTGGAAAACGTCGAACGCATCATGAGCACCGAAGGCCTGTCGCCGCTGGCCGCCACGCGCAAGGCCATGAGTCAGATTTCGAGCGCCATCATTGGCGTCACCGTGGTGCTGGTGTCGGTCTTTGTGCCGCTGGCCTTCTTCAAGGGATCGATCGGCAACATCTACCGCCAGTTCTCGGTGGTGATGCTGAGTTCGATCCTGTTCTCGGCCTTCATGGCGCTGTCTTTCACACCGGCACTGTGCGCCACGATTCTGAAACCGGTCGAGGCCGGCCATCAGCACGCCAAGACCGGCTTCTTTGGCTGGTTCAACCGCGGTTTTTCTGCCACGGCCAAAGGCTATGAGAGCTGGGTGGCACGCCTGCTCAAGAAGACCGGGCGTTTTCTGCTTCTGTACGTGGCGATCATCGCTGCCGTCATTGTGCTGCTGGGCCGCTTGCCGACCTCCTTCCTGCCCAATGAGGACCAAGGCAGCATTCTGGTCAACGTGCAGTTGCCCCCAGGCGCCACGGTAAACCGGACCGGCGGTGTGATGAGCCGGGTCGAAGAATTCATGCTCAAGCAGCCCGAGGTGCAGAGCATGGTCAGCATCCTGGGCTTCAGCTTTGCCGGCAGTGGCCAGAACACCGGTCTGGCCTTCATCACGCTGAAAGACTGGCATGAGCGCGAGGGCGCGGCGCAGTCGGCGCAGGGACTGGTGGGACGCGCCTTTGGCGCACTCTCCAGCATTCGCGATGCCGTCATCTTCCCGGTCAGTCCGCCGCCGATTCCGGAACTGGGCCGCGCCAACGGTTTTGCCATGCGTTTGCAGGACCGTGGTGGCAAGGGCCACGACGCGCTGGTCGAAGCACGCAACCAGTTACTCGGCATGGCAGCGCAAAGCAAGCTGCTCAGGGCCGTACGGCCGGACGGTCTGGAGGACGCATCCCAGCTGCAGCTCAACATCGACCGCGACAAGGCGAGTGCTTTGGGCGTGAACTTCAGCGCCATCAATACCTCGCTGTCGACCGCGCTGGGCTCCTCTTACGTCAACGACTTTCCGAACGCGGGCCGGGTGCAGCGCGTGGTGGTGCAGGCCGAAGCCAAAGCGCGCATGCAGCCTGAAGACCTGCTGAAAATCAACGCCCTCAACAACGCCGGGCAACCGGTGCCGCTGTCGGCCTTTGCCAGCACGCAGTGGGTGACAGGCGCCATGCAAAGCATCCGCTACAACGGCTACCCGACCATGCGCATTGCCGGTGAGCCGGCTCCGGGTCAAAGTACGGGCGACGCCATGGCCGAGATGGAACGCCTGGCCGGCCAGTTGCCGAGCGGCTTTGCCTATGAATGGACGGGACAGTCACGCGAGGAAAAGCTCTCCGGCTCCACCGCCATCTACCTTTTTGCGTTCTCGCTGCTGGCGGTGTTCCTGTGTCTGGCTGCACTCTACGAGAGCTGGTCGATCCCGTTCGCCGTGATTCTGGTGGTGCCGCTGGGCGTGCTTGGCGTGACCTTGGCGACCGGGCTGCGCGGACTGGAGAACGATGTCTACTTCAAGGTTGGCCTGATCACCATCATTGGCCTGTCAGCCAAGAACGCGGTGCTGATCATTGAATACGCCAAGACCCTGCACGCGCAGGGCAGGAGTGTGGTGGATGCCGTGCTGGAGGCGGCGCATCTGCGCTTTCGACCCATCCTGATGACCTCGATGGCATTCATCCTCGGCGTGCTGCCGCTGGTGGTAGCCAACGGTGCCGGCTCGGCCAGCCAGCATGCGATCGGCACCGGCGTGATGGGCGGCATGATTACGGCGACCACGCTCTCCGTCTTCTTTGTGCCACTGTTCTTTGTCGTGGTGCGCCGCATCTTCAAGGGCAGTGAGCGCCAGCGCAAGAAATATGCGCATGAAGCCAACGACGATACGCCCGTCGCACCGCATGTGAGCGAGGCCAAACCATGAGTGCGCGCAGCCCGCTGTGTCTGCTGGCTCTGGCGCTGAGCGGCTGCAGTTCGATGGCGCCACCGCTGCAGCGCCCCGCCTTGCCCGTGGCTGCCACCTTTGCCGGGCAAGCGGCTGGCGTGCCAGCAGCAGCGCCGGTTGCGACACCCGAGTGGCAGAAGTTTTTTGACGATGAACGCCTGCGCCAGCTCATCACGCTGGCCTTGCAGAACAACCGTGACCTGAGGCTGGCAGTGCTCAACATCGAGCAGGCGCGCGCCCAGCTCGAGCTGCGTCGCGCCGACCCGTGGCCGAGCCTGAACGCCGGTCTGAGCGGTTCACGCCAGCCCACCAGCGCCGGCGGCATCAGCAGCAGCTACTCGGCCGGCGTGCTGGTCACCGCTTACGAACTCGACCTGTTTGGCCGTGTGCGCAGTCTGGCTGACGCATCGCTGGCGCAATACCTGGCGACTGAAGAAGCACGCAAGGCGGTGCAGATCAGCCTGCTGGCTGCCGTCGCGAACAGCTACTACGCACTGCTGGGCGACGAGGAACTGCTGCGCATCACGCGCCAGACGCTGCTGACCCGCGAGGATTCGTACCGCCTCATCAAACTGCGCTTTGACAACGGTGCGAGTTCGCAAATCGATCTGCGCCAAGCCGAGTCGCTGCTGGAGTCAGCCCGCGTCACGCTGGCCCAGGCGACACGCCAGCGCGCGCTCGACGAGAATGCGCTGGTGCTGCTGCTAGGGCAAGCGCTCCCCGCCGGATTGCCCGCAGCGCCGCCACTGGACGCCACTGCGAGTATGCCCACATTACCCGTCGGCCTGCCGTCGGACGTGCTGCTGCGCCGGCCCGATGTGCGCCAGGCCGAACAGCAACTGATCGCTGCCAACGCCAGCATTGGCTCAGCGCGCGCCGCCTTCTTTCCGCGCATCAGCCTGACCAGTAGCGTGGGCAGCGTCAGCAGCGAGCTCAGCGGTCTGTTCAGCAACGGCATGGCCTGGAGCTTTGCACCGCAGCTGCTGCAGCCGATCTTCGACGCCGGTCGCAACCAGGCCAATTTGCGCACATCTGAGGTCGGCCGTGACATCGCGCTGGCCCAGTACGAACGTGCCATTCAGAGTGCCTTCAGGGAAGTGGCTGATGCGCTGGCCGGGCGTGCCACCTTGGGCGAGCAACTGCGCGCGCAGCAGGCCCAACTCAAGGCGGAGCAGGACCGCTACCGTTTGGCCGAGTTGCGCTACCGAGGTGGTGCCGCCAGTTATCTGGACGCGCTCGATGCACAACGCTCGCTGTTTGCGGCGCAGCAAGCCCTACTGCAGGTGCAGACCCAGTCTCTGCAAAATGGGGTGACGCTGTACCGGGTGCTCGGTGGCGGCTGGACGGCTGATAGCACAAGGCCTTGAGAAAGCCCTTGCAAGGGGAGATCCGAATGGATCGTTCTTAAATGGGTCGTCGCGCCTTCATGTGTCAGCTGGCAGCGTTGGCGGCAGTCGCCGGAACTGCAACATCTTCTTCGGGCGAGGCGTTGACGGGTTCGATCCCTGCCATGCCACCTGCCGGAACCAACGATGGAATGGTCGTGTCGGCGCGCGCGCGCGGGCTGGCCTTTGGCTGCGGCATCAACGGGCCGGGCTTGCTCGACTCCACACTGCTCGCCGCCCACCGGCAGGAGTCAGGGATGTGCGTACCCATCGGACAGGGTGCCTGGGCGCAAACGCATCCCGGGCCGGCGACATGGGACTTCGCGGTCCTGGACAGGATGTGGGAATGGGCACAGTCCGCCGGCCTGCCAATGCGCGGCACACACCTCGTGTGGCATTCCAATATGCCGGCATGGTTTGCCGCCAACGTCACTCCGGCGAATGCCACGCAGCACCTGCGTGATCACATTTTTACGTTCATGGGGCGCTACAAAGGGCAGTTCCATTCCTGGAATCCGGTGAACGAAGCTGTCTTTCCCGCGGATGGGCGAGCGGATGGACTGCGCCACACGCCGTGGCTGCAGCTGCTCGGACCGCAGTACATCGCGCAGGCGTTTACCTTGGCGGCGCAGGCGGATCCTTCGGCGACGCTGGTCTACAACGAGTTTGGCATTGAGGAAGATTCGACCGCCGCCGCCCGAAAGCGCCATTTCACGTTGCAGCTGCTGCAGAGCTTGAAGCAGCAGGGCGTGCCGATCCACGCGCTCGGGATGCAGTCGCACCTTGCCTCGAACTCCGTGATCAACGCGAGCAGGCTGACGGCCTTCATGAACGCCGTGGCAGCGCTCGGACTCAAGATTTTCATCACGGAGCTCGACGTGAAAGACCAGACGCTTCCATCAGACCATGCGATTCGCGACGCTGGTGTGGCGGAGCAATACCATTCCTTCCTGACGACGGTTCTGGCGCATCCAGCGGTGAATACGGTCATCCTCTGGGGACTGAGTGATCGGCGGACCTGGCTGTCGGGGCAGGCTCCACGCAATGATGGCCTACCGGTGCGTGTCCTGCCGCTGGACGATCAGCTCCAGCGCAAGCCGGCGTGGACCGCAGTCATCAATGCGCTCAGCCGGCGTTAGGTAAATAGACAGGAGGGCGCACCCAGTCTTCGCTTTTTTTCCAGAGCAGCGCGGCCAGTTCCGGATCGCGCGCCACCTTGCTCGGGTTCCTGGAGCGACAGCTGTCGTAGTAAAGACCGGACTCGCCAGCCACGCTGGCCGAAGTGGCGCAGTGCAGCGTGGTCGCGGCCCCCTGCTCGGTCGAGATCATGAACAGCTTGATGAGGGAACGCACTGGCCAGGGCACGCTGCGCCAGACGTCCGAGGCGACCACGCCGGGATGCAGTGAATAGGTAGTGACTCCGCTGCCAGCCAGGCGGCGTGCCAGTTCGGCGCTGAACAGGACATTGGCGAGTTTGGATACACCGTACTCGGCCACCGCAGAGGCCGAACGCGTGCGCTCGCGCACCGCCTGCCAGTCTATGCCCGGCGCCCGGTAGTGGGCCCGACTGGCAACCGTGACAATGCGCGCCGGCGCCGAACTTTGGATGCGCTCCAGCAGCAACTGCGTCAGCAGAAAATGCCCGACGTGGTTCACACCAAAAGCCAGCTCAAACCCTTCTTTGGTCAGCCCTTTGGAGCCGGCCAGGCCCGCATTGTTGATGAGCAGATGCAGTGGCAGGTCGCGCGCCAGAAAGGCCTGCGCACATTGCCTGATCGAATCGAAGCTGGCCAGATCGAGCGCAAGCCACTCCACCCTGGCAGAAGGCGCAACAGCGGCAATCTCGTCGAACAGTTGCTGCGTGCGCTCGCGCGAGCGACAGGCAACAAAGACATGCATACCCTGCTTGGCCAATTCGCGCGCGGTGACACGGCCAATGCCAGTGTTGGCGCCAGTGATCAACACTGTGCGCTGACCCGTAGTTTGGTTTTGAACTCTTGTCATGCTTGGATTCTTTCAAACGTCGTAAAAGTCGAACCCGTCATCGCGAGGCGCCAACAGCCATCGTCATCGCGAGCGTAGCGTGGCGATCCATGGCTTCAGGGTTCATGGATTGCTTCACTTCGTTCGCAATGACGGAAGCGGGTCTGATTCTTACACCTGTGCCAGCAAACGCAGCACCTGCTGGCCATAGGCCTCAAGCTTCTTGACGCCAAGGCCGCTGATGCCTTGCAGATCTTCCAGCGACTGCGGCGCGTTCTGCGCGATAGCAGCCAACGTGGCATCGTGAAAGATCACATAGGCCGGCAAGTTGTGTTCTTTGGCCACTTCGGCACGCCAGGCTTTCAGGGCCAGGTAGCGGCTCTGCGCCTGCTCGTTCAGCGCCGCTGCCAACTTGACTGGCACTCTGGCGCTGTCGCGTTTGGTTTTTCGTGGCGCCGGCGTCGAGACCGACTCGCGCAGGCGCACCGCTACCTCACCGCGCAGCACAGCGCGCGAGGCGTCGGTCAGCTTCAAGGTGTTGAAAGCCTGCGCGTCCACCGAGACCGCCCCAATGGCAATCAGCTGGCGCAGCACACCCCGCAGTTGTACTTCGCTGAAATCCGCGCCCAAGCCGAAGGTGCTCAGGCTGTCATGGCCGCGCTGCAACACTTTCTCGCTCTTCTTGCCACGCAGAATGTCGGTGATGTGAACCGCGCCGTAGCTGATACCGTCCATCTGCTGCACGCGGTAGATGGTGCTGAGCAGCTTGCGCGCGGCATCGGTGCCGTCCCAGACCGCTGGCGGCTGCAAACAATTGTCGCAATTCTGGCAAGGCTGGCTGGCTTCGCCAAAATATGCCAGCAGGCGCACACGGCGGCAGTCGGTGGCTTCGGCCAGACCGAGCAGGGCGTCAAGCTTGCCACGCAGGCCCTGCTTGAATTCTTCTTCGGCCGGGCTTTCATCGATCATGCGGCGCTGGTTCACCACGTCCTGCAGGCCGTAGCACATCCAGGCATCGGCCGGCTCGCCGTCGCGCCCGGCGCGACCCGTTTCCTGGTAATAGCCTTCGATGTTTTTCGGCATGTCCAGATGCGCCACAAAGCGCACATCGGGCTTGTCTATGCCCATACCGAAAGCGATGGTGGCCACCATCACGATGCCTTCGTCGCGCAGAAACTGATCCTGATTGGCCTGGCGCACCTTGTTGTCGAGCCCGGCGTGATACGGCAGGGCGGCAATGCCTTCATCGCACAGCAGATTGGCCACCTCTTCGACTCGCTTGCGCGACTGGCAGTAAACGATGCCGGCCTCACCGAGGTGCTCACGCGAGATGAATCGCAACAGTTGTTGCGTGGCCTCGCGCTTTTCGACGATGGTGTAGCTGATGTTGGGCCGGTCAAAGCTGCTGACAAACTGGCGTGCCTCCTGCAGCTGCAGCCGCTCCAGAATGTCGGCGCGCGTCAGGGTGTCGGCGGTGGCCGTCAATGCCATGCGCGGCACGTTGGGGTAACGCTCGTGCAGCACCGTCAGTGCCCGGTACTCGGGCCGGAAGTCGTGGCCCCACTGGCTCACGCAATGCGCCTCGTCGATGGCAAAGAGGCTCAGGAGGCCGCGCTCGTACAGCGAATCGAGCTGGGCCAGAAAGCGCAGCGTCGTGACCCGCTCCGGCGCGGCGTAGAGCAGCGTCATGTCGGCCCGCAGCAAGCGGCGTTCGACCTGCGACGCCTCCTCGCCCGACAGGGTGGAATTCAGAAAGGCCGCCTCGACACCGGCCTCATGCAGCGCGCCCACCTGGTCGTGCATGAGGGCGATCAGCGGCGAGATCACCAGCGTGATGCCAAGACCGGCGCGCTGGCGTGCAATGGCCGGGATCTGGTAGCACAGCGATTTGCCGCCGCCGGTGGGCATCAGCACCAGGGCGTCGCCGCCGGCCACCACGTGCTCAATGATGGCTTGCTGTGGCCCACGGAACTCACGGTAACCAAAGACTTCCTGGAGAATGGGCTGAATAGACAAAGTGAGGGCATTGTCCCATCCGGCGGAGCCCAGGGTGCCGGCTTTCTACAATAGCCCCCATGAAAGCTCCTGCCTACACGCGCGCCCAGGCCCTGCCCGGGATTCTCCAAAATCGCATCATGGTGCTCGACGGCGCCATGGGCACCATGATCCAGCGCTTCAAACTCACCGAAGCCCAGTACCGGGGCGAGCGTTTCAAGGACTTTGGCAAAGACGTCAAGGGCAACAACGAGTTGCTGTCACTGACGCGTCCCGACGTTATCAGCAGCATCCACGAGCGCTATCTGGGTGCTGGCGCCGACCTGATCGAGACCAACACCTTTGGCGCAACATCGATTGCCCAGGCCGACTACGACATGGCCGATCTGGCAGCCGAGATGAACCTGGCCTCGGCCCGGCTGGCGCGCGCCGCCTGCGACAAGTTTTCCACGCCCGAAAAACCGCGCTTTGTGCTAGGAGCGCTCGGGCCAACGCCCAAGACGGCCAGCATCAGCCCAAACGTGAACGACCCTGGCGAGCGCAACGTGAACTTCGAACAACTGCGCGCTGCCTATTACGAGCAGGTTCAGGCTCTGGTGCAGGGCGGCGCCGACGCGCTGCTGGTGGAAACCATTTTCGATACGCTCAACGCCAAGGCGGCGCTGTTTGCGATTGACGAGTATTTCGAAGCCTCGGGCGAGCGCCTGCCCCTGATCATCAGCGGCACCGTCACCGATGCCTCGGGGCGCATCCTGTCGGGCCAGACCGTCACTGCCTTCTGGTACAGCGTGCGCCACGCACAACCGCTGGCGATCGGCCTGAACTGCGCACTCGGCGCCGCGCTGATGCGCCCCTACATCCAGGAACTCCATCGTGCCGCACCCGACACCTTCATCAGTTGCTACCCCAACGCCGGCCTGCCCAACCCGATGAGCGACACCGGCTTTGACGAAACACCGGCCGACACCAGCCGCCTGCTGCACGAGTTCGCTGCCGAGGGCCTGGTCAACATCGTGGGCGGCTGCTGCGGCACCACACCCGAGCACATTGCGGCCATCGATCAGAGCGTGCGGGGTATGCCAGCGCGCGGCCTGCAGAGCGCGGTTTTCTACCGGGAAGCGGCTTGATTTGCTTCAGGCAAGTGCTAGACTTTGCGATATGAAACCAACACTGCAACCCATTGCACAGCTTGGCAGGTTTGAACGCCTTCAACTGGTGGAAGACCTGTGGGATGAGTTTGCTGCTGAAACAAGTATGGAAACCAGACCCGAAGTCTTGGATGAACTCGAAAGCCGCGCGGCCTGGCGTGAAAACCATCCAGGACAAGGCAAGAGCCTTGCTGAAATTGCGCAATCGCTCGGCGTCCGTCTGTGAC
>QYPX01000054.1 GCA_007280205.1 Comamonadaceae bacterium
GCCACATGCGGCTGTTGGCTCCCTCTTCCGCCCGGCGGGGCTGGAGAGGGCGGGGGGTGTGAGTGGGGGAAAAAGAGGAAGAAACGAGAAATATACAAACTCTACCGGGCCGGTGCCACCGTCAAGGTGCTGCGAGTACGAGACGCAACATCCGCGTCACTCAGATGCTGCGGCAGGTAGCCAGTGCGACTGCCCTGACGGCACCAACGGCGCTGCGCACAGCGCCTTCGAGCGTGGCCGGATACGGACCCGCCACATAGTCGCCACAGGCCAGCAGACCGGGGGCAATGGCTTGCGCGGGTCTCAGCAACGCTGGCGTGCAGGCAAAAGTGGCACGCCGCTCTGTGATGGTTTGAACGGCTTGCAGCTTCAGTCCCAACTGTGTTTGCGCCTGCTGCAGCACCTGAGCCTGCAAGGTTGTGCGCTCTGGATCGCTGGCACTGACAACAAATGCCAGCAGGCCGCGCGCTGAGCCGAGTTGGCCCCGGTCAAAGACAAATTGCGCCGGAGCGGGTTCGCTTTCGGTGACCCTGGCGCGCAGCGCGAGCATGGGCCGTGCCAGAGCAGCGTCGGCGCCCCACGCATAGACAGTGCTGATGGCTTCAAAGCGCAGGTCTCGGCAAACCTGAATCCACTCTGCGATGCTTGTCGTGACAGAAACGGGAGCGCCGGGCGCGCTGCGTTCCAGCAGTCGGACCGATTCTCCGGCGGAGGTGGCCAGAATCACGGCGTCAAAGCCGGTGTCAGCAACGCACCACTGTGTACCCTGGGGCGACACGGCGTCGATACGCTTGCCCAAATGCAGTTCGGCGCCATGCAGCGTCAACCAATCTGCAGCGGCCTGCGGAAAAAGCTCGGACAGACCGACTCGTGGCAGCAGCAGATTGGAGCCGCCGGTCTCACCCAGCAAGGCATCCTGGAGCACGCGCAGAAACACCTGCGCGCTGGCGCGTTCGACCGCCGTATTGAGTGCCGACAGGCATAGCGGCGCTATCAGTTCGGTCATCACACGTGGGCTAAGGTGCTGGCACAGCTGGGCCACGCTCAGCCTGGCGTCACACCGAAAACTCTGGCGCCGCCAGCCGCTGGCCAGGCGCAGCAAGGACCACTTGTCGGCCAGCCGCCAGCCGCGCGCGCTGACGATGCCCACCAGTGCGTCCAGCGGTGCCGGCCAGCGCGGAAACTGCACACCGTCGGCGTCGGCGAAGCGCAATGTCATCGGCAAGCGCAACAGGGCGCTTTGCTCACTCACACCGACCTGGTGCATCAGGCGCAAGGTCTCGCTGTAGGCGCCGATGAGGATGTGCTGACCGTTGTCCAGACTCACAGGTGAGCCGTCGGGCAACTGGCCGGGTACCGACCTGGCGCGGCCACCCAGGGTGCGCGAGGCCTCGAAGACCGAGACCCGATGCCCGGCCGCGGTCGCCTCCACCGCCGCTGCCATGCCAGCCCAGCCCGCGCCAATGATGGCGATTTTCATGAAACCTTCACCACGGCATTGCACAAATCATTGGTCATTGCGAGCGAAGCGCGGCAATCCATTGACTGCATTGATCGCCACGCCCTACGGCCTTGCGATGACAGAAATGGGACTCGGGCTGGCACGGGTGCATGGAGAGAGTACGCATTACGAAGCTCGACCCAGGGCCTGCACTTTCCACGCCAGCCACATCTTGCGCAGCGGCGTGAGGCTGGTGCGCTGGCGCAGCACACGGAACTGGTCGTGTTCGATTTCCCGGAGCAGGGCGCGGTAGATTGCCGCCATCATCAAACCGGGCTTTTGCGCACGGCGGTCCGCTTGCGGCAGCAGATTCAGGGCCTCGTCGTACAGGCCGTGGGCCCGGCGCGCCTGGAACTTCATGAGTTCGATGAAGCGATCGGACTCACTGCGCTTGAGGATCTCATGGGCCTTGACATCAAATTGTTGCAACTCGTTCATCGGCAGATAGATGCGACCGCGCAGCGCATCTTCACCAACATCCCGGATGATGTTGGTGAGCTGCAAGGCCAGGCCGAGCTTGTGGGCGTAGCGTGTGGTCTGCTCCTGCGTCCGGCCAAAAATGTTGGCTGCCACTTCGCCCACCACACCGGCCACCAGATGGCAATAGCGTTGCAGGCCCGGATAGTCGAGGTAACGGGTTTGATTCAGGTCCATCTGGCAACCCTCGATCACGGCCAGCAGATGGCGCTGCTCAATTTCGAAGTTGACGGCCAATGGCATCAGGGCCTGCAGCACCGGGTGGCTCGGTTGTCCGGCAAATGCCTGCACTACTTCGGTCTGCCACCACGCCAGCTTGCTGCTGGCAACACCCGCATCTGCAGTCTCGTCGACCACGTCATCGATCTCGCGGCAGAAGGCGTAAAAAGCGGTAATGGCCGCGCGGCGCGGCGCCGGCAGGAACAGGAAGGCGTAGTAAAAGCTGCTGCCTGATGCAGCGGCCTTCTGTTGAACGTATTCTTGTGGCGTCATGATGTGCACTGGAGGGTGAGTTTAATCAGGAGCGCGGCCCATGCGCCAGGCACGCCAAAGCAGCACCGGCAGATCGATCAGCTTGATTCTGGGTCGCACGCGCCAGCTCTCGTGGTTCAGTGCCGCGATTTTGTCGAGTATGCGCAGGCCGCCTTGCACCACGAGACGCAACTCCCAGCCAGCGCGACCCGGAATTCGCAGCGCCAGCGGCGCACCCTGCAGCATCAATCTGCGGGCCTGAATGACGTAGTGAGCGACCAGCCTGGAGGCTGGTGCGCAGGCCCGAGGCGCCTGCAGGTCGGATTCCTTGACGAGGTATTGCTGCATGGCCTGTACGCTCGGGTACCAGCGCTCGCGCGGCAGGTCGACGCTCAGGTCCTGCCAGAAGTTGATGAGTTGCAGCGCGCTGCAGATCTGGTCGCTTTGGGAAAGCGAGTGCGCGTCCTGGATTCCATAGAGATGCAACAACAGGCGGCCGATCGGATTGGCCGAGCGCGTGCAATAGTCCAGTAGTTGGGCATCGGTCTGATACCGGCTTGCAGCGGCGGTGAAGCGCACATCCTGCTCGAAGGCATCGAGCAGTTGTTCCAAAGGCGCGATCGGCAGGGCGAAGTCGTGCAGCACGGGCCGCAGCGCGTGAAAGACCAGCGGCCAGCGTCCACTGTCAGGTGCTGCGCCGGCGGCGGCACGCAAGTCATGACGCAGGGCTCGCAGGGCGGCCAGTCGCTCAACCGCAGCAGCGTCGCCTTCGTCGGCGATGTCGTCGGCGGTCCGGGCCAACGCGTAGATGGCAGCAATGGCCGGACGCAGGCGCGGCGGGCAGAGCCAGGAGGCGACCGGGAAATTTTCGTAGTGACCCATGTCGACAATGTACGCTGAACCGGTTTCGGCAGCCACGGCAGGGGAGTAGGGCAGGGTAAAATGCAGGCTGACCGATGTCTTGGGGGGTGCTTGGGTGAGCCGACCCCTTTTGTTTTTTGCGCGGGTGGCGAAATTGGTAGACGCACCTGGTTTAGGTCCAGACGCTGCAAGGCGTGCAGGTTCGATTCCTGTCCCGCGCACCACCTATTGCAGGATGTCCCTGAAAGCAGGGCGACCCTCTTGAATTTGTCTACTTACCTGAAATGGCCGATGCCGGCACTGGCCGTGTGGGCTCTGGCGTGGCTGCTCTATCAGAGCCTGCTGGCCTGGGCCATACCGGCTCCCATGGCGATGCCGTTGGCATGCCTGCTGGGTCTGGCAGCAACAGGCATAGCGCGTTGGCGTGGTTTCTCTCCTGCCCGGCAGCTGGCCCTGGTGTTGGGCTTTCCGATTTCCGTGTTGCTGACCGGCGTAGCGTCTGCGAGTTCCTGGTTATGGTTGCTTCCTCTGGCCTTGGCTTTGCTGGTCTACCCGGCGCATACCTGGGGCGATGCCCCGGTCTTTCCAACACCGCTACAGGCCTTGCGCGATCTGCCGAGCTGCGCGAAGTTGCCAACAAATGCTCTTGTTCTGGATGCCGGCTGCGGCGCCGGAGATGGGCTGAGAGCACTTCATTTGGCCTACCCCAATGCACGCTGCGTCGGGATCGAATTCAGCTGGCCCTTGCGCTGGGTGGCAGCGCTTCGCTGCCCGTGGGCGCAGGTTCAATTGGGCGATATTTGGCGCGCCGATTGGCGAGCCTACGATCTGGTCTACCTGTTTCAGCGACCGGAAACGATGCCACGCGCCGTCGCCAAGGCGCGCGCAGAAATGCGCCCAGGGAGCTGGCTGGTCAGCCTGGAATTCGCAGCCGCTGACCTACAACCGACGGCAGTGGTCTATGCAAGTCCTGACAGACCGGTATGGCTTTACCAAAGTCCATTCAAGTCTTGCTCCGGGACGCACAGGTCCAGTTTGATCACCGAGTTGTCGGGGCACCCGCCATAACAGTTCAATGTACCCATGCAGGCGGACTTGCTTCCATGCGCGTGCCGTGCACGGGATTCGCCTTCACTTGGGCTACTCGTGCGGCTGTCAGTACAATACCGGGCATTGCTTTGTTCTCTGCGACTGCTTGATGACCGGCAGACGGCGGGAAAGGGTAGACATGCTCTGGAATTGATAGCGGTCTGCCATGCCGCTTACCTATTTTGCGCCAAATGCATCTTTTGGAGCAAAACAATCGAGCAATTTCCCCGTCTACCTGCTGCGGAGTTTTGTGCAGTTCAGAGAAAGAGTATTGGTTTTACTGCGGCTTTATATTTCTGGTGAAGAATCGTAGTTTTATATAAATTTGAAGGGCGGGTTTGCGTCCTGACGCTGGAAACGGCGTGGGGCTTATAGCCCCCCCTGCGTACCATTTGTAGGAGATTTGAAATGACCGTGACTGTTGAAACACTTGAAAAGCTCGAACGCAAGATGACCCTGACCCTGCCGCTTGGCCAGGTTCAGACGGAAGTTCAGACACGTTTGAAGAAACTCGCCCGAACCGTCAAGATGGACGGCTTCCGTCCGGGCAAAGTGCCGATGAACGTGGTTGCCCAACGTTACGGCTATTCGGTTCACTACGAAGTCATGAATGACAAGGTGGGCGAGGCCTTTGCCAACGCCGCCAACGAGGCGAAGCTGCGTGTTGCAGGACAGCCCCGGATCACGGAGAAAGAGACTTCACCCGAAGGTGAAATGGCGTTTGATGCGGTTTTTGAGGTCTATCCCGAAGTCAAGATTGCCGATTTGAGCAGCGCGGAAGTGCAAAAGATTGCCAGCGACGTAACCGACGCCGCGATTGACAAGACGCTGGACATCCTGCGCAAGCAACGCCGTACCTTTGCGCAGCGCGCGCAGGATGCGCAAGCGCAGCTTGGCGACCGCGTGATGGTGGATTTTGAGGGCAAGATTGACGGCGAAGCCTTCGCCGGCGGCAAGGCGGAGGATTTTCAGTTCATCGTCGGTGACGGCCAGATGCTCAAGGAATTTGAAGACGCCACGGCGGGCATGAAGGCTGGAGAAAGCAAGACCTTCCAACTCGCCTTCCCGGCGGATTACCACGGCAAGGATGTGGCCGGCAAGAGCGCCGATTTCATGGTAACCGTGAAAAAAGTGGAAGCGGCGCATTTGCCGGAGATCGACGATGCGTTGGCCAAGTCGTTGGGCATTGCCGAGGCGACGGTCGAAGGACTGCGCGCTGACGTCAGGAAGAATCTGGAGCGTGAAGTCAAATTCCGCCTGCTGGCTCGAAACAAACAGGCAGTGATGGACGCGCTGGTGGCCAAAGCCGAACTCGATCTGCCCAAAGCCAGCGTACAGGCTGAGGTGAGCCGTTTGGTGGAAGGCGCCCGTGCCGATCTGAAACAGCGCGGCATCAAGGACGCCGACAACACACCGCTGCCTGACGACATCTTTCTGCCGCAGGCGCAGCGCCGTGTGCGTCTGGGCCTGGTTGTGGCTGAACTGGTGCGATCACAGAGCCTGCAAGCCAAGCCCGAACAAATCAAGGCGCACATTGAGGAGCTCGCGGCCAGCTACGAAAAGCCGGCTGAGGTGGTGCGCTGGTATTACGGTGACAACAATCGCCTGGCCGAGGTGGAAGCGATCGTGATTGAGAACAATGTGACGGAATTTGTTCTGTCCAAGGCCGTTGTCGTTGACAAAAATATGTCTTTTGATGAGTTGATGGCGCAAAACTGACAGTCACGCTACCATTTTTCGGTACAGTAGAGAATCTAGCTGGAGATGCGATGAACGAGCGATTTGCGATGGAAACTCAGGGCCTGGGCATGGTGCCCATGGTGATTGAGCAATCAGGCCGTGGTGAGCGGTCCTACGATATTTACTCGCGCCTGCTCAAGGAGCGGGTTATTTTCCTGGTAGGGCCAGTCAATGATCATGTGGCCAATCTGGTGGTGGCGCAACTGCTGTTCCTGGAAAGCGAGAATCCGGACAAGGATATTTCCTTCTACATCAACTCGCCTGGCGGCTCTGTCAGCGCCGGCATGGCGATCTTCGATACCATGAACTTCATCAAGCCCGAGGTGTCAACCCTGTGCACTGGCATGGCTGCCAGTATGGGCGCTTTCCTGCTGGCCGCTGGCGCCAAAGGCAAACGTTTTTCACTGCCCAACTCCAAGGTCATGATCCACCAGCCTTCCGGTGGCAGTCAGGGGCAGGCGACAGAAATCGAGATTCAGGCGCGTGAGATCTTGAAGACGCGCGAGCAGCTCAATAAGATCCTGGCTGAACGTACTGGTCAACCGCTGGAGCGCATTGAGCGCGATACCGAGCGTGACTATTACATGTCGGCCGAGGAGTGCAAGGACTATGGCCTGATAGACAAGGTCATCTCGAAACGGGCGTAGTTCATATGGCTGAAAAAAAAGGTGCTTCCGGCGAAAAAACTCTTTACTGCTCCTTTTGCGGCAAGAGCCAGCATGAGGTCAAGAAACTGATTGCCGGACCCTCGGTCTTTGTCTGTGACGAGTGCATTGAACTGTGCAATGAAATCATTCGTGATGAGTTGCCCGGAGCGGCGCCAGCGCGCAATGCCGCGGCAGAATTGCCAACACCAGCCGAAATCAAAGCCAATCTGGACAATTACGTGATCGGCCAGGAACCGGCCAAGCGAACTTTGGCAGTGGCGGTTTACAACCACTACAAGCGCCTGCGGCACAAGGAAAAGGCCAAGAAAGATGATGTTGAGCTGGCCAAGAGCAATATATTGCTGATCGGGCCGACCGGTTCGGGCAAGACACTGCTGGCTCAAACGCTGGCGCGCATGCTCGACGTGCCGTTTGTGATGGCCGATGCCACCACGCTGACCGAAGCTGGCTATGTCGGCGAGGACGTTGAGAACATTGTTCTCAAACTGCTGCAGAGCTGCAATTACGATGTCGAGCGGGCGCAGCGGGGCATTGTCTACATTGATGAAATCGACAAGATTTCACGCAAATCCGATAACCCCTCGATCACGCGCGACGTGTCGGGTGAAGGCGTGCAACAGGCCTTGCTCAAGTTGATCGAAGGCACCATGGCCAGCGTGCCGCCACAAGGCGGGCGCAAACACCCGAATCAGGATTTTGTCCAGATCGACACCACCAACATTCTGTTCATTTGCGGCGGCGCCTTTTTCGGGCTGGAAAAAGTCATCGATAACCGCACCCAGTCATCCGGCATAGGGTTTGGCGCCACCGTCAAGAGCAAGGCGCAGCGCAGTCTGACCCAGGTTTTCAAGGACGTTGAGCCTGAGGATCTGATCAAGTTTGGCCTGATTCCTGAACTCGTTGGCCGCATGCCCGTAGTGGCAACGCTGGCCGAGTTGACCGAGGAGGCGCTGGTGCAGATCCTGACCGAGCCGAAAAATGCGCTGGTCAAACAGTACAGCAAGCTGCTGTCGATGGAGGGCGTTGATCTGGAGATCCGCCCGTCTGCCCTTCAGGCCATCGCCAAGAAGGCGCTGGCACGCAAGACCGGTGCGCGCGGCTTGCGCTCGATTCTGGAGCAGGCGCTGATCGATACCATGTACGAACTGCCTAACGCTGTGAATGTTGACCGGGTGGTGGTCGACGAATCGACCATTGAAGACAACAAGCCGCCGCTGTTGGTGTACCGCGAGGCGGCGCGCAAAGCCTGATTTGACGCGGGTGGCTTGAAAAGCGACCCAGCTGATCCATATTCAACAGGTAACGAAAAGGTTTCCCTATGTCTGGTCATACCCCACTACCTGCCGATGCCCTTGATCTGCCACTGTTGCCACTGCGCGACGTGGTTGTGTTTCCGCACATGGTGATCCCGCTGTTTGTTGGCAGGCCCAAGAGCATCAAGGCGCTGGAGGCTGCCATGGAGAGCGAGCGGCGCATCATGCTGGTGGCGCAAAAAGCGGCAGCCAAGGATGATCCACTGGTGACAGATATGTTCGAGGTGGGTTGCATCTCTACCATCCTGCAATTGCTCAAGCTCCCGGATGGCACGGTCAAAGTACTGGTTGAAGGTCAGCAGCGCGCAAGAGTAAACCGGATTGAAGATGGCGAGTTGCACTTTGTCGCCAACGTCACGCCGGTTCAGGAGGTTTTGGAACCCGAATCCAGGTCGCGGACCAAAGCCAGCGAGATTGAGGCCCTGCGGCGTGCCGTGATGCAGCAGTTTGAGCAGTACGTCAAACTCAACAAGAAGATACCACCCGAGATTCTCACCTCCATTTCGAGCATCGATGACCCGGGACGTCTGGCCGACACGATCGCAGCCCATCTGCCGCTCAAGCTCGAGAGCAAGCAGGCCGTGCTGGATTTGTCAGGCATCAAGGACAGGCTTGAAAATCTGTTTGAACAGATTGAGCGCGAAGTCGACATTCTGAACGTCGACAAGAAGATTCGTGGCCGTGTGAAGCGGCAGATGGAGAAGAACCAGCGCGACTTTTATCTGAACGAACAGGTCAAGGCGATCCAGAAGGAATTGGGCGAGGGGGAAGACGGCGCCGACATCGACGAGATCGAGAAGAAGATCAAGGCGGCCAAGATGCCCAAGGAGGCACTGAAGAAGGCCGAGGGCGAACTCAAGAAGCTCAAACTGATGTCACCGATGTCAGCCGAGGCCACCGTGGTGCGCAATTACATTGATGTGCTGACCGGTCTGCCCTGGGCCGGCAAGACCAAGATCAAGCACGATTTGAGCAATGCGGAAAAAGTTCTGAATGAAGACCATTACGGTCTGGACAAGGTCAAGGACCGTATTCTTGAATACCTTGCGGTCCAGCAGCGCGTAGAAAAAGTGAAGGCGCCGATTTTGTGTCTGGTCGGACCGCCCGGCGTTGGCAAGACCTCGCTCGGGCAGTCGGTGGCGAAGGCGACCGGGCGCAAGTATGTGCGCATGGCCCTGGGCGGCATGCGCGATGAAGCCGAGATTCGCGGCCACCGCCGGACCTATATTGGCGCCATGCCGGGCAAGGTGCTGCAAAGCCTGTCCAAGATCGGCACGCGCAATCCCCTGTTCCTGCTCGATGAAATCGACAAGTTGGGAACTGATTTCCGGGGTGACCCGTCGAGCGCCCTGCTTGAGGTGCTGGACCCGGAGCAAAACCACAAATTTGGTGACCATTACGTCGAGGTGGACTTTGACCTGAGCGACGTCATGTTCGTCGCGACGTCGAACTCCATGAACATTCCACCGGCGCTGCTGGACCGGATGGAGGTGATCCGTCTGTCGGGCTATACCGAAGAGGAGAAAGTCAATATTGCGACCAAATTCCTGTTGCCCAAACAGTTGAAGAACAACGGCGTCAAGGAAGAAGAGTTGCAAATCGCCGAAACTGCGGTGCGTGACATTGTTCGCTACTACACGCGTGAGGCGGGTGTGCGTTCGCTGGAACGCGAGTTGTCCAAGATCTGTCGCAAGGTCGTGAAGGGACTGCAACTCAAGAGGATGGTGCCGCAGGTCAAGGTCGATGCCGACAACCTCAACGACTTTCTGGGCGTGCGCAAGTACTCCTATGGCCGTGCCGAAAAACTCAACCAGGTAGGCCAGGTGGTGGGTCTGGCCTGGACCGAGGTTGGCGGCGATCTGCTGACGATCGAGGCTGCCATGATGCCAGGCAAAGGCGTTATCACCCGCACCGGCTCATTGGGCGATGTGATGAAGGAATCGGTCGAGGCGGCACGCACCGTGGTGCGCAGTCGTTCGCGCCGCCTGGGCATCAAGGATGAGATGTTCGAGAAGAGAGATATTCACATTCACGTACCCGACGGTGCCACGCCCAAGGATGGACCGAGCGCCGGAGCGGCCATGACCACAGCCTTTGTTTCTGCCATGACCGGCATTCCGGTGCGCGCCGACGTCGCCATGACGGGGGAAATCACGCTGCGCGGTGAGGTTACGGAAATCGGCGGCTTGAAGGAAAAACTGCTGGCTGCCTTGCGCGGCGGTATCAAGACGGTACTGATCCCGGAAGAAAATGCCAAGGATTTGCAGGACATTCCGGAGAACGTCAAGAACGGCCTGGAAATCGTTCCGGTACGCTGGATCGACAAGGTGCTGGAGATTGCCCTGGAGCGCATGCCAAGCCCTTTACCGGACGAAGAACCGGTGGCGACGGTGGCGCCGGTCGAGGCCGCTGCTGCGACTCCGGCGCAAGTCGGGTCGGTCAAACACTAGGACCGGATAACAGTGCAACTTTTCATGAGCCTGCCGATGACAATGAAAATTTTGCGCTATAATTTAGGGCTTGTAACGCGGGAATAGCTCAGTTGGTAGAGCGCAACCTTGCCAAGGTTGAGGTCGAGAGTTCGAGACTCTTTTCCCGCTCCAAATTCCGAAAAGGGAAGCCGTGGCTTCCCTTTTTTGTCAGAACAATGGCGCGATAGCAAATCGGTTATGCAACGGATTGCAAATCCGTCTAGCCCAGTTCGACTCTGGGTCGCGCCTCCA
>QYPX01000269.1 GCA_007280205.1 Comamonadaceae bacterium
GCCAGCGCGCGCTGGCTTGTGAACTGCCATAGCAGCAGGGCTGCACCGGCGACGGCGAGGGCGATGCCGTGGGCGAAATTGCCGATCGAGGCGGACAGCACAGCGGTGACGCCGACCGCCAGCCCGAGCGCCACGGTGGCCGCGCCACCCGCCGCGCCGTCATGACGCAGCCGCAGGGTCAGAGCCAGCATCAGGCCGACGAAGAGGGCCAGAGCGGCCGCCAGCGCCAGCATCTGGAGCGGCTCGCTCTGGGCGAGCACGCTCCAGAAGGCCCAGACTGCCGCGCCGCCGCCCAGCGCTGCCAGCAGCGCCGGGGTTGCGCGCGGGGGCCGGGGCCACAGATCGAGCGCGAGGCCGATAAGCGGCGCCAGCAGCACCAGGAGCAAGACTTTGCGCGAGGCCGTCAACGGCGTGAAACCGATGCCGGTGCTCAGTGCCACTTCCGTGGCGATGGCCGCCACCACCGCCAACCAGGCAAAGCGGGTGCGCTGCAGCACACCACTGACCATCAGGGCTAGCAGCAGCGGTGCCAGCGCAGCCTGCACCAGCGGATCATCCAGCAACGTTGACATTTGTCTGCCTCCCCGGCACTTACTTGCTGGAGAGTTGGCCCATGACTTCGGCCAGCAGATCGGGGCCCACGTCCTTGGCAAACATGTCCCACACCGGCTTGACCTGGGCGCGCATGCGCTGGCGCTCGGCGGGGGTGATGTCGTTGATCAGCAGGCCCTTGGCGGCCATGGACGTTTCAGCACTCTTGGCTTGGTCGCGGGCCACGCCGCGCTGGAAGGCACGAGTCTCCACGGCCGCTTCGCGCAGGATGGCTTGATCAGCCGGTGGCAGGGTGTCCCAGAATTTCTTGGATACCAGGGGCAAGAAAGCGCCGTAGGAATGCTTGGTCAGCGACAGGTACTTCTGCACCTCATTGAGCTTGAGTGCGGCGATTACGGCCGACGGTGTGCCCTGGCCATCCACGGTGCGGGTTTCCAGCGCGGTGAACAGCTCAGGCACGGCCAGAGGTACAGGGTTGGCCCCCAGCGCCCTCACAGTTTCCTGCGAAATCTTGGCCTGAATGGAGCGGAACTTCATGCCCTGAAAGTCTTCCCATTTCTGGATCGGGTGCTTGCTGTTGGTCGCATTGAAGAAGCCGTTTTCCCAATAGGCCAGGCCGATCAGGCCCTTGGCGGGCAGCTTGTCCAGCAGCTTCTGACCGCTGGCACCATCCAACACTTTTTCGGCCTCTTGCTCGCTGCCGAAAAGGAAGGGGAAGTCCAGAATTTCGAACTCCTTGACCATTCCGGTCAGCGTGCTGGTCTGGGGCAACGCAAATTCGATGGTGCCGCCTTGCAGGGACGAAGTGACTTGCACGTCATTGCCCAGTGAAGCGTTGAAGTACACCTTGACCTGGATGCGCCCCTTGGTCTTCTGGTTAACCAGTTCGGCGAAGCGCGCTGCGCCCTGGCCCTGGTGGGACTTTTCTGGCAAGGTCACACTGAACTTGGCGTTGACGGTCTGCGCCCAGGCGCCGCCCGCCATCAGCGTGCTGCCTAACAGGCCCAGGGTCAGTGAAATGAGTGTGCGTTTGGTGATCATGGATTTGTCTCCTTCTGGTTGGTTGAAATATTGAAAGCTTCTGGGTTGTTTTAACGGAACCACTGCATGGGTACGAGTACCAGATCCGGAAACAACACCAGCAAGAACAGCAGGACCGATTCGGCCAGCATGAACGGCCAGACGCCGCGGATCACGTCTTCCATGCTGACCTTGCCCACGCCGGCGGCCACGTTGAGCACCACACCCACGGGTGGTGTGATCATGCCAATGGCGTTGTTCATGATGAACAGCACGCCAAAGTAAATCGGATCAATGCCTGCTGCGATACATACTGGCAGCATCACCGGCGTCAGGATCAGCACGCTGGGGATGAAGTCCAGCGCCGTGCCCACGATGATCACTACCACCATCATGACGGCCATCAGCAGCCTAGGGCTGTCCATGAACGGCATAAAAATTTCCTTGAGCTGGCTCGGTATGTCGGCCACCGTGATCAGGTAGGCCGATACAAAAGCCGCTGCCACCAGAAACATGACAACCGCAGTGGTTTTGGCGGTCAGCAGTAACGCGTGGTAAATCTTGGCCGGGTTCAGTTCACGGTAAATAAAGGCACCGACAAAGAGCGCGTAAAACACGGCCACCACGCCGGCCTCGGTGGGTGTGAAAACACCGCCCTTGAGACCGACGAGGATGATGAGGGGCAGTACCAGTGCCCAGATACCGGCACCCATGGTTTTCAACCGTTGGATCATGCTCTGGCGACTTGCTGGGCGAAAGACATCGCGCCGCGACACCCACCACCAGGTCACCACTAGGGACATGGCCATCATCAGGCCCGGGAAAATACCGGCGACAAACAGCTTGGTGATGGAGACACCACCCACCACACCAAAGATGATGAAGCCAATGGACGGCGGAATGACCGGGGCGATGATGCCTGCGGATGCCACCAGACCGGCTGAGCGGGCCGTGTTGTAGCCGGCATCGCGCATCATGGGGATCAGAAGTGCCGCCAGCGCCGCTGTGTCGGCCACAGCCGAACCCGACAGACTGGCCAGAACCAGCGCAGCGATGATGGTTACGTATCCCAGGCCGCCACGAAGGTGACCAACCCAGGCATTGGCCGTGTCCACGATACGGCGCGACAGGCCGCCGGCATTCATGAGCTCGCCCGCAAGAATGAAAAATGGCACGGCCATCAATACAAAGTTGTCGGCGCCAGCGATCACGTTCTGCGCCAGTATCTGGGCGTCAAACTGGTTCATGAATACCATCAGGGCGGTACCGCAGACCAGTAGCGCGAAGGCAATGGGCATGCCCAGCGCCATAGCGGCGAGGAGGGAGCTCAGGAATACGGTGAGCGTCATACACGAGTCTGCTTGTGGTGTGGGCGGTCCACGTCGACATCGGTCAGCGCGTCGCGGATCAGGTCGTCGGTGTGACGCACCATCACCAGGTTCGCCGGCTGCTCGCCATGTACCAGCGCCTGGAAAATGTTGTAGAAAATACTGACGACCAGGCCCGACGCAGCCGCCATGCCGGCCGCATAGACCGACGCATAGGGGATGCCCGACACCGGCATGGCGTTGTCGAGATTGATTTCCACCTGCTTCAGACTGCCCCAGAACAGCAAACCGCACATCAGGATCATCAGCACGCCAGAGACCAGTACGCAGGCTTGGCGGGCACTGTGAGGCAGGCGTCGAACCACGGAGTCAACCCCCAGATGGGCATGTTCCCGTGAGGCCAGGATAGTGCCCAGAAAGGTCAGCCAGACAAACAACAGACGGGAAATTTCCTCGGAGAAAGCAATGCCCGAATTGAAGCCGTAGCGCAGCACGACGTTGCCAAACACCAGCACTGCCATGCAGCACAGGCACAGTACGATGCAGACTTCGAGGGACCGAGTGAACCAGTGGGTCAGGGTTGCGAACATGGGAGTGGGCTGGTGTATTTAGGCAGCCACAAAGCCCTTGCCATCGTGCATCCAGGCGGCTTGCTTGGGAGCCTTCTTGGTCTGCTCCCACTCGTTGATCATTTCCCACTTGACGTCGTCAAGCGCCTTCATCATGGCTGGAGTGGCGGTGTTGCAAGCCAGCTCCAGGCGGTGGCCACTGGGGTCAAAGAAGTAGATGGACTTGAAAATGGTGTGATCCGTGACGCCAATCACTTCGATGCCGGCGGCCTCCAGCTTGGCCTTGGTAGCAAGCAGTTCGTCCATGCTGCCGACCTCAAACGCCAGATGCTGGGTCCAGGCTGGGGTGTTGTGGTCGCGGTCCATTGCCGGGCTGTTAGGCAGCTCGAAGAAGGCCAGAATGTTGCCGGCACCAGCGTCGATGAATACGTGCATGTAGGGGTCTGGTGCCTTGGTGGATGGCACTTCGTCTTCGGCAATGGCCAGCACGAAGTTCATATCCAGGTGCTTGGCATACCACTCCACTGTTTCCTTGGCATTGATACAGCGGTAGGCAACGTGGTGGATCTTTTTGATGGGCATCGTGATCTCCTAAGTTTGAGTTGGTTTGTCTGCGAAACGGATTAGAAATGAATTTGATCTATCATTCAAACAGATTTTTATGATTAATTTATTTCATTAGGTAATGAATATCACCTTGCGCCAACTCCGGGCCTTTGTCGCGCTGGCCCAGACCAGCAGCTTTACCGACGCCGCATCGAGTCTGCACGTCACCCAGTCTGCTCTGAGTGGGTTGATCAAGGAGTTGGAACTGGCGCTAGGCGTTCAGGTCGTGAATCGCAGCACGCGCAAGGTCGGCCTGTCGGAAGTGGGGCGCGAGTTTTACCCGCTGGTTGCCCGTCTGTTGCAGGACCTGGATGGTGCGCTCGACACCATCGCCGACCTCAAGGCCTTGAAGCGCGGGCTGGTGCGCATTGCGGCGCCGCAATTGATGTCAGCGTCTGTCTTGCCCGAGGTCATTGCGGGGTTCGGACAGGAATGCCCCGATATCGAGATTCGCCTGGTGGACTGCATGGTCGAGCACGTGCTATCAAAAGTCCACAGCGGCGAGGTGGACTTCGGAGTCGGCCCTGAGCGGGAGTCGTCAGCCGATATCGAAGCGCAAACCTTGTTTGAAATTCCGTTTGTCGTGGTGTTTCGCCCCGACCACCCGTTGAGTAAAAAGAAGCGCGTCACCTGGGGCGACGCGCTGCGCTACCCGGTGATTGCGCTAAAGGGCGAGTTCACGCACCGGTTGCGGGTGGATCTGCACGATTCGTTGCACGACGAGGCGCTCAATCCGGCAAACGAAGTGGGCTTCATGACGACGGCTTTTGCTATGGTCAGTGCTGGCCTGGGTGTAACCACCTGTCTGCCCTACGCCAGCAGCCTGATCCGCCTGCACCAATTGCAGAGCAGGCCACTCGTGGACCCGGCGGTGCGGCGGAAATTTTTTGTATTCACCCGTCGGGACCGTCCGCTGTCACCCGCTGCACAGCGTTTCTCGGCGTACTTGCAGGACTATTTGAACCAGCAGCCTTGGTGGACGATGCCACTCAACGGTACACCCTGATACATTGCCGCTGTCAGCTGCACAGCGGGTCTACGACTTGCTCCAGAGTCAGCCAATGTGGGCAAGCAGTCCCGCCTCAAGAAGTTTCGCATCAGGCCGTTACGGCAGGGGTACATCGCCGCCAACCAGTAGCATTTGCCCGCCATGATGCCGTCGGTTCGGGCGGACCTGCCCCTCACCCGCCGCAGGTCATCAAATTTCATGCGTGTCGCGAATAACCGACACCACGCTTGGGAAAACTGACTTATCTTCGCCCTTCTTTCATTCGATCCGACGGAGGTGTACCGATGACGACGCAGCGGCCACCTTCGGGTATCGACAACCGAGGGCCTGAGAATGAAGACTAGCGATCAGCGCGTAATGCTGGGTAATGAGGCGATCGCCCGCGGCCTCGTTGAAGCGGGCTGCCAGTTCATGAGCGCCTATCCCGGCACGCCAAGCTCCGAGATCCTGCCGGCCGTGATCGCCTTCAGGAATGAACTCGGCGTCAAGGTTTACGTTGAGTGGTCAACCAATGAGAAGGTTGCACTTGAGACGGCGCTGGCGGCCGCCTACTCCGGCAAGCGTGCTGCGGTCGCGATGAAGCAGGTTGGGCTCAACGTGGCGGCAGATGCGGCGCTTTCCGCCGCCTATGTCGGCGTGGTCGGTGGCCTGGTGCTGATCGTTGCCGATGACCCCGGACTGCACTCCTCGCAAACCGAGCAGGACTCGCGTCTGTTCTCGCTGTTCTCCAAAATCCCGGCGCTCGACCCCAGCACGCCGCAGGAAGCCAGGGAGATGGTCTCGCTCGCCTTCGAACTGTCCGAACGTCATCAGATACCGGTGCTGCTGCGACCCACGGTGCGCGTCTGTCACTCTGATCAAGCGATCGAGTGCGGGCCGGTGCAGACCGCTGGTCGGGACGCCGATTTCGAGAAGAATCCGCAGCGTTGGGCGGCGGCGCCGCGCGCCAGGTTGCAGTTGCACAAGGAACTCAACGAGAAACTGACGGCGATTGAAAAAGAGTTCGAAAGCTGGCCCGGCAATCAGGCTTTCTTCCCAGCGGGATCGGGCCTGCCGCGCGCACCACTGGGCATCGTTGCGGCCGGCGTCAGCTATGCCTACCTGAATGATCTGTTGCCGTCTCTGGGGCTGGCCGACCAGTGTCCGATTCTCAAGATCGCCACCGCCTATCCGCTCCCCAGGACTTTGGTCGAGGATTTTGCCAGCCGCTGCGAGCGGCTCATCGTGTTTGAGGAAACCGACGCCGCGGTCGAACTCCAGATCCGGCTGGCCGTGCCGGTCTGGGGACGCCTGAGCGGGCATATTCCGTCGCACGGCGAACTGACCCCCAAGGTGATCGAAGAACATCTGGTCGCGGCCGCCCGCGAGGCCGGGCTGCTCGCCCATGAGCGCGCCGCCAACCGCATGCTGCAGGCCGTAGCAACGCTGGACTTGCCGGTGCGTCGCCCCACCTTCTGCCCTGGCTGCGGCCACCGCGCCACGTTTTACGCCCTGCGCCGCGCCTTTCCGGACGCCCTCTTTCCGGGCGACATCGGCTGCTACACCCTGGGGCTGAACCAGGGTGCGGTTGACACGGTGCACGACATGGGAGCGTCGATCTCGATGGCGTCGGGCTTCTATCACGCCTACGCCCAGGACGGCAAGGCACCGCCGATTTTCGCCACCATCGGCGATGGCACCTTCTTTCACTCTGGGGCAGCCGGACTGGAAAACGCGGTCTACAACGGCGCCCGCTTTGTCCTCCTGGTGCTGGACAACGGCACCACCGGCATGACCGGCATGCAACCAACGCCCGAGTCTGGCCAGACTGCCGATGGCCACAGCGGTGGCATCGTTCAACTCGAAACCCTGATCAGAGGTTGCGGCATCAACTACCTGGTGCACGCCGACCCGCACGACCTGGCCAGCTTTCATCGCGTGTTGCTCGACGCCCTGGCGCACAGCCGTGCCGAACAAGGCGGCGTCGCTGTTGTGCTGGCCCGCTACGCCTGCGTGGCACAGCACAAAGGTCTGGGTCCGGGCAAGGCAGCCCTCGCCGTGGAGGTGCGCCATGGGCCGCGCCCGCGTTCGACCGGCACCGTTGCTGCGCTGGATGCAGCGTGGCTGCCGCGCCACCAGGACCGCTTGTCGCCCTGCTCAGAAACCTGCCCGGCCGGCAACGACATCGAGCGATTGATGACGCTGGCGGCGCAGGAACAGTGGCAGGCCGCCGCCAACATGCTGTACGAGGAGCATCCTTTTCCGTCCACGCTGGGGCGTGTCTGTCCGCATCCCTGCGAGAGCAGCTGCAACCGCAGCAGCCATGACGGCGCCCTGTCCATCAACGCCATCGAGCGCATGGCCGGTGACCGCGGCCGCTCGGCCGCTGGCTTTGCCACGCGCGGTCAGTCACTCGGCAAGACAGTGGCAGTGGTCGGTGGCGGCCCTTCCGGCCTGAGCGCCGCCTACCAGTTGGCGCGCCTGGGCTACGCGGTCGAAATCTTCGAGTCGCTGCCCGAAATCGGCGGCATGCTGCGCTGGGCCATCACCCAATACCGGCTTCCGACCAGCGTGCTGCAGCGGGAACTCGATGTATTCAAGTCACTCGGCGTCACCGTGCACACCGGTGTTCGTCTGGGCAGCAACCTGGCCTGGTCCGAGCTTGAGCGCTTTGACGCCGTCTATCTGGCCACTGGCGCGTGGCAACAAAGGCGTCTCCACATTGCCGGCGAGGAGCGCGCCGGCGTGCTCAGCGGGCTCGACTACCTGTACCGCATGCGCGCCGAGGAGTCGCCGGAGCTGGGCGCGCGCGTTGCCGTGATCGGCGGCGGCAACACCGCCATCGACGCGGCACGCAGCGCCCGGCGTCAGGGCGCCGTGGTCGACGTCTACTACGACCTGCTGCTGGCGATACCCGAAGAAGTGGCCTCGGCACGCGAGGAAGGCATCGTGTTCCATCACGCCGTGGTGCCTGTCAGCTTCGAGGCTGGTGCGAGCCATCGGCTCAGGTTGCTGCTGCGCGACCTTGCGCTGGCCAAGCCGGATTGGCCGGAGCATTCGCCGCCCTTTTACAGCGAAACCAGCGAGGCCGAGAGCATTCTGGTGTGCATCGGCGGCGACGCCGACCTGGCCTACCTCAGCGAGCCGGGGCTGGCTCTGAATGGCCGACTCCAGGTCGACCCATGGGGACGCACTGCGCAGCCGCGTATTTTTGCCGGTGGTGACGCTGCCAGCAGCGGCGCGGGCACCGTGGTGGGCGCCGTCAATGCCGGCAAGCGGGCCGCCCTGGGGATCCATGAACGGCTTGGCGGCGGAACAATCGATGCTGCTGCATTGCAACTGGCGGCCGGCCCGGGCATCGCCTGCGCCAAACTGGCAGACGGCGAATCGCGGCGCGCGCAGCAAGCACTGCCGGTTGCCGCCGCGCAGGAAATCAAGCTGCAGTTTTTCAGCAAAACGCCGCGCGCGCCAGCGCGCCATCATGCCCCGGCCGATTCGATCTGGAACTTCGACGAAGTCAATCTCGGGCTGGGCACCGAGGCCGCCAGCGCCGAGGCCCGCGAGCGCTGCTTTCATTGCGGTGTCTGCACGCACTGCGACATCTGCCTGCATGTCTGTCCCAGCGCCGCCATCACGCTGGTGGCCGGAACCTACCAGATCGACGCCGCCAAGTGCACCGCCTGCCGTGTTTGCCAGGCCGAATGCCCGCGCGGCGCGATCAGCATGCCCGCTACCGGTGTCTGTATCGCCTGCGGCTACTGCACCACCTGGTTCGAATGCCCCTCGCTGCAGCGCCGACCCGATGGCCTCGTGGACATTGACCGACGCACCTGCATCGACTGCGGCATCTGCATCCAGGTCTGCGCGCAGGGCGCGATTCAGCCCCTGGCGCTCCAGCCGGCCAAGGAGCACGCATGAGATCGCAAGCCATCATCGCCGGGGTCGGTGGCCAGGGCGTTCTTTTTGCGACCAAAATCTTTATCGAAATAGCGCGGCACAAGGCGGTGCCGGTGCTGGGGTCGCAGACCTTTGGCATGTCCCAGCGCGGCGGCTCGGTCATGACCCATCTGAAGTTGGGACAGTTCAGCAGCCCCATGGTGCGCGAGGGCGACGCCGACCTGCTGATCGGACTGGACTGCATGGAGTCGCACCGCGCCCTGCCCTATCTGCGTTCCAGGCAGAACGGCCGAAACGCGATGTGCGTGGTCAACGCCCCGAATGAGCAGGCTTTTCCCGATCACCGGGTCGCTGAACTGCTGAGCGAAATGCAGGTCAGTGTTCATACCTGCGATGCCGACGCCGTGGCGCTGCGCATGCACAGCCCGATGATGGCCAACCTGGTGCTGCTTGGCTTCGCTTCCAGCCAGCCCGACTTTCTGTTCGCTTATGAGGAGCTTCGGCGGGCAACCGAGGCCCTGAGCGGCGCAGCGCAACGCAGCGCCAATCTGGAGGCGCTGGAGCGCGGTCGCGCGCTCCAGCCCTAAGGCGCAGGCCGGCTTCGATGCCGGCCTGAAATGCTCAGAGAATCCTGAACGCCGACTTGATCAGCTTGCGAACCATGGGCGGTATCTCGCCGGCTTTGAACAGGGTCGCAGCCAGCGAGAACTGGGTGCGGACAACGCCGCGCTCATGGCTGAAAGTCTTGAATCCATAGTGCCCGTGCGCGTTGCCAATGCCCGAGTTGTTGACGCCGCCGAATGGCAGATTGCCGTGCAGAAACTGCATCAGCGAGTGATTGACACAGGCACCGCCGGACGAGGTCTCGCTGAGTACTTTGTCGATATTGATGTTGCTCCGGCTGTAGATATACAGGGCCAGCGGCTTGGGACCCGCGTTGATGCTGGCGATAACCTGGTCGATCTGGCTGTAGCCAATCACCGGCAACAAAGGACCAAAAATCTCTTCGTCCATGATGCGGGCGTCCGCTGCAATGCTGTCGAGCAGCGTTGGCTGGATGAAGCAGGCACTTTCCACCACAGCGCCGCCTACCAGGGTTTGCGCACCACCTGCCTTGGCGTCATCGAGCAGCGCTTTGACGCGCGTCGTATGACGTGCGTTCACCATATGCGCCAGATGCGGGCTGCCCTGCTGCTCTGACAAAGTGGCGCCATACGCTCTTGCGAGTTCGGCGCGGCAACACTCGACCCATTGGGCCTTGACACTCTCGTGCACATAGACGTAGTCCGGCGCAATGCAGGTCTGCCCGGAATTGGCGAACTTGGCCCACATGATGTTGCTGGCGGCCAGCTTCAGATTGGCGCTGGCGTCAACAATCGTCGGGCTCTTGCCGCCGAGCTCCAGCGTGACGCTGGCCAGGTTCTTTGCTGCTGCCGCCATGACGAATTTGCCGATGGCCGGGCTGCCTGTGAAGAAGATGTGATCAAACGGCAACTCCTGCAAAGCCTGCGCCACGTCGGCTTCGCCCTCGAAGATGGCGACCTCGTCCTCTGTGAAGACTTCCCGGACCACCTTGGCGATCAGGGCTGACATGTGCGGCGTCAACTCAGACGGTTTCAGGATCGCCGTGTTGCCAGCTGCAATCGCCGAGACCAGGGGCCCCAGCGTCAGGTTGATGGGGTAGTTGAAGGGACCAATGATCAGGCAGCGTCCGCGTGGCATGTATTGCACGTAGCTGCGGGTGCCGAGCGTCAGCAGGGTGGGCCATACGCGCTTGGGCTTCATCCACTTCCTGAGATGGCTGATGGCGTCGTTGGCCTCTACGCAGATCGGCAGGATTTCCCCCAGGTCGACCTCACCGGGGGGCTTCCTGAAGTCGGCATAGGCAGCGCGATACCAGTCATCCGCATGGGCGATCACGCTGTCACGCAGTTTGCGAATCTTGGCGATTCGTTCGTCGGCAGTGGAACTTCTGAGCCACAACGCGGTAGCCGCTTGACGCTCGAACACCTCTTGCATCCTGGTTAGGTCTAACACTGGCTTCGGTACGACGACGCTCATGGCATGGCTCCGGTTGATGGTTTGGCAAGGTCACGCAGTTTACGTCGTCCGAAGATTCCCCACTTCAGATCCATGCACAGGCCACGCTGGTCAAAGGGCTCACGGCGATACTTTGACCAACGCAGGCCTTGGTAGTCTGGCGATTGGCCGGGCCAGCATCAAGGTCTCCTTCAGGACTGCAGCGTCGACTTCCACTGGAACCTGCCCTTGAACCGAACCCGGCGAAACACCAGCGGCGGGCCTGAGAATGCTTTCAAACGAACCGAACGCCGGGTAAACGGGTGCTACGGCAAGCAGTGCGGCCGACGCCAGCCACTTGCCTGATAGCCACTGAAAGGTGTTCTTGAAGAAGGTCGTTGCCAGAACAAACACAAGAACGAACACGGTTAATTTGGACCACAGGACATGCTTCTGGCCTGAGGGGGGCTCTCGCATCATGACGTTCGCTGCGACCTCAATGTTTGACCAGCAGCGCGGGCAGATCGAGCGCCTTGATCTGCTCCGCAGCGACCAGGGCATCGGAGCGGCTGGCGAGCGGCCCGACCCGCACCTGAATCAGTGCACCCCGCTTGGTCGAGACCAATTGCCGGTGCGCCTCCAGGTCGGTGGTTTGCAGACGCAACATGACTTTGCGTGCATTTTCCTTCTTCGCATAGGCGCCAACCTGGATGTAATAGCGTGGGCTCGGCCTGGCCGGCTCGGCTTGGGCTGGCGTTTGCGCCAAGGCTGCGGCCTGCGGCGCCGGCGCGGCGCTTGCATCTGGCGCGGCGCTTGCAACCTGCGTGGCGCTTGCAGCTGGCGCCGGGGCGCTGGGCGCGCTGGCAACCGCCGGGGCTGTGCTCTTTTGCGGGGCGCTCACGTGCAAGGCGCGGTCTGCGCGCTCTGGTATCGGCGCAGCAAACGACAAGCTTGGACGCCGCAACAGCTGGGCGCCCGTCGAGTTGACGGCCACGAGCACCAACAGGCAGCCGCCAATCAGGTTCATTCCTGCCAGCACCCAGCCGCGTCGAGCGGAACTGGCCTGCGCCGTCATCACTTCGCAGGCTCTGTGCACACCCAGATTGGCGACCAGCGCCCGGGTGATTTTTTTCTCGCAAAACCGGTAATAGGCGGCATTGGCATAGATGGCCGATAGGACCGAGCTGGCCAGCAGAAAAAGCAACAGCAAGGCCCATGCAGTCGCGCTGGAATAGCGCCAGCCGAATCTGCCGATGCCAAGCAGGGCCGCCAGCAACAAGCCAAGCCCGAGCGCATACCAGCGCGCCAGACCCCACATCTTTCTGAAGATCAACCAGTTCAGCGGCGAAGCAAAGGCCGCCCAGTTCCAGCTGATGCCGGTCTTGCCTGCGGCATCAAATCTGGCAAAGTGACGCAGGTAGTAGGCCTGGTTTGGCGCACCCATAGCGGCCCGATACAACGCCCCGGTGACGTCGGTCTGCTCCTGGATCACGGCATCCGCACTCATCGACAATCTCCAGTCTCGCGCCCATGTGAATGGCGCTGCTACTGCCCTGCCGTTTGGCGGCCAGTCAGTCACTCTTGCTGTTGCAAGCATTCCAGCGCCTTTTTTTTCAGCCAGGCGCCCCAATGCATGATAGGCAGCGCGCGCGTTCGCCAGTCCGTTGAGGAGCGGTGCAAAAAGGCTTCTTTTCGGACCTTCATGGCAGTCCCGAACCGGCGACACTGCGAAGCCAGCGGTGCAACGCGGACATCCCGGTGCGGCTTGAGGGCGATTCGGTCAAATGACCTTGCAAGGAGGCAGCAGACGTGAGCTCCCGTTTCTCGTTGAGTCGCTCGCTCAAGACCAGAGTCACGCTGTTTACGCTGACTATTTTCGTTCTCGGCGTCTGGGCGCTGACCTTTTTTGCCAGCCGCATGTTGCAGGGCGATATGCAGCGCCTGCTGGGCGAGCAGCAGTTTTCCACCGTTTCCGTGCTCGCTCAGAATGTCAACGATCGTCTGACTGATCGCCTGCGCGCCGTGAACGCCATTGCGGACCAAATCGACGCGGACCTGCTTGTGCATAAGGCGATGCTGCAGACCCGGCTGGAAGAGCGCCCAATTCTTTCCATCATGTTCAACGCCGGCACCTTCATCACCGGGGTCGATGGCGTGGCCATTGCCTCCCTCCCGGTTTCGGCTGGGCGGATCGGTGTCAATTACCTGGATCGTGACTTCATCGTCGCCGCACTGAAGGAGGGCCGAGCCTCGGTTGGCCAACCGGTTATGGGCAAGCAGCTCAAATCTCCGGTGATCGTGATAGCCGCGCCGATCCGCGATCGCCAGGGCAAGGTCATCGGCGCACTGGCCGGCGTGACCGACCTGGGTCAACCCAATTTTCTGGACCAGATCACCTACAACCGCTACGGCCAGAGCGGCGGCTATCTGCTGAACGCAAGGAAGGAGCGGCTCATCGTCACCGCCACCGACAAGACCCGCATCATGCAGCCGCTGCCCCCCGTGGGCGTGAACCCGTTGCTCGACCGCTACATGCAGGGCTTTGAGGGCTACGGTCTTTCGGTCAATTCACGGGGCGTGGAAGAGCTCACGTCGGCCAAAGGCATTCCGGTGGCGGGATGGTTGATGGGCGTCGTCACACCGGCCGCAGAGGCCTTTGCCCCGATTGACGACATGCAACTGCGCATGCTGCTGGCTTCGCTATGCCTGACCCTGCTGGCCGGCTTGCTGACCTGGTGGATGCTCAAACGCCAGCTCGAGCCGCTGACAGCCACCGCCGATGCCATGGTCGCCCTGTCCAGCAGGAAGCAGATTCCACAAGCGCTGCCGGTCTGCGGTCAGGACGAAATCGGCCAGCTTACCGGCGGCTTCAATCGCCTGGTCGAGACCTGGATCGAGCGCGAGGAAGCGCTCCTGAAAAGCGAAGAACGCTGGAAATTTGCTATCGATGGTGCGGGCGATGGGCTCTGGGACTGGAATACTCAGACCGGTGAGGCGTTCTTCTCGCCGCGCTACAAGCAGATGTTTGGCTACGCTGATGCCGACTTCGGCGCCACCTCGGATGAATGGAGCAAACGCATCCACCCCGATGAGGCGCCCGGCGTGTTTGCCGCGATACAGCCCTATATGGAGGGTAAACCCGGCGCCGCCAGCGTGGAGTTCCGTATGCTGTGCAAGGATGGTAGCTGGAAATGGGTCTTGGGCCGCGGCATGGTGGTCAACCGCGATGCTGATGGCAAGCCCTTGCGCATGATCGGCACCAACAGCGACATTACCGTGCGCAAGGCACATCAAAGCCAACTCGAGCACCTTGCCCACTTTGATGCACTCACCAATCTGCCCAATCGGGTGCTGCTGGCCGACCGCTTGCAGCAGGCCATGGCACAGGCGCTGCGGCGCGCTCAGCATCTCGCAGTGGCCTATCTCGACCTCGATGGCTTCAAGACCATCAACGACCAGCACGGCCATGACGTTGGCGACCAGGTCCTGATCGCACTGGCGCAGCGCATGAGACAGGTATTGCGCGAAGGCGACAGCCTGGCACGAATCGGCGGCGACGAGTTTGTGATCGCGCTCCTCGATGTGGACGACAGGGTGGCCAGCCTGCCCATGCTCAACCGGCTGAAGGCTGCCTGCGCCCAGAACGTTCAGGTGGGAGCCCTCAGCCTTCAGGTTTCAGTCAGCGTGGGCATCACCTTCTACCCGCAAGCGCAGGACATCGATGCCGATCAACTGCTGCGCCAGTCCGACCAGGCCATGTACCAGGCCAAGCTGGCGGGCAAGAACCGTCTGCACTTTTTCGATACGACACAGGACAGCAGCATCCGGGGTCGCCACGAAAGCGTGGAACGCATCCGCCTTGCGCTGGAGCTGCATGAGTTCGTCCTGCACTACCAGCCCAAGGTCAATATGCGAAGCGGCCAGATCGTCGGTGCCGAAGCCCTGATCCGTTGGCAGCATCCCGAAAAAGGCCTTCTGTCACCGGCCATGTTCCTGCCCTTGATCGAGGATCACCCACTGGCAGTCGATATTGGCGAGTGGGTGATTGACACCAGCTTGACCCAGATCGAGCGCTGGCACGCAGCGGGCCTGGACATGCGTGTCAGCGTCAACGTCGGTTCGCGCCAGTTGCAGCAGAGCGACTTTGTGGATCGGCTGAAATTCATATTGGCAAAGCATCCGCAAGTCAAGCCAAGCAGCCTGGAACTCGAAGTCCTGGAGACCAGCGCGCTCGAAGACATTGCTCAGGTGTCCGACGTGATCGAAGCCTGTGAGCGGATCGGCGTGAAGTTTGCGCTGGACGACTTTGGAACCGGCTATTCGTCGCTGAGCTATCTCAAACTTCTTCGCGTTGCCACGCTCAAGATCGACCAGAGCTTTGTGCGCGACATGCTGGAAGACCCGGACGACCTGGCCATCCTGCGAGGGGTGATCGGTCTGGCAGCTGCGTTCAAGCGCCAGGTCATTGCCGAAGGCGTGGAGACCGTCGCGCACGGTACTTTGCTGCTGCAGCTGGGTTGCGAGTTGGCACAGGGCTACGGCATTGCCCAGCCCATGTCAGCCGAACAGATGCCAGCGTGGTCAACTGCCTGGCGGCCTGATGCGGCCTGGCGAGATTTCTGCCGGAGGACGACAAGAAATCGTGCCGCGAGGAGGGCAGCATGACCTTCAAATCAAAAACCCATCTGACAGGCCAAACTTACGCGATGGTCCTGGCGGGAGGACGTGGCAGTCGGCTACACCAGTTGACTGACTGGCGCGTCAAACCAGCGCTGCCTTTTGCCGGACACCTGAGCGTCATTGACTTTACGCTGAGCAACTGCGTGAACTCCGGCATTCGCCATATTGCCGTGCTAACGCAGTACAAGGCGCAAAGCCTGATTCGCCACATCGAACACGGCTGGGGTTTTCTCGCAGCCAGCCTGGGTGAATACGTGGATGTGGTACCGGCGCAGCAGCAGCACGGTGAGTCCTGGTACAGTGGAACGGCC
>QYPX01000143.1 GCA_007280205.1 Comamonadaceae bacterium
CGTCAGGCGACGAAACCTACCGTTGGAGGCAGGCAGCCCGGCAAGAGCGATCAAGAGATACGTGTCGCGGTTGGTCCTTTCTCCTGCCAGCAGCCGCAGAATATGTCAACCAACAATGGAAAACAACGCATTTTCGTTGCCAGATACCGGTCGGCGGCGAACTGCTCTTTTGTGCCCAAAGCGGGTAACCGCACTGCAGCTTAGCAGTCATTCAGTGGGCTCGATGGAAATCAGTTAGCAGGCGCTCATAACCGCATTAGAAATTCTTCTGACAGTGCGGCCTTTGTGTGGCGAAGTATTCATTCGCCTCACAGATGTTACGGTGCTTTCGATAACGACGCCCTGAACGCCAAGTAGTCTTCAGCTGCGGCCTTCGGGTCTTCAGTCATAGGGATGTGGCCCACACCTGACATTACTATTACGTGACTCTTCGGAAAGACTTTGGCCAGCGTCTTTACCGAGGCGGGCGGGACAATTCGGTCCTGCTCCCCGGTAACTATCAAAGATGGTGTCTGCAGATTGCTGAAGCGTGACTCGATGGGAGCGTTATCGGCGATCATTTTCTTCAGGATTGTTCCGTGAAAGACATAGTCCTTTTTGGAGTTTTCCAGAAAGTAGTAGGCAACTGAATAGGGAATGAACTTGGGTTTGCCAAACAGCATTTCCATTTGCTTTGTCTGCTCATCCTGTGTCCTTACAAGCAGGGGGAATTCGCCAGTGGCAACGTAATTCTTCATGAGCGCCGAATCAGCCGATTCCTGAGTAGCGGCAGCGTCCAGCAGCCACAAACTGGCAACTTCGTTCGGATACTTAGCAGCATACCGGGCCACCACACCGCCACCCATGGAACTTCCGCCAAAGTGCGCTGTCGTGAATCCTAAACCCTTGATGAGTGCATGCAAGTTTTCCACCTGCGCGTCAGCGCTGTAGTCCCCATTTAGGTCACGCGACGCATCGCCAAAACCGGGTAAATCGAGGGCGTACACGGTGTACTTGGGTGTCAGGTACCGTGCGATGGAGCTCCACGCATCCTTGTTGGCGGTGAAACCGTGGACCAAAATCAGTGGCTCGCCAGTTCCGCCAGCGAGATACGGAAAGGCCTTACCTTGGACTGCCAGAGTTTTCGCATTAAGTCCAGCTGCTCTGCGGGATATATCCCGCAGCAATTCGGCTGTGGTCATCGGCGCAAGCCTATTCATTGCGGTGGCCATGCCGAGAAGCACTACCAATAATGCAATCAAACCAACGAAAAGTTTCTTGATCATTAATGCTCTCCCAAAATGCCGAATTTTGAAAATGTGTCGGTGCGTTCTTGCCGCAGTTACGCTGGGTGTCAAGACAACAGATGGCGCGTCAAGAAATCCAACTCGTCGGCCACGATCTGCTCGAAGCCGGTGCCGCTGTAGTAGTCGAAGTGACCATTCGGGTAGCTCTTGACTTCCGCGCGTGAAACACGCTTGGCAATAGCATGCGTTGGTGCCGCCGGCGCGATAGTGTCGTTCTCGGCGACCGCAAAGAGAATCGGAATCGCTATCTTCGCTGCACGACGCCCTGGCATGTACATGGGCACCACCAAGCCTGCGCGCGCGCTCATGCGGTTGCGCCATGCACCGGAGGCCAATACTTCCGGAGGAACCAGCTTCATGTAGCCCTCCGAGCAATCGGCTGCGGTCATCATCGCTACCTCGCCTGGCTTGCCGACCAGACCGATGTAGCGCGGTGACAAGCCAAGCGACTGCCGCACAACGTCTATCAAGGCGTTAAGAGTGATCAGCAGTGCGGTGACCGTCGGAATCGTCAGCGTGCTCGCGAGCCCGTTGCTGAAGGGCACCTGCGAGACGGCCGCCACGATACCAAGTTTCTCGCTCGCAAGTCGAATCACATGCCCGCCGCCGAAAGACGAACCCCAGATTGCTACGCGGTTGGGGTCGATGTTTGGCAGCGTCTTGCCAAACGCGATGGCGGCACGCCAGTCGGCGAGCTGTTTGCCGATCGACATCAGCTCGCGCGGCTCGCCTTCGCTTCCACCGTAATGGCGATAGTCGAACACGAGCACGCCGAATCCTGCCGCCTGGAAGTGCCGTGCATAGGCATCGAGACCAAGTTCCCGTGTTGCACCGAGTCCGTGTGCCATGATGACGAGGGCGCTGGGTGCGAGGCCCGGCGCTGGATAGAACCACGCGGCGCAGCGCAGGCCATGTGAGGAGAAGGAAGTGTCCTGGCGTGGGGCTTGGGTCATGGAGGGGTCTGGGGGAAGAAGATATGGGTGCTTGACGGGCGGTCATCACGGCAGCCATCATGTCACCCGCTTGTCCTCCACCAATCCGTACAAACCCTTCCCACAAATGGGGGAAGGCCGCGTTGAATGTGCGGCGAATTTCCCAACAGAGGTATCCCCACGATTGGTGACTAACTCTGTGGATATGTCTCAAAGCGATTTGTGAATCCCGCAGCCGCGTTGGGTCGCAGCGCAATGCTCAAGAATTAGGCACGAATGGCGTGCGTGACGACGCTGCACTGCGGTTACCCATGCAACTGCGTGCCTTGATGGACATGTTGGCTAGTTGTGTCCGGTCGTTTCCCGTGTTGGTCACCTCATGGGCAACGATCAGGTGGTGCTTTGTGTCAACAGCAGCTTGCACGTTGTAGCCCACCACGCCAGTGCCCTTGCCGTGGGTGGCCATGGAACGTGAGTCAGGGTCTGTCATCGAAATCTGCTGGTCTGGTTCATTGGGCAGTTGAATCTCCTGCTGCCTGAGTTCCTTCAACCGACTGCGCATACTGGCGATCTTCTCCTTCAAGCGAGGAATCCTGGCAGCAGCAACATCAGGCTCCTGGCGGTCTGCGGTATCCAGTGCCGCAAGGTACTTGGCGATGTTGGCCTCAATTTGCTCCAGGCGTGCCCGCAACTTTCCCTTGGTGAGATTCTTATCCTGGCTATTGACCGCTTTGAACTTGCTGCCATCGATGGCCACCATTGCCTGGGAGAACAGGTTTAACTTGCGACACAGCACAATGAATTGGCTGCACACATTGCGAATTGCTTTGCCGTTGTCCTTTCGGAAGTTGGCTATGGTCTTGAAGTCTGGCGCCAGACGACCGGCAAGCCACATCAGTTCCATATTGCGCTGCGCTTCACGCTCCAGACGCCGGCTTGACTGGACTCGGTTGAGATAGCCGTAGATGTAGATCTTCAGTAGAACTGAGGGCGATACGCGGGTCGTCCTGTGGCCTCGGGCTGAATGCTCTCAAAGCCCAAACGCGCCAAATCGAGTTCATCAACGAAGGCATCAATGACTCGAACAGGGTTGTCTTTATCAACGAAATCGTCCAGGCATTCCGGCAGCAAAATACTTTGTGCTCGCTCCTGACCTTCGATGAATCGCTTCATAACGCAGTCCCCCGCAGTACGAATGCTTCAGTCTAAAACAATTCTGCGTTTTTACACAGCCTCTGCCCAAAGCGGGTAGCTGCCGCTTGAGAAAGCGGACATCAGCGGTCAACCTTCCGAAACGTAAAGCAGTCTTTCGCTACTGTTGGCGATTACTGCTCGGCCATATCCGGTATTCAGTCCGTGCACGGCCCGTTGGCCATTTGCTTCGTGAGTTTCCGATTTGCACTGTGCACTATTGCACTGCCGTATTTCGTGGCCGTTCGCTAAGTGATCAAGAAAACAGCACACTCGACGGTACGAGCAGCGTAAAGTCATCAGAGTCGGTGAGATACTGGCTAGATTGCCAAGTGCATAAGTCACAGTTGAGGCAACATGTGTCAATGGATCTACAGGACGCGCATCGTTGGCATTAACGCACTGACTGCAGATAGAAACCACTCCCCGCTGATGTCAAGGCGTCAGGCTTACCTCAAGACGCGCTGCCGTGCCTTTCACTATTCAGATCAACCCGCTGTGCTCGGCTCGAAGCACCGCATCGAGACGGTTGCTCGCGTTGAGTTTGCGCAGAATGTGCTGCACATGATTGTTGACGGTGCTGGGGCTGATATGGAGTTGCTGGCTGACCGATTTTGTTGAAGTACCCTTGGCTATCAATTTCAACACCTCGATTTCACGTTCAGACAGCTTGGTATTAAAAATTGCTGAGCGCTTCACTCGCGCCAAGGTAAGGGTTTGCTCGGTGGTCAAGCAGAGTTCGTCGTGAATGAATTCCTGCATCAACAACTCGATCCGCTTGCGAAAATGCACTTCCCGAACAATGTGCAGAGCCAGTTGATTTGAAGAATTCTCTCTATTGGCCAGTAGCACCGAGACATTGCACCATTTCTGTCCTTGCGGTGTCATGACCATCAGATCAAAGTTACCGACAGAATGCTTGCCACGCATGGCTTGCATGGTGCTGCAATTGGGCGAGCAAACCGCGCCACACTCGTCGGCACCCTGAACTATTTGGTGACACGGGCTACCTATAGCATCTTGGGCAGACAGCGCGAAGTAGGACTGTGCTGCGCCATTCCACGCCGAAATCCGACCGGCTCCGTCAACTGCGAAGCAGGGGTCTGAGGTGCTTTCCAGCAAGGCTGCTACTTGTTGATGTCGCATAGACAAACTGATCATTCAAATGATCGTTAGTAATTATTGTCTCAAACGTAATCGATCGTCAATATTTCATCTATAATTTTGAACCGCCACCTGTCGGACCTGCAGATTGCAGGCATTTGTGTCTGACAAACGGGAGAATCACCATGACTCTGAATATCACCATCAGTCCCTCAGTCCGCACCGTAGACGAAGACGCAAACAATACCGGTCGCATGATCGCATTCAATGGCGAAGCAGGGGCTAACGTTGTCAATCCCGCCACGGCTGGCAGCAATCAGATCACGATCAGCGACAACGTAGCCAATTTTGCCGGTGGAACGCTGGCAGTTTCGGTGATCTCCGGCGATATGAACCAGCTTCGGCTGAAGATTGCCGGTGGCTCCGGCGTTTTCTCTGTCGCGGGGACTGCCAACCCAGACGGCAGTTACAACATCGAGTATTTCACCGATGCGACGTACGATGGACTAACAGGCAACAGCGTCACCTCGCACGTCGCTGCAAACACTGCCCAGGTCATTGTCATAGGCACTATCGACGCTGCGCATCAAGGCGTTAATGGCGATTCGCTTGTCATCCATCTGAATGACAAAGCCACACCAGCCATCGTGCAGACGCTGGCCTCCCACGTGCTCCTCGGCGTGACCGAGGCGTCGACGACGAATGCCACACAGGACTGGGCCGCCGCTGCCGGTGCCAAGATCGTGCAGTTCTCTTTGAGCGACAGCGCTGGCGGTACACCGGTGACTGCGTCGCGCATGGTCAATGTGGTTCAACAATTTGATATGGGCGAGCCGAACAGCCCGCCAACTTGGGATCCTTTCGCTCCATCAACCGGAATGAGCTTGAGACCGGGGCTTGGCGCGCCGTTTGACCTGCTGGTAAAGGCAACCGATGTCAACGTGGGCGACACGATTGTCTACAAGGCGGCCGTCGGACAGATGATCAGCAACGCCTTTGTTCCTCTTGTCGGACTTGAGAATATTGCCCTTGACGCTTCAGTGGCAGGTCATCTGAAAGGCAGCGTGACCATACCCACTGGCACCAGCGCAGGCAGCTACGTACTGCGCCTGTATGCCGACGACAACAACACTCACACGCTGCCGGGGACCCCGCTGGACGTCCGGTTTCAGGTGCTCAGTACCATCAACGGCACCGGCGGCGACGACACGCTTACCGGCACCAGCGGCAAGGACATGATTCTGGCCGGCGCCGGTAACGACACGGTATCAGGCGGTGACAGCAACGACACCTTGGTTGGCGGCGCAGGCAACGACAGCTTGGACGGCGGTAACGGCAATGACGTAGCGCAGTATGCGGGAGATGCCGCCAACTTCACGCTCTCGCGTGACAGCAATGGCGTGGTTACTGTCACCGATACCACAAGCGCCGAAGGAACGGATCAATTAACCAACATCGAAATCCTGCAGTTCAACGGCAAGCAGGTGAACCTGGCAGTGCAATTTTCTACGCCTCAGGGCTCGATGACTGTGGCAATGAACAACATTCGCGGCACACAGTTCGACGACACTATCAATGCCGACGCTCTGCATGATGCCAATAGCGCCACCAGTTACCGCGACTTTATGGACGCCGGCGCGGGCAACGACACTATCCATGCCGGCCAGGGCGGCGACCAGATCACCGGCGGCAGCGGCAACGATCTGATTGACGGTGGCGACAGCACGACGGTGGCTCGTCTCAATTCATCGCTGACCGATCTCTGGAGCCTGCAGAATCAGGCGCAGTTTTCCGGCCCGGCGGCGAAGTACACCATCGCCCAGTTGACCGACACCGACGGCTCGGTCACTGGCACTGCGGGTACCACTTACTACACGGTCACCGATAACCGGCCCGGCTCGCCGGACGGCAGCGACACGCTGTACAACATCGACGCCATCAATTTCAGTGACAAGGGGAATGTCCGTCTGACGCCGGAGTTCAGCTTCAACAAGATGATCAACGGCCAGAGTCAGACACAAGTTATGGGTCTGTTTGCCACTGGCACTGACTTTGCCGACGTCATCGGATGGCCGCCGGGCGCTACTGTTCCAGCCAGCACTTATGACTTCTCTGGATCCGACTACATTAAGGGTGGCGCCGGTAACGACACGCTTTATGGTGGCGCAGGTGCCGATACCTTGCGCGGTGATGCTGGCAACGACCGCCTGGACGGCGGTGCCAATCGGGCATCGGGCGGTGGCGTGACCTGGGACCCCAACGGCTCCAATGGCGTTGATGTGGCCGAGTACTCCGGCAACGCGGCGCGCTATTCGCTTGTTTTCAAGGATGCCAATGGCAACACGGTAGCCGGCTATGACCCGGCCGGCACAGTGATCGTGACAGATAGCAAGGCGGGTGGTGACGGCATCGACACGTTGTCCAATATCGAGGTTCTGCGCTTTGCTGACGGCGAAAAAAACCTGGCCGTTGTGTCGAGTTCGATGCAGACTCCGAACGGCACCTTCGTGAACTGGCAGGGGACCGAGTGGAACGACAGCATCAGCACTGGCGACGCGGCGGCCAATGTTCAGGCAGGCGCCGGTAACGACACCATCACGGGTGGCAGCGGAGCCGACACCATTGACGGTGGCGCGGGCGACGATGTGATCAACGGTGGCGCCGGCAACGACATGGTTCGCTATGAAGCGGCGCAAAGCCGCTTCAACATAACACACAACATCGATGGCAGTTTCACGGTGTCCGACAAACTGACGGCAGAGTTTGGCGGCCTGGGCACCGATACCCTGAGCAACATCGAAACCCTGCAGTTCAGCGACGGCAGCAAGGCCTTGCAAGTCAGTTTTCAGGCCTCGCCGAACTCGCTTGGTATGAACAACATTCAGGGCACGGAATTCGCCGACACCATGGATGCCAACGTCCTCGCCGGAAATTCTCCAACAACCAGTGCCGACTGGATACAACCCGGCGCCGGTGACGACGTGGTTTATGCGGGTGCTGGCGGTGATCGCATCCAGGACGGTGCCGGAGATGACTTCTACGACGGTGGCGCCAACGGTAACAGTGGCAATTCGTGGAGTGACCAGGACGTGGTGCAGTTCAGCGGTGCGCAAAAGCGCTACTCGGTCGATGTGTTGGCTTATGGGGATGCGCCGACCAATGTCAAAGCATTGATCAATGCAAAGTACTCTGATGCAAGTCTTCCAGGCAATGTGGTCCGTGTTACCGACAAGTTGCCCGGTGGCGACGGCGTCAACTACCTGATCAACGTCGAGCAGATCCAGTTCTCCGACGCCACGGTCAATCTGGGTGTCAGTGTCAACCCGTGGGTGCAGCCCCAAGGCGGGCAGAACTATGGTGGCAGCAACACCTACACCGGCGGCATTCTGGGCGATTTGATCGATGCCAGCGGGCACGACCTTGCCAGTACAAGCAATGTGGTTCTCGGCTTTGTGACCAACAACGACTGGATCGACGGTGGCCCGGGCAACGACACCTTGCTGGGTGGCGCTGGCGGAGACCAGTTGATGGGCGGCAAGGGCAACGATGTGCTCGATGGCGGCGCCAACGGCAGCGGCGGCAATACATGGAGCGACATGGACCGCGCCGTTTATACCAACTCCATCAATCGCTACGACATCCAGTTCTATCGACCAGTCAAAACGGGCGAGACTGCGCAGTTCGACAACATGGGTTTGACGGTAGGGACCAAGTCCTATGTGGCGTCGGGCTATTACGATAAAGACGGCTTCATCGTGGTCACTGACCGCTACTCCGACGCCATGGGCGGTGACGGGCGCGATGTGCTGCGCAATATCGAGCAACTCCAGTTCAGCGATGCCAGTGATATGCTGGCTGTGCAGTACAACGACAACACGACCACGCAAAATGTCTGGGGTCCGCTCCCCGCCGCCACTGGCCTTGGCTCGGGTGATGTAGTGCCTGACGCGTGGGGCTTCATCCAGACCACTGTCACCAATCGTTCAGCCTGGGGCACGCGCTTTGGCGACTTGATTACGGGCAGTTCAACTGCCAATAACTTCTTGCAGGGCAACGCCGGAAACGACTCCATCGTCGGCGGCAATCTCAGGGATGAGCTGACCGGTGGTGCCGGAAACGACACCATTGATGGCGGTGCCAACCCGGCGGTGGATCCGACCCGCCCCTGGGATACGTGGAACACGTATGACGTAGCTCGCTTCGACGCCCCGCGTGCGCAGTTCGATATCCAGAAACTGACAGACAGCGATGGCCATGTCACCGGCACCAGCGGGCAGACCTATTACACCGTGGCGCACCTGATCCCGGCAGCACTGGGCGGACTTGGCACCGACACCGTATTCAACATTGAGCGCCTGCAATTCTCGGACAAGGACATGCCGCTGCTGGTTCAGGTGAACCAAATGGCTGGTTCCAACAACGCTATGTATGTCGGCACAGACTTTGCAGACACCATAACCGGCACCGACACTGCCAATAGCTTCAATGGTGGTGCCGGCAACGACACCATCGTCGCCGGCAGTGGCAACGACTTTATTTCCGGCGGTGCCGGCAACGATTCCATCGACGGTGGTGGCGGCGCCGACGTTGTCTCGTACAGCGATTCCCATAGCCGCTACACAGTTACGCCAAATGGCGATGGCAGCATAACGGTGAGCGACTCGCTGGCCGCGATTTATGGTGGCGATGGTACTGATAGCCTGCGCAATGTCGAGACCGTCCAGTTCAGCGATGGGTACTGGAGCAATAGTAATGGCAGTTTCACTCTCGTCAAAGCCATCAATACCGCAGATCAGACAGTTACAGGTACATCTGGCGATGACACAATTCAGGCCGATTCCGGCAACGACAGCATCGACGGCGGCAGCGACACCAGCAGCAGCGGTAGCAGTTTCTGGTCCAACGGCGATGTTGTCAGCTACGGCAACGCCCCGCGTAGCCGATTTGACGTCGTCGATCTCGGGGCAAATGGGAGCGGCACGCACAGCTACCGCGTGGTCGATCTGGCTTCGATTGGCATTATTTCGTTTGACACCAATGGTCACTTGACTGACGCTTCGCGGGCCACCGCCAGCACCAGTATCGGTTACGGCATCGACACCATCACCAACGCCGAACAGCTTCAATTCAGCGACACGATGTTGGCGCTGGCGCCGCGCACCTTCACGAATACCAACGGCAGCAAAAGCTACATTGGCACGTTCGCCGGCGATGTGCTGATTGGCACCAGTTACGGTGACCAGTTTCAGGGCAATGGCGGGAATGACACGATCGACGGCGGGGCAGAAACCGTGCCGGCAGGGGCTAACCCGTCCGATTACATTGACACCGTGCGCTACGACGGTGGCCGCGCCCGCTACGAGGTCACGGGCGTCATGGCTCATGCAAATGGCGACGGCAGCTACACGGTCGTTGCCCCGACCCTGGCTGGTGCTTCAGACGTTTTCGCGGTTCAGGTGAAAGATCTGCTGCCGGACTCAGCCGGCGGTAACGGCACGGATCTGCTGCTCAACGTGGAGCAGGTCCAGTTCAGCGACAGTATGGTCAACGTCAAGCCTTCGTTCAATTACGCTGGTGGACAAGCGCTCAATGCCTTTGGTACCGACTTTGCCGACGTACTCAAAGGCACGGACTATAACGACTGGCTCAGCGGTGGCGCCGGCAATGACACGCTGATCGGCGGCGCGGGTGGTGACGAACTCGAAGGTGGTGCCGGTGATGACTTGATCCTGGGTGGCGCCAATGGTAGTGCCGATCAGTGGGGCAATGTCCGCACTGACACCGCACACTACAACGCACCGTTCGAGCGCTTTGAGATCACTTCGACTACCTACCAGGGGCAAGCCGCGCTGCAGGTGCGCGATTTGCTGCCGGCGAACGACAGCGGTTCGCTTGGCACGGACATTCTGGTGGGGGTTGAGAGCCTGGCATTCAGCAACCGTTGGGTCGATGTCGGCATTCGCCGATCCGCCTGGACCGATGGCATGGGGCACAGCAACGCCAACGCTGAGGGCACGGTGTTTAACGACGTGATCTATGGCGACCTCAATACGGATGGAACGACTGCAGCGCCGGGTCAGCGCGACCAGATTCGCGGCAACGCCGGCAATGATGTACTGATCGGTCTTGGCGGCGGGGACAACCTGCAGGGCGGGGAGGGCAACGACGTGATCGACGGTGGCGCCAACGGTACGACTGGCGACGCCTGGCAGGACCAGGATCAAGCGCAGTTTTCTGGCAATTCAGGCCGCTACACGGTCCAGTCGGCGAACATCGCAACGGATGGCGCCAGCGTCACGCGTATTTCTGTTGGCAATTCTGAAGTGGCCCACTTCAGCGCTGCGACGCCGAACAGCCTGGTCATCGACGCATCCGTTGCGAGTGCTACGGCAACCGTGCTGCAAAACGCCTACAACAACCTGACTTTGGCCAGTGGCCATAGCAGCGGCTACCTGGTCACGGATTCCCTGAGCTCAGACCTCGGCGGTGACGGCACCGATCTGGTCTTTAACGTCGAGACGCTTTTGTTTGCCAATGGACCGCTGGAGGTGGATGTGCGCGTCAATGTCAACGACTGGAACAACGACGGCAAGCTTGATTGGGTTAATGTGACGGGCACCGCCAATGCCGATACCGTGGACATGGCAAAGCTGGCTGCGCTGAGCGGCAAGACCGAAGCTCAGTTGACCGCGACGCGCATCGATGTGGATCTGCGCGACGGCAACGATGTCTACATTGGCGGCAGCGGTGGCGACTCGGTGCGTACGGGCGCTGGCAATGACTACGTGGATGGAGGTGCCAACACGGGCACTGACCAGTGGGGCGCAACGATGCGCGACGAGGTTCGCTTCGAGGGCAACTTCAGTCGCTACAACCTGATTGATGTGATGCTTGGCAAGAGCGGCAGCAGTTGGACGCTCAATAGCGCCACATCAGGTTTGACGATTAACGGCAGCACGATTACCGCCGTGGCGGGCGCACTGGCTACGCTGAATCTCGCGGACCTGAACTTCGCCATCAGCGCCATGATTGACCATGCCGGTACCCAAACCAGTGTCAATGGCTGGCTGGTGGCCGACCGCCTTCCAGCGGCTTTCCAGGGCACCGGGGTCGACGCCCTTGTCAATGTCGAAGCCCTGGCTTTTAGTGACAAATGGTTGCCGCTAGACATGCAGGTTTTCTACCAGCGCTCCACACCTTCACCCGACAGCGCGATTGTCAGCGCCTACGTGGATGGCACACAGGGCAACGATACCATCGGCTACTCTGCAAGCGCAGTTGCCGGTACCTACAACTACACCGGCGACGACAACCTCAAGGGCAACGCAGGCAACGACATCATCAATGGCGGAGCCGGCGGCGACATGATCTGGGGTGGCCCCGGCAACGACACCATCGATGGTGGCGCCAACGGCAGTGTCGATGCTGCAGGCAACACGCGCATCGACACGGCACAGTACAGCGGTGAGTTTGCCCGTTACACCATCACCGCCAACAGCAACGGCACGGTAACCGTGAGCGATAGCCAGGCCGATGGCGATGGCACCGATACCCTGACCAATGTGGAAGCCCTGTCCTTCACTGATCGTTATCTGCGCCTTGGCGTGGACACCCGGGTCAACACAGACTTGAAGAGCGGCAAGGTCATAGAGATTCAGGTCAACGGCTCCATGCTGGCCGATACGATGGACGTCTCCAGCGACGCCTACCCTGGCGTGCGCCATGTGTTGCGTGGCAACGAGGGCAATGACACACTGACAGGTGGCTCCGGACCGGACGAGTTTGACGGCGGAGCCGGCGACGACATGATCTATGGCGGGGCCAACGGCACCGACATCTGGGGCAACCCGGGTTTTGATGTGGCCCGCTACCAGGGCGCTTACGCCCGCTACACCATTGAATACAGCACCGATGATGGACTCACCTGGGGTTCTGCCAATGCGGGTGGTGCGAGCGCGCTGGTGCGCGTGACTGATTCCTTCAGCGCGGAAGATGGTGGTAGCGGCGTTGACATCCTGAACGGCATTGAAGCGCTGGCCTTCTTCGACCGTTTTGTGATGCTGCAGGCTGCCACGACGGTGCAGGATTTGAACGGCGACGGACGCCCGGACAACTCCGAGATTACCGGCACGGAAAGCGCAGACTCGCTATCGGGCGGTGTCACCAATGACCACATCAAGGGTGGCGCCGGCAATGACACCCTCAGTGGTGGCGCCGGTGGCGATATTCTGAACGGTGGCGCCGGCGACGACACGCTGGACGGCGGCGCCGACGGCACCGACCTGCAGGGCAGGCCTCTGATTGATGTGGCCGAGTACGTCGGCCCGGCGAGTCACTACACCGTGGCGGCTAACGGGAGTTCATTCACGGTTAATAACAATCAGGGTAGCGAAGGCGAAGGCACGGACACCCTGACCAATATCGAAGGTCTCCAATTCAGCGACCGCTTTGTCAGTCTGGTAAAGGTGACCACTGCGCTCGACTTGAACAAGGATGGCGTAACCGATCTGATCGACATCCGCGGTCTGGATCTGGCCAGTGCGGGCGATAACATCGCTCCGGCTGTTGGCCAGACAACGATATCGCATCACATCGCCGGCGGCGACGGCGCCGACACACTGACCAGTGGCAGTGCCAATGACGTTATCGAAGGCGGCGCCGGCAATGACTCCATCAACGGTGGTGACGGGATCGATCGTGCCGTGTTCAGTGGCAGTTTTACCAGTTACACCATCACGTACAGTACAGACGGCAGCACTTGGGTGTCAAGTAATCCAGGTGGTAGCAATGTGTTGGTGCGCGTGAGTGGTTCAAGCGACGGCACCGACACGCTGACCAACATTGAGGAACTGGCGTTCAGCGACAAGGTGGTCAAGCTTGGCACCGCCACGGTCACGATCAAGGAGGTTGACACCGATGGCAACCAGAAGGTCGATACAGCTTACATCACGGGCACCGATGGCGCCGACGTCATCAACCGCTCTACCTCGACACTGATCAACTTCATCGACGCCGGAGCCGGCAACGACAGCATCACTGGTGGCAGTGGTCCGGACACGATTTATCCCGGTGCGGGAAACGATACGGTGGTGGGCGGCGCCAATGATGGTCTGGACGCCGCAGGCAACCCGAATGTAGACCGCGTTGTCTTCACTGGCGCCAAATCGGCGTATGCGATTCATACACTGCAGAGCGCCAGCTTTACTATTGCGGGCGCCGTCGAAGTGGGCGATGCGGTGTCGGTCACGGTGGGGGACGTCACGGTGAGCTACACCGCTGCAGCGGGCGTCAACACGCTGTCCGGGTTGAAGACGGGTCTTGACGCCGCGATTGCGGCCGCCAAGACTGCGGGTTCGCTGAGTTCGGCCGTCACTGTGGGCTCCACGTCGGGCAACAATCAGATCAGCTATGTGGTGACGTCGACTGACGCACTGTCTGCAGTGTCTGCGGCTGCTGCGAACGGTACCCACGCGGTGTCTGGCAGCTTTACCGTCTCTGGCGACAATCAGAGTGGCAGCAGCCTCGCAGTGACATCGGCAACAGGATTGACAGCCGGTATGCACATCAGCTACTCGGTTAGCAGCGTTGCCTATGGCCCCTACCAGATCTCCTCAATCACCGGCAACACCCTGACTCTGGATCAGAGCTTGGGCTCATCGCCGACCACCGGCGCGACACTGACGGTGACGCAGGACAACACCGACACGACGCTAGCTGCCGGAATCGTTGGTTACGACCGCTGGTTCGAGGTGGTTGCCAATAGCGGAGGTGAAACCGATACGCTGCGTCAGGTCGAGCAACTCGTCTTCAGCGATGGCGTCACCGATCTGTCGTTCAAGACCGGTCAAAAGGCCCTCTTTGGCGACACTGGTCTGAGTACGGTGATCCAGATGCAGGGCACTGACCTGGCCGATGTGATTCGCTCCACCAGTGCCAACGAAATCTTCTCAGGCGGCGCCGGCGCAGACCACTTTGTTTTTTCCGATGGCAGCGGTGTCGATCAAATCCGAGACTTTGTCGCCGGCGTCGCTGGCGACCGGATCACCCTGGTACTTGGCGCCGGGGATAGTGACGGGATCAACGGTACCGGCGTCAACAGCGCGACCCTGGCGCTGGCCAGAGCCAGCCAGCAGGGCAGCGACGTGATGATTGATCTGGGCGCAGGCAACAGCGTCAAGTTGATCGGGGTGCTGGTTGAAAACCTGGTCGCCGCCAATTTCGAAGTGACAAACACGTTCTGATCTGCAGTTAAGAAAAACTCCAAGGAATCGCAATGGCTTACGAACAGGAATCGCCGCTCATCAACGGCGCATCGAACAACACCACCGCGACGCAGGACTCGCTCGGGGCGGGCTGGATGACTGCGTCGCTATCGTCTTCCTCAGACGTCGACTATTTCAAAATTACAACTACCAGTGCCGCTCTGATCAAGATTGAGCTGAACAATTCGCAACTCACGGCAACCAATTACTGGAACGTGGCACTGCTCAACAGCAGTGGCGACTACGTCACCAGCCTGACCTCGACCGTCAGCGGCTCCCCGACCGTTGACGGCAGCAGCAACAGCGGTACCACACTGGCCGTAACCGGGCTCACTTCGGCGGTACCGGTTGGCAGTCGCTTCACCTTTGCCACCAGTTCGGCCGACACCACCATTTACACCGTGACCAGCGCCACCACGCTCAGCAGTGGCCACTCGACCTTGACGCTGGACGCGTCTTTGCCGAGTAGCCCGGCTGCCAGTACCGCGCTGGTATTTGACCCGGCGCAAAGCCTGGCTGCAGGGGGTTTGACCACGCTGAGCGGTCAGGTGACGGCTGCCGGGACCTACTTTGTCAAAGTCAGCGCCGCCAGTTGGAGTGACGCCGAATACTCGGTGCGCGCCACTGTGCTGCCGACCGTGGAGAACACGGGTGACAACAGCAGCAAGGGCGCAGCGATCCCGAGTGCCACGACGGACCAGAACCGGCCGGTTGAGAACGCCTGGATGACCGGCCACCTGTCGGATGCCACTGATACTGATTTCTGGGTGTTCAGCACCGCCACCATGGCGGGTGACATCAAGCTGGACTTTGCTGCTGCCACCGGGGACAACAATGCACCTGAGTGGGACATCAAGCTGACTCAATGGACGGGTGACCAGGCGCTCACGACCGTGCAGGGCGTGGCCATCAGTGCGACGGCCGGCGCCAGCAAGACCTTCACCATCGAAGCCGCCAAATACAGCTCGGCCGACACTTTTGTCGTCGAGGTTCTCAAAGCAGACGGCGTAACGGTCGATACCGGTGCCTACACCCTGCGTGTTCGCGGCGACACGCTGGACATGAACGACACGCCTGTCATCACCATCGATTCGGTGACTTCGGCGCGACCTTATGACGTGATTGACACGGCCGTCACGCGCTCGGTCAAGGCTGGTGCTACCAGCAAGGTTGCCTTGTCGACCCTGTTTAGCGTCAGTGATGCGGATGCCGGACAAACGATTGCCAGCTACAAGGTGGCCCTGTCCAAGGCCAGTGGTGAAGTCGGTTCGGTGGCAGGTTCGATTGCGCTGATGGAGAGCGATGGTTCAACCAGCGCGACCTACCCGATGAATTCGACCATCACACTGACGGCAGCACAGATGGCCAAGGCCTACCTGCTGCCCGGCACGGTGACGGGCAATCTGAGCCTGGCGCTGCAGGCTTTCGACTCCAGCGGTGCGCTTGACAACTCGGGCGCCAGTTCGGTGATGCAACAGACCTTGCGCGTCGTAAGCAACGCAGTCGGAGTGACTGCCACCAATGATGGTACGCTGTCGCTGGTCGAAGGAAACGGCAGTAGCGAGGTGCTTAGCTTCGTTCTGGCGACAGCGCCAACGCAGGATGTCAAGGTGTACCTGGAGCAGGACAGCAACAACCGCTTCAGCTTCGATCACAGCGTATTGACATTCACGTCATCCAACTGGGACACCGCCCAGCCAGTATCGGTGACGGCGCGCGACAACCAGATCACCGAAGGAGCGCATACCGGGCAGATTACCTTCCGCGTGGTAAGTACCGACAGCCAATATGACGGCTACGGCATCACAGCGCTGACGGTGGCTATTGCCGATCCGGCCAATAACCTGCCAACTGGCAGCGTGACTATCACCGGCACTCCCACCCAAGGCCAGACGCTGACAGCGGCCAATACGCTGGCTGACGCCGATGGCTTGGGCACGATCAGTTACCAGTGGAGCGCTGGCGGTACAGCCATCAGCGGCGCAACCGGCAGCACGCTGGTGCTGGCAGAGGCACAGGTCGGTAAGGCCATCACGGTGGCCGCAAGCTACACAGATCACCTGGGCCATGCCGAGAGCGTTCCCAGCGGCGCCACGGCATCGGTGACCAACGTCAACGATGCGCCCAGTGGCAGCGTGACTATTTCCGGCACCCCTACCCAAGGCCAGACGCTGACAGCGGCCAATACGCTGGCTGACGTCGACGGTTTGGGCACCATCAGTTACCAGTGGAGC
>QYPX01000255.1 GCA_007280205.1 Comamonadaceae bacterium
CTCTGCCCTCACCTTTTGCGCCACTCATGTCTGACCACAACACTGCCCCAGCCCCCCAGGACGAAAACCAGCTTATTCTTGAACGTCAGGAAAAACTCAAGGCGATCCGCCAGAGCGAGGCCGAGGGCAAAGGCCCGGCCTTCCCGAACGACTTCAAACCCTCTGACCATGCCGCCGACCTGTTCGCCGCGCATGCCGGCCAAACGCCCGAAGCCCTGATCGAACAAGGATCGGTTGCCAAGGTGGCCGGACGCATGATGCTCAAGCGCCTGATGGGCAAGGCCAGCTTTGCCACGCTGCAAGACAGCAGCGGCCGGATCCAGATCTACATCAAGGCCGATGACATTGGCGCCGACCTGTACGCCAGCTTCAAGCACTGGGATCTGGGCGATATCGTCGCTGCCGAAGGCAAGGTCTTCAAGACTCGCACCGGCGAGCTCTCGATCCATGCGAGCAGCCTGCGCCTGCTGACCAAGAGCCTGCGCCCGATGCCCGACAAGTTCCACGGCATGAACGACCAGGAAACCAAATACCGGCAGCGCTATGTCGATCTGATGACAGACGAGACCACGCGGGCCCGCTTTGTGGCGCGCAGCCGGGCCCTGAGCGGTGTGCGCGAGTTCATGGTGGCGCACGATTTCCTGGAAGTGGAAACGCCCATGCTGCACCCCATCCCCGGCGGTGCCAATGCCAAGCCCTTCACGACGCACCACAATGCACTGGACCAGCAGATGTTTCTGCGCATTGCGCCAGAGCTCTACCTCAAACGACTGATCGTCGGCGGTTTTGAGCGTGTCTTCGAGATCAACCGCAGTTTTCGCAACGAAGGCATCTCGGTGCGCCACAACCCCGAGTTCACCATGATGGAGTTCTACGCTGCCTATTGGGACTACCAGGACCTGATGACCTTCACCGAAGCCCTGATTCGTGATACCGCGCAGCGCTCCAGAGGCACCTTGCAGCTGAGCTATGGCGGCCGGGATGTTGACCTGAGCCAGCCCTTTGAGCGCCTGACGATCGTCGAAGCGATCTGCAAGCACACCGAAGCCGGTCAAAGCCTGGAAGGCAGCAGCCAGCGCAAGGTGGACGACCCGGCCTGGCTCATCAACGCCCTGCGCAAACTGGGCCTGACCGAGGAAAAGAACAAACTGTCGATTCGCTCCCTGCCCAGCCTGCAGGTGATGTACTTCGAAGAAACCGTAGAAGAAATGCTGTGGCAGCCAACCTTCATCTGCGAGCACCCGGTCGAAATTTCGCCGCTGGCACGCGCCAGTGATCACAAGCCCGGTGTCACCGAACGCTTCGAGCTCTACATCACGGGCCGGGAATTTGGCAACGGCTTTTCCGAACTCAACGACGCCCAGGAGCAGGCCCGGCGTTTCCAGGAGCAGGTGGCGGCCAAGGACGAAGGTGACGACGAGGCCATGTACTACGACCACGACTTCATCCGGGCCCTTGAATACGGCATGCCTCCGACCGGCGGTTGTGGCGTCGGCCTGGACCGCCTGATGATGCTGCTGACCGACAGCGCCAGTATTCGCGATGTCATCCTGTTCCCGGCGCTGCGCCGGGAGGCCTGAGGCTAGCGTCGGTCACGCAAGCGACAAAAACGCCCCACCCTGCTAGCAGAATTCCGACGCTTTTGGGGCGACAATCGATCAGGATTTGCGACAGATCAAAATCTGACGACTTCGCCATCTCTCACCCACTCAACGCTGCTTTTCCATCAAGCCAGAAAAATGAAATTCAAAGGTACACAAAACTACGTCGCTACCGAGGACCTCATGCTGTCGGTCAACGCCGCCATCACCCTCAAGCGCCCCTTGCTGGTCAAGGGTGAGCCCGGCACCGGCAAGACCATGCTGGCCGAAGAGGTAGCTGGCGCGCTGAACATGCCGCTGCTGCAGTGGCACATCAAGTCCACCACCAAGGCGCAGCAGGGACTCTACGAATACGATGCCGTGAGCCGACTGCGCGATTCACAGTTATCCGACATCGATGGCGGCGAGCGCGTCAAGAACATCCACAACTACATCCTCAAGGGCGTCTTGTGGCAGGCCTTCACCGCAGAGCATCAAGTTGCCCTGCTGATCGACGAAATTGACAAGGCCGACATCGAGTTCCCGAACGACTTGCTGCGTGAAATTGACCGCATGGAGTTCTACTGCTACGAGACGCGGGAACTGATTCAGGCCAAACACCGCCCGCTGGTCTTCATCACATCGAACAACGAGAAGGAACTGCCTGACGCCTTCTTGCGACGTTGTTTCTTCCATTACATCAAATTCCCCGACGCTGACACCATGAGGAGCATCGTCGATGTGCACTTCCCGGGCCTGAAGAAGGAACTGCTGAGCGCCGCCATGAAAACGTTTTACGACGTGCGCAACCTGCCGGGTCTGAAGAAGAAACCTTCCACCAGCGAACTGCTGGACTGGCTCAAGCTCCTGCTGGCTGAAGACATCCCGCTGTCAGTGCTGCAAACCAAGGATGACAAGGTTGCAGTACCGCCGCTGGTGGGCGCACTGCTCAAGAACGAACAGGATGTGACCCTGTTCGAAAAACTCGTGTTCATGCAACGTCACAACCGCTGAACCCGGGAGCAGATCGATGGCCTACATTGAACCGGTCACGTTGAGTGGGCGTGGCATCCTGCTGGAGCCGCTGGCCCTGAACCATGAGGCGGGTCTGCGCGCCGCTGCGGCCGACGGCGAGTTATGGAAGCTGCGCGTCACATCCGTGCCAGAGCCGGAGCAAACCCGCAAATACATCGAGGACGCGCTGGCCATGCGCGAAGCCGGCACACGCTTTGCCTTCGCTGTGCTGGAAGCGCAAACAGGAACCGTGCTGGGCTGCAGCAGCTATCACGACATTGTTCCGGCGGTCAGGCGCGTCGAGATCGGCTGGACCTGGTACGCAAGGCGCTGCCAGCGCACGCATGTGAACTCGGCTGCCAAACTGCTGCTCATGACGCACGCCTTCGAAACGCTAGGCTGTCAGCTGGTGGGCTGGCGCACCGACAACTTCAATTTTGCGTCGCAGGCAGCCATCGAGCGGCTCGGTGCCAAAAAGGATGGCGTGATCCGCGGACACGCCCTGCGCCGCGACGGCACGGTGCGCGACACCGTCATGTACAGCATGCGCAGCGGGGAATGGCCCGAAGCCAAGGCGCAACTGCTGTACCTGCTCGACAAGCCACGTTGAACGGAGTGCGCGCATGCTGATCGACTTTTTCTACACCCTGCGCTCGGCCAAATTGCCAGTGTCGGTGAAGGAATACCTGACGCTGCTCGAAGCCCTGAAGGAAGGCGTGGTCGGCCCCAACACGCCCGAGTCTGACGACGAGTCAGAGGCCAGCGGCTACCGAATAGATGACTTCTATTACCTCAGTCGCACCACGCTGGTGAAGGACGAGAAGCACTACGACAAGTTCGACCGCGCCTTTGCGTCGTACTTCAAGGGCGTCGAGATGGTGGCCGATTTCAGCAAGGAGATCCCGCTGGAGTGGCTGCGCAAAAACCTGGAACTCAATCTCTCCCCGGAAGAACTCGCCCAGATCCAGAAAATGGGCTGGGACGAGCTGATGGAGACGCTCAAGAAGCGCCTGGCCGAGCAAAAAGAACGCCACGAGGGCGGCAGCAAGTGGATAGGCACAGGCGGCACCAGCCCGTTCGGCGCTTACGGTCAGAACCCGCAGGGCATTCGCATCGGGCAGGACAAGGGTCGCAACAAGAGCGCTGTCAAGGTCTGGGACCAGCGCGCCTACAAGGACTACGACGACACCCAGGAACTCGGCACCCGCAACATCAAGGTGGCGCTGCGCCGGCTGCGCAAGTTCGCGCGCGAAGGCCACGAAGAAGAACTCGATCTGGACGACACCATCAAGTCCACTGCGGCCAACGCCGGCTACCTTGACATCAAGATGATCCCGGAGCGCCACAACAACGTCAAGGTGCTGCTGTTTATGGATGTCGGCGGCACCATGGACGAGCACATCGCGCGGGTCGAGGAGCTCTTTTCAGCCACCAAGACCGAATTCAAGCATCTGGAGTTCTATTACTTCCACAACTGCGTCTATGACTTCATGTGGAAGAACAACCGGCGCCGCTTCGCAGAAAAATTCGCTACCTGGGACATCATCCGAAAGTACAACAAGGACTACAAACTGATCTTCGTCGGCGACGCGACCATGAGTCCCTATGAAATTCTGCAGCCCGGGGGCAGCGTCGAATACAACAACGAAGAAGCTGGCGTGGAGTGGCTGCAGCGTCTGACCAAGGCCTTCCCCAAGTTCGCCTGGATCAACCCGGAACCGCAGGGCGTCTGGCAGTACCGCCAGAGCATCAGCGTGATCCAGCAGATCGTGAGTCAGCGCATGTATCCGCTGACCATCAAGGGGCTGGAAGACGCGATGCGATTGTTGACCAAATAGAATACGGCAGCACGCCGCCGTAGTTCAATGGATAGAACAAGCGCCTCCTAAGCGCTAGATATGGGTTCGATTCCCGTCGGTGGTACCAGATAGGCGACTCGTCCATCGACAATCGTGCAGCGCACCCGGCCCGGCAATTCGTAGCCGGAGAACGGCGTGTGCTTACCCTGACTGCGCAGCGCAAGGCTGTCTACTGTCCAACTGACCCGGGGGTCGAAAACGCACACGTCGGCCACGCCACCGGGCGTCAGACGCCCCACGCGGTCTTGCCGCTTGCCAAGTGATGCGCCCAGCACCGAGGCCGGGCCGCGGCTTACAACATCGAGCGCGCGCAGCAAGTCAACACCACTGTCGGCGCTCCATTTGAGCGCCAGGCTCAGCAGCAGTTCAACGCCGGTGGCACCGGGTTCACTCTCGGCAAACGGCAGGTCCTTGGCGTCTTCATCCACCGGCGTATGGTCGGACACCAGGGCGTCGATCGTGCCATCAAGCAGACCAGCGCGCAGGGCGTCGCGGTCGCGCTGCTGGCGCAAGGGCGGGTTCAGGCGCGCGCGGCTGTCGAAGTAACCCATGTCGGCGTCGGTCAAATGCAGCGAGTTGATGCTGACATCGCAGGTCACGCTCAAGCCGTCGAGCTTGGCCTGGCGCACCAGTTCGACACCGGCAGCGCTGCTGAGGCGGCAGATGTGAACCCGCACACCGCTGGTGGAACGCATCAGCTCAAAAATCGTGTGCAGGGCAATCGTTTCGGCCGCGACCGGCACACCGCTCAAGCCCATGCGCGTGGCCAGCGCACCACTGGCCGCTACGCCCTGCCCCAGGTAAAAGTCCTGCGGTCTGAGCCAGATCGCGTAGCCGAAAGTGCTGGCGTATTGAAAGGCACGTTGCAGCACCTGGGTGTTGGCCAATGGTACGTCGGCCTGGCTGAAGGCGACGCAACCCGCCTCGGTGAGTTGCAGCATCTCGGTCAGGGTTTCACCCTGCAGATTGCCGGTCAATGCGCCCAGCGGGTAGACACGCGCCTGCTGCAGCTTTTCAGCGCGGTAGCGCAACATCTCAACCAGACCTGGCTCGTCGAGCACCGGATCGGTATCGGGTGGGCAGACCAGGCTGGTGACACCGCCAGCCACGGCGGCCGCCATTTCAGACTCGAGCATGCGTTCGTGCTCGTGACCTGGCTCGCGCAGGCGCACCGCCAGATCGACCAGACCGGGCGCGACGATGCAGCCCGTGGCGGCTATGGTCTGCGTCGGTGAAAAATCCGGCGCCATCTTCCCGATGGCCAGCACGACACCATCGGCCAGCGCCACATCGGCAATTTCATCGAAACCGCTGGCCGGGTCGATCACGCGCCCACCCTGGATCAGAATCTTCGTTTGTGTCTTCATATCAGGCCTCGTTCCCCGCCACGATGCTCATCGCTGCCATGCGCACCGCAATACCAAAAGTTACTTGCTGCATGATCACACTTTGGCCGCCATCCACCACCGCTGAATCGATCTCGACACCACGGTTGATAGGCCCCGGGTGCATCACAATCGCGTCCGACTTGGCAAGTTGCAGTTTCTCTGGCGTCAGGCCAAAGCTCTTGAAAAATTCCTGCGTCGAGGGCAGCAGCGCGCCGCTCATGCGTTCGTTCTGCAGGCGCAGCATGATGATGACGTCGGCGCCGCGAATGCCTTCTTCGAGCGTGTGGCAAACGCGCACCCCCATGGGCGCCATGTCGGACGGCACCAGCGTCTTGGGTCCCACCACGCGCACCTCGGCGCAGCCGAGTGTGGTCAGCGCATGGATGTCGGAGCGTGCCACCCGCGAGTGCAGCACATCGCCGACGATGGCCACTGTCAGATTCGAAAAATCCTTTTTGTAGTGGCGTATCGTGTACATGTCGAGCAAGCCCTGCGTCGGGTGCGCGTGGCGCCCGTCACCGGCGTTGATGACGTGTACATGCGGCGCCACATGCTGTGCGATCAGGTACGGTGCGCCGGACTCGCTGTGGCGCACCACAAACAGATCGGCGGCCATGGCGCTCAGGTTGGCGATGGTGTCGAGCAGCGTCTCGCCCTTGGCGGCAGAGGAGCGCGCAATATCGAGGTTGATGACGTCGGCGCTCAGGCGCTTGGCGGCGATCTCGAAGGTGGTGCGGGTGCGCGTCGAGTTCTCGAAGAACAGGTTGAACACGCTCTTGCCGCGCAGCAGCGGTACCTTCTTGACCTCGCGGTCATTGACACTGACAAAATTCGTCGCGGTGTCGAGCACCTGCGTCAGGATGCTCTTGGGCAGGCCCTCGATCGAGAGCAGGTGAATCAGCTCGCCGTTCTTGTTGAGCTGGGGATTTCGCTTGTACAGCATGGCTTAGCGGCCCTCCAAGTTAAAACTGAAAACACCGGTCTCACTGCGCGCCAGCGCCAGCGACTGCGTGGCCGGCAGGCTGACGCGCGCGGCGCAGCAGTCGGCCTGGATCGGCAGTTCGCGCCCGCCGCGGTCCACCAGCACGGCGAGCTTGACGCTGGCCGGGCGGCCAAAGTCAAACAGCTCGTTGATCACGGCGCGTATCGTGCGCCCGGTGTAGAGCACGTCGTCAAGCAGCAGGATCTGCGCCTCATTCACGTCGAAATCGATTTGCGTCTGCGCGCCGGCCGTCATGCCGCGTCGGGCGTAATCGTCGCGGTGCATGCTCGACGAAATCACGCCAGAGCGCCCGCTCAGTCCCAGGTCTCGCTGCATGCGTTCGGCCAGCCAGACACCGCCCGAGGTGACGCCGACCAGCCGCGTCTCGGGCCGCAGCAGGGCGCGCACGCCCGCCAGCAATTCAACGTAGAGCGCCTCTGCATCGAGCGTCAATGTGCTCATTCCATACTCCTTAGAAATTGTTCCAGAATGATGCAGGCCGCCGCAGCGTCCGCATCCTTGGCGCCCATCTGCAGCGCTTCGGTGGTGCTGTAGCGCTCGTCCACTTCAAACACCGGCAGCTTGAAGCGGCCCTGCAACTGGCGTGAGAAGCGGCGCGCGCGCACCGTGTTTTCGTGCTCGGCACCGTCCGGGTGAAAGGGTACGCCAAGCACCAGCGCGTCGGGCTGCCACTCCTTGATGCGCTGTGCAATCTGGACGAAGCGCGCATCGCCCTCGGCCTGAATGGTGCCTTGCGGCTGCGCCGTGCGCAGCAGCCGGTTGCCAACGGCAAAGCCGGTGCGTTTGATACCAAAATCAAGAGCCAGAAAAGTCTGCAGGGTTGGCGCTACAGACACTGGCCCAGGATTCATGCGTGCCCCGCATCAGGTGAGAGCATCCAGGACTCAAAGCCGAGCAGGCGCAGCGCCTTGTCGTAGCGCTGCGCCACCGGCGTATCAAAAATAATGCTGTTGCTGGCTGCCACGGTGAGCCAGCTGTTGTCCGACAGTTCTGACTCCAACTGCCCTTCACCCCAGGCGGCGTAGCCGAGCGAGACCAGCACCTTGCGCGGTCCGGCACCACTGGCCAGTGCTTCCAGCACGTCCTTGGAGGTGGTCATCTCCAGTCCGCCAGGTATCGTCAGGGTTGAGGCGTAGAGGGGTTCGTTCGGCTTGTCAGAGCCGCCAGCGCAGTGTTCATGCAACACAAATCCACGCTCGGTCTGCACCGGTCCGCCCTGAAATACCGGGGCATTGGAAAGATCTTCGCGGTGCAGCGGCAGATCGACCTTCTGGAACAGCCGCTTCATGTCAATTTCGCAGGGTTTGTTGATCACCAGACCGAGCGCGCCGCGCTCATTGTGTTCACAAACATAAACCACACTGCGGCAGAAAACCTCGTCCTGCAATCCTGGCATCGCAATCAAAAAATGATTCGTCAGGTTGGTTGGCGCAAAATCTCCGGGCATGCTTTGATTTTACCGGTGATCATGAACAAACAATTTGACGCAGGTCTGATTTGGTTTCGGCGCGATTTGCGCGTCAGCGACAACGCCGCACTGTGCCTGGCGCTGCAGGCCTGCAAGAAGCTTTATTGCGCATTTGTCTTTGACACTGAAATTCTCGATCCCCTGCCTCGCAGCGACCGCCGTGTCGAGTTCATTCGAGACTCCTTGTGCGAGCTCGACGCCGACTTGCGCAAGCTCAGCGGTCAAGCTGGCACTGCCCTGATCGTGCGCCACGGCGTAGCGGCGACCGAAGTCGTCGCGCTCGCAGGCCAGCTGCGCGTGCAGGCGGTTTTCGCCGCTCACGACTATGAGCCACAGGCGCTGGTGCGCGACGCCGGGGTGCGCGGCAGGCTCGCCGCTGCTGGCATTGCCTTTCACACCTGCAAGGACCATGTCATATTTGAGGGGCGGGAACTGCTGACCCAGGCCGGCACGGCTTACGGTGTCTTCACGCCCTACAAGAACAAGTGGCTCGCCAGCGTAACTGCGCAACACGTGCGCAACCACAGCGCCGCGCCCTTCGCCAGCGCTCTGCAGCCGTCGCCAGTTGATTTCACGGCAGGCGTGCCAACGCTAGCGGCCTTGGGCTTTGAGAAAACCAATCTGGGCGAACTCGGAATCAGCGCCGGTGCGTCGGGTGGGCGCCAGCTGCTTGAAGATTTCGGTGAACGCATGGACCGCTACCACGAAACGCGCGATTTCCCGGCCGTCAAGGGTCCTAGCTACCTCGGCGTGCACCTGCGCTTTGGCACCATCTCGATCCGTCAACTCGCTGCCCTTGCCCTGCAGCGGCAGAGCCAGGGCAGCCGGGGCGCCGCGGTCTGGCTCGGCGAGCTGATCTGGCGAGACTTCTATTTTTCGATTCTGGCCAACTTCCCGCACGTTGCCCAGGGAGCCTACCGGCGCGAGTACGACGCCATTCCATGGGAGCACGGCAAGCCAGCCAATGCGCTGTTTGCCGCCTGGTGCGAAGGGCGGACCGGCTACCCGCTGGTGGACGCCGCGATGATGCAGATCAACCAGACTGGCTATATGCACAACCGCCTGCGCATGGTGGCTGGCAGTTTTCTGGTGAAGGACCTGGGCATCGACTGGCGCTGGGGTGAGGCCTACTTTGCCCAGCACCTCAATGATTTTGATCTGGCGGCCAACAATGGTGGCTGGCAGTGGGTCAGTTCGAGCGGCTGCGACGCGCAGCCCTGGTTCAG
>QYPX01000195.1 GCA_007280205.1 Comamonadaceae bacterium
CCGCTAGCGGCAGCAGTTCTGGCTGCTACGGAGGTGCCGAATGTTTGCCACGCTCTGTCATTCAGTCTTCAAGCCACCGCAGCGGTGGCGCATCCTGCTCTTTGCAGCGCTCCTTTGCGGCTGCCATGGCAACAGTGGAGTTCCACCGGTCACGTACACCGACACCATCGCCCAAATGAGCGCGGCGATCGAGCAACAACTGACTCAAAGCGGCGCCAGCGGTGGGCTTTCCATCGCCCTGGTAGACGATCAGAGGGTGGTCTGGGTGAAAAGTTTCGGATTTGCCGACGCCGGTGCCGGCATTCTGGCGAACCCCAACACAACGTACCGCATCGCTTCGGTGACCAAGGTTTTCACGGGCACCATGGTGATGCAACTGTCTGAGCAAGGGCGGCTGGCTCTGAACGATCCCCTGACGCGCTTTATTCCAAACTTCTCCATCAAGCCCCCGCTTGGTTTTGGCCCCGGGGCACCGATCACACTGCACTCGATCCTGACGCATCACTCCGGCATTCCAGGCGACATCAACAACGGCGTCATGACCACGATGCCCGACGCTGACTTCAATGACAAACTCGTCAGCTATCTGCAAGGGGAGTACCAAAGCTACCCGACCAACCTCATTCTCGAGTATTCCAACAGCGCCATCTCGCTGCTTGCCAGTGTCATCAGCAGTGCATCCGGCCAGAGCTTTTCGTCTTTCTCTGACTCGCTCTTTCAAACGCTGGGGATGGACCACTCCTCGGTCTCGGTTGACAGCCCCAGGGTGTCAGCCACCTTGGCCAAGGGTTATCAAGCGGGTCAGGAAGTCCCCCGCTTCTACAACAATGGCAGCACAACCGGGGCCATCATCTCGACGATCCAGGACATGGCCAGGTTCATCAAGATGGTCCATGCCGGTGGTCAGGGCGAGCGCGGTCAGGTGCTCAAGCCAGAAACCATGGAGTTGATGCTCAGCCCCCAAAACCGGGGCGTCGCCCTTGATTTCGGCAGCAGCATAGGGCTTAACTGGTTTCTCAATGACGTAGACCTCGCCTACGCAGGAAGACTCTGCTATCACGATGGCGCCAACCCGGGTTTTCGCAGCCATCTCGAAATACTGCGCGACCACAAGCTTGGTGTGGTGGTGCTCGCCAATGATGAGCAGCTCGCGTTCAGTGAGATTGCCAGGCAGACCCTGAAGCTCGCTCTGCAGGAAAAGACCGGCCTGACCCCTGTACCGTCAGCGCCCGTTGCCTACGCGGCGCCGGTTGTCTGGGATCAGGCTCGACTCGACGCAATGCAAGGCATCTACATACTGGGCAGCGCCATGAACGGCGTACCCTACATCACGGTTCGCAGTGTGGCCGGTGCGCTTGAATGGACCAGTCCTGACAGTGGCAACACCGTCCATGTCATACCCAGGGCCAATGGCTGGCTGTCCGCGCCACAGTCGCAGGATGCCGAGTTTGAATTCGGCGAGGTCTCGGGCCGTCAGGTCATGCTGTGGCATGGCAACGGACAAACCGCGCTGCTGGCCGAACATTACAGCCCTCCACCCATCCCTGCGGCCTGGATGGCCCGCCTGGGCAGCTATCGGGCAACGAATTGTCAGAGCGCCTTCCCTTGCGGCTCAGCCAGCCTGATCGTTGCCGACGGCATGCTCGGTTTTGGCAGCAGTGTTCTGGTCCCCGTCTCCGACACGCTGGGCTACTTGCGTGGTCTCAACCGTGCCGGTGGCAGTTCAGTGCAGGTCCTCTCGCTCGCTCCCGACGGGCAGGAAGAGCTTCAGTTGCTTGGCGTCAGGTACCGACGCAACTAGTGCTACTGCGACAGGATCCAGTCCGCCAGATTCTTCAGGGCCGCCGGGTCCTTGGTGTTGATCACCTTGTGCTCCTCGTCAGCGCCATCCGTGTTCTTGAATTTGGATCCGGTGGTGATCTGCTTGATGATCTTGTCCTGACCTTCGGCCTTGCCCTTGTACTTGAGAGCGATCTTTTTCAGTGCCGGACCCGACTTTGTTTTGTCCACCGAGTGGCACTTGGCGCATTCTTCTTTCTTGAACAGCGCTTGCGCCGCGTCGGCATCCACCGCGGCATTGGCAGGCAAGCAGGCGGCCAATGCGAGCAAGGCCGAGCCAGTGACGAGGGAGAGAGACAACTTCTTCATTTGGAACTCCTGAAAGCCCGTGATTGAGCCTCATGTACTCAACGCCCTGCCCGTTCACGCTGATGACGGCAGAAACCTTTGCTTACAGCCATTTGCCTGCGCGACGCAAGCTGCCGCACCAAGTATGATGAAAACCATGTTTGACCACCTCGCTCCCTTTCTCACGCACTGGGCCATCACGGCTGTCTCGCTCTGGGTCGCGGGGCGCGTCTTCCAAGGCATCCGCTTTGCTGACGCCACTTCGTTGATCGTCGCTGCGCTGCTGCTGGGCTTTGCCAACGCCATCGTGAAACCGCTGCTGATCGTCCTGACCCTGCCGCTCACGCTGCTCACCTTTGGATTGTTTCTGCTGGTGATCAATGCGCTCATGATGATGCTGGTCTCCTGGCTGGTGCGGGGCTTCAAGGTATCGAGCTTCTGGACCGCTTTCTTTGCCAGCATTTTCATCTCGGTGCTGAGTTTCCTGATCGACGCTTTTCTCGTCAGCAGCAGCCCGTCCGAGACGATCCAGCTGCCACACAACGGTGTCTGGCTCTAGCCCAAACCATGCCAGCCGAAGCGTCCGTCCGCACGGATCCATTCGAGTCGCTCAATACAGAGCAGCGTCAGGCTGCCGAACACGGTGCTGGCTCAAATGGCGAAGATGAGCGCGCGCTGCTCATCATTGCCGGTGCTGGCTCCGGCAAGACCAACACCCTGGCCTTTCGGGTAGCCAGACTCATCGCGGACGGCGTTGATCCACAGCGCATCCTGCTGCTCACGTTCTCGCGCCGGGCCGCTGCCGAGATGGAACGCCGCGTCGGCAGCGTGTTAGCCAGCGTGATGGGACTGAGCTCCGGCCGTGGCCTGCCTTCGCTGCCCTGGTCAGGTACTTTTCACAGTGTGGCGGCGCGCCTGCTGCGCGACTACGCGCCACGCATCGGCCTGGATGACTCCTTCACCATCCACGACCGGGGCGACTCGGAAGACCTGCTCAGTCTGGCCCGCCACGAGCTTGGCCTGTCCACCAGCAAGAAGCGCTTCCCGCAAAAAGGAACCTGCCTGTCGATCTACTCGCGCGTGGTGAACAGCCAGCAGGCGCTGACCGAGGTGCTGACGCAGGTCTTCCCCTGGTGTGCGCAATGGGAGAGCGAACTCAAGCAGCTGTTTGGCGCCTACGTGGAGGCCAAGCAGGCGCAGAACGTGCTCGATTACGACGACCTGCTGCTGTTCTGGTCGGAGATGATGACGGATCCTGCGCTGGGCGCCGAAATTGGCGCGCGTTTTGATCATGTATTGGTGGACGAATACCAGGACACGAACCGGCTGCAGGCGGCGATTGTGCGCGGGCTCAAACCCAGCGGCAAGGGCGTGACGGCGGTCGGCGACGACGCACAGAGCATCTACAGTTTTCGCGGCGCCACGGTGCGCAATATCCTGGATTTTCCGCAACAGTTCAGCCAGGGCGTGCGCCTGGTGACGCTGGAGCGCAACTACCGCTCCACCCAGGCGATTCTGGATGTCTCGAACGCTGTCATTGAACTCGCGGCCGAACGCCATGCCAAGAAGCTCTGGACCGACAAGGCAGGCAGCACGCGAGCCCAGTTGATTGTGGTGAGCGACGAAGCAGAGCAAGCGCGTTGGGTCGCCAACCGGATTCTGGAGCAGCGCGAAGCCGGGCTGCGTCTGAAATCGCAGGCCGTACTGTTCAGAACCTCCTCGCACAGCGCAGCGTTGGAACTCGAACTGATGCGGCGTCAGATTCCTTTCGTCAAATTCGGCGGCCTGAAGTTTCTGGAAGCGGCGCACGTCAAGGACCTGCTGGCGATTCTTCGTTTTGCCCAGAATCCACGTGGCCGCATGGCCGGCTTTCGGGTTGTGCAACTGATGGCCGGCATCGGGCCGGCGCTCGCCACACGCTTGCTCGACGCCATGGCGCAATCATCTGACCCCGGCGCCACACTCGCCTCATTCCAGATGCCTGCCGGCGCCGCCAGCGAATGGCAGATCTTTGTGCAGATGTACCGCACGCTGCAGGCAGCGCAGACCCCCTGGCCCGCCGATATGGAACTGGCAAAACGCTGGTACCTGCCGCAGCTTGAACGCCTGCACGAGGACCATGCGCAACGCCGTGCCGACATCGACAATCTGGAGCGCATGGCCTCGAGCTACCCGAGTCGGGAGCGCTTTCTGAGTGAACTCACGCTGGATCCGCCGGAGGCGACGAGCGACCTGTCCGGCCCCGCGCACCGCGATGAAGATTATGTGATTCTCTCGACCATCCACTCGGCCAAAGGTCAGGAGTGGACCTCGGTTCATGTGCTCAATGTGGTGGACGGTTGCATCCCCTCGGACCTGAGCACCGGAACACAGGACGAGATCGAGGAAGAGCGCCGCCTGCTCTACGTTGCCATGACGCGCGCCAAGGAGCACCTGCACCTGCTGGTGCCGCATCGGTTCTACGTGACCCAGCAGGCAGCGCGGGGCGACCGGCACCTCTATGCGAGTCGCAGTCGCTTCATACCGGACGCCCTGGCAGCGAAATTCGAGACGGTGCTCTGGCCGCCGGCTGCTCCCGATACGTCAGGCGCAGCGCACAGCGGCCCGGCCAGCATCCAGGTTCGCGAGCGTGCGCGCTCCGCCTGGCGCTGAGAAGCGCTACTGTCTATTGCTTCTTCGGCAGGTCTGTTGCTGTCGCTGCTTCGAGAAACAGCGCCGGATCGACCATCGCCCGATTCAGACTGACCGACCAGTGCAAATGCGGTCCGGTGGCGCGACCGGTGGAGCCCACCTTGCCGATCAGGGCGCCGGCGCTGACGCGCTCGCCGGCCTTGACATCGATCTCCGACAGATGGCAGTACATGGTGAGCAGACCTGAGCCATGATCCAGCCAGACCGTGTTGCCGTTGAAGAAATAGTCGCCCGTGTCGATCACGACACCAGACGCGGCGGCCAGCACCGGCGCACCCTGGGCAGCGGCAATATCCATACCGCTGTGTGGATTGCGCGCCTGGCCGTTAAAGACGCGCCGCAAGCCAAAGGAACTGGAACGCCGGCCGCTGTTTGGCTGCAAAAACTCCAAGGCCTCGGGCTGGACCTCGGTGAAAGTCGCCATCACCTGCGCCAGGCGCAGGCGTTCACGCTCGTAGCGCGCCATGTCGTCGGCCGACAGATCGACATGACCGGGCGCAACTTTCAGGCGTTGCTCGGCGTAGCGAAAGGGCTTGATCTGAAAGCTGACCAAGGACTCCTTCGAACCCTGGCGCTTGACCTTCAGGCTCGCCACACCGGGCGCCGCAGCCAGCGGGATGCCCACCAGAGCCGTCCACTGCCCGCTGTGCTGCGTCACCCACACCGGCACGCCATTGAAGCTGACCTGCGGTGCCTGCGCTGAGGCGCCCAATTCAACGTGGGCAATGCCGCCGGGGCTTGCACGAGCCGCAGGCAAATCGCTGGCGTCAGCCTGCCAGCCAGTCACGCAGAGCAGCAGCGCGAGCCAGCGGCGACGAGAAACGCTTGTCAAACCGGTCCTCCGACAAAGGAAACCGCCGACTGCGCCGCCGTGTTGACCTGCAGCGAAAACACATCGGGTCGTGCATAGTGCCCAACCACATCAAAATCGAGCTGCGCCATGGGAATCAGATCGAGATCAAGTTCTGCGGTCAGCAAGGCGTCCTGATCACGCAGCGGCCCGGCCAGGATCTTGCCGAGCGGGTCGATGATGACGCTGCCGCCGCGCATCAGCACGGTGTCGCTGGCCTGCGGCAGGCGGTTGCTCATGCGATCCGACGGGAAGTCGGAGCGACGCAGATGCTGGCAGGCCGAGAGCACAAAACAGCGCCCTTCCAAGGCGATGTGCTGCATGGTGCCAATCCAGGTATCGCGATCATCGGCGGTGGGCGCACAGTACAGCGTGACGCGCTGCTGGTACATCGCCATGCGCAGCGCCGGCATGTAGTTCTCCCAGCAAATCACGGCACCCATCTTGCCAAACGGTGTATCGACCGCCTGCAGCGTCGAGCCATCGCCAAAGCCCCAGATCAGGCGCTCCAGCGCGGTCGGCATGAGCTTGCGGTGCTTGCCCAGCACCTGGCCGTCCGGCCCCAGATAGACAGCGGTGCAGTAAAGCGTGCCGCCATCGCGCTCGATGATGCCGACGCAGACATAGAGCTGGCACTCCTTCGCCGCCTTGGCCAGTTGGGCGATCTCAGGGCCATCAACGCCAACCGCAGCGTCAAAGTAAAGCTTGAACTCGGTGCGCCCCTGCAAGGTGCGCCCGCCCAGGTAAATATGAAAATCCGCCCCCTTCGGGTAGCCACCCAGAAAAGCCTCCGGAAACACCAGAACCTGCGCACCCTGCGCAGCGGCCTCCTTCATCAAGCCGAGTGCGCGTTCAACTGTGGCAGGTGTGTCGAGCAAGACTGATGAGGTCTGGATTACGGCGGCGGTAAGTTTCATCTCTGTTCTCCGGTGCGTTGAGTGTGAATTATCGGGCCCTTGGGCAACCGTTGACAGCGTTCTGAATGAGGCCATGTCATGCCGGCCCCGGATCAGGTCCGGGGTTTCAACAGTCGGGATCCAGTGCCACGCCGTCACTGGATTGCGGGTCAGGCCCGCAATGACAAGAAGTGGCCCCCAATGCAAACCTTCGCACGCAAGATCAGGTTGGTGATGCACTCAGCGCAGGAGTTTTTGGGGTCAGAGCCCAAATTCGCCGAGCCTTCGGCTCGCCCGCAGGGTGCGGCACCTTGTGCCGCAGCGAAATTGGTGTCTGACCCCAATAACTCCGGGGACAGTCGCGGAGCTGAGTGCGTCGCCAGCCTGATCCACCACAGACTGTTCAACCGATCTTGCGCAGGTCAATTCTTTGGCATGATGTCGGTATGTTGAAAATACTCAAATCACTCACTTCGGTCTGGCTGCTACTCGCGATGCTGTTCACCGGCAGTGCCAGCAACGCCGCCACGCCAGCACCCGAACGACCCAAACTGGTGGTCCTGATCGTGATTGATGGCCTGCCACAGCGCCAGATCGAGGCCAATCGCGCCCAGTTTGTGAAAGACGGCTTTGCACGATTTCTGGATCGTGGCAGCTGGTTCGCCAACGCGCATTACGACCATGCGTTCACCGTGACGGCGGCCGGCCATGCGGTGCTGCTCAGTGGCGCCAGCCCAAGCCGCAGCGGCATCATTGGCAACGAGTGGCGCGACCCCGATACGGGCGAGCCCATGTACTGCGCCCAGGACCGCTCGGCCACTTACATCGGCCAGCGCAACCGGCCGCAGGACGGCACCAGTCCGAACAACCTGAAGGTCGAGACCGTGGGGGATGTGCTGCGCCGCGCCGATCCGCGCTCCAGGGTGATTGCGGTCTCCGGCAAGGACCGCGGCGCTATTCTGCCTGCCGGCAAATCGGGCACCGCCTACATGTACATGAGCAGCACGGGCCAGTTTGCTTCAAGCACCTACTACATGAGCGCACATCCGGCCTGGGTTGAGCGCTTCAACGCTGCCAAGCCGGCCGACCGTTACTTCAAAACCTCATGGACCGGCAGCGCCGCCGGCCTGCCCATCCTGTACGGCGCACCGCAGGATGATGCACCCGGCTTGCGCTATTACGGCTCCTTGCTGCAGGGGCCCTTTGCCGATGCGCTGGTGCTTGATTTTGCCCGCGCTGCGCTGAGCGGCGAGGCACTGGGACAACGCGAAGTTCCCGACATTCTGGTGGTCAGCCTGTCGGGACACGATTACGTGAATCACGCCTTCAGTGCCGAGTCGGAACTGTCACAGGACCACACGCTGCAGGTCGACCGCCTGCTGCAGGACTTCTTCCGCGATCTTGATGCCCGTGTCGGCCCCGATAACTACATTGCGGCGCTCAGCGCAGACCATGGCTTCATGCCGACGCCGGAA
>QYPX01000016.1 GCA_007280205.1 Comamonadaceae bacterium
GATCAACGCCAACTCGTGTAATCTCTTGCATGGGACTTCTCCTTCCAAAGGTTGTAGATTGACTTCCAAAAACCAATCTTGGCACTTGATGCCGTTACCAGGAAGCGGGAAGTCCCTTCGCATTCATGCCGCTGCGCTGAGCGCCCCGCCAACCTGATCCTTCACACGGGGGTTGTCATTGCGGGCCTGACCCGCAATCCAGTGGTCGCGCGGCACTGGATCCCGGATGTTGAAACCCCGGACCTGATCCGGGGCCGGGATGACCAGTTAGCGAGTGAGTTCAGTGATAACCGGCCGATGCTGGGGAAAAATCTCCAGTAGTTCCTGTCGCCTTGCCAACTGGAAATCGGCAAAATCAAAGCCCGGTGCTACGGTGCAGCCAACGAGGGAAAACGTGCCACCGTCCGCGACCCGCGATGCGAACCAGGTATCAGCCGGGACCACGTACTGCGGAAGCTCACCGCGAAGAATGTCTGACCCCAATCGGGTGCAGCAAAGTTGGCCGTCGGGCAGCAGTTCCAGAACCTCCAGCGCCTGTCCGGCGTAGAAATGCCAGATCTCGTCTGACTGGATGCGGTGAAAGGCCGAGAAGTTGCCGGCTTCGAGCAGGAAGTAGATCGCTGTACAGACGTTTCTTTGAAGCGCTGCGCCGCCGGGTGTGCTCAACGCCATGGTCTGCGCGCTGCGGTAACTTTCGCTGAAGAAACCACCTTCCGGATGCGGCTGCAGTTGCAGTGCCTGGATATAGCTTTGCGCAGTGGCTGTCATGGCATTAGCGCTCACTGGCCGAGCGTACCGTTGCGAAAATCACTGATCGCCTCGTGAATTTCCTGCTGTGTGTTCATCACAAAAGGGCCGTACTGGGCAATCGCTTCCTTGAGCGGCTGACCTGCCAGCAGCAGAAGCCGCGCATCGGTGCTGGCCTCGATCAGCACGCCATCGGCTGCGTCCTCGTTGGCCAGCAGCGCCATGCGCTGCGCTGGCACGGTTTGCCCGGCAATACGCACCTCACCGCGGTAGACATAGACAAAAGCGTTGTGCTGCAGTGGCAAGGTTTGCTCGAAGCCGGAGCCCGCCGGCAGGTGCAGGTCCAGATAGAGCGGCGAACTGGCGGCACGTGTCACAGCGCCACTGACGCCCTGACTCTCGCCGGCAATCACGATCACCGTCACGCCCTGCGCGGTGACGAATCGCGGCAACTCCTGTGCCTTGAAATCGCGGTACCAGGGAGCGCTCATCTTGTCGCGAGCCGGCAGATTCAGCCAGAGCTGGAACCCTTCCATCACGCCGTCGGTCTGTTGCGGAATCTCGGAATGGATGACGCCTCGGCCGGCCGTCATCCACTGAACGCCGCCGCCTTCCAGCAGGCCCTCATGGCCGGCGCTGTCGCGGTGCAGCATGCGCCCGGCGATCATGTAGGTCACGGTTTCAAAGCCGCGATGCGGATGATCCGGAAAGCCGGCGATGTAATCGTTCGGGTTGTCACTGCCAAAGGCGTCGAGCATGAGGAAGGGGTCGAGCCGGCGCTGCAGGTCCTGCGTCAGTACGCGAGTCAGCTTGACCCCGGCGCCGTCGGAGGTGGCTTGGCCTGCGATCAGGCGTTCAACCTGGCGCGATGTGTGCTTTGTCTTCATCGGTAGGCACTCTAAACGATTGCCGACAGGTGCGCTTGCGGGGGCATGAATTTGTGCCGTCGCAAAGGCGACACAGTGAAGGTTTTTCCCTATTGGCCTGTGAGCCTGGAGTCAGGAACAATGGTCTGCTCGCGGGGACGGCCCCCGATTCACCAAGGAACACCATGCACCCTCTACGTCACATTGTTGCCGTCACCGCCACTCTCTGCTTCGCGCAGGCTGCGCTGGCACAGACGCTGCCTCCACCCGAATCGGTGGCGCTGGACAAACTCGCGCTGATGAGCACCTTTCCGCCGCTTGACGCCCAGCGTGTTGATTTGACGAACTCCTACAAGTACCCGCAGATGCGCTGGGCCTTGCAGCATGTGCGCGAATTGCATCCAACACGCAATATTCGTCACGGCAGCGCACCGGTCTCCAGCCTGCCGCTGTCCCTCAAACCGATAGGCAGCTTCAGCTTCGACGACGACAAGGGCAACAAGACCAGCATCGACGACTGGTTCAAGAGCAGTTACAGCGATGCCATCGTGGTGCTGCACAAGGGGCGCATTGTCTACGAGCGCTACGAAAGTCCAATGAAGCCCTCGACACCGCACCTGTTGATGTCGGTGACCAAGTCTTTCACCGGGCTGATGGCTGCGCAACTGGCGCATGAGGGCAAGATTGACCCTGGCGCGCTGGTCACCAAGTACGTGCCCGAACTTGCTGGCAGTGCCTGGGGCGACATGAAGGTGCGCGACGTCATGGACATGACCGGTGCCGTGCGCTTTCGCGAGGTGTACACCGACCCGACAACCGAGATCTTTGGCTACAGCTGGGCCAGTGGCATGCTGCCGCGTCCACCGGGTTATCAGGGCAAGACCAATGTCTATGACTTCCTGAAGACGCTGCAGAAGGAAGGCGAGCATGGCGCCGGCTTTGTTTACCGGACTGTGCATTCGGAAGTACTGGGCTGGATCGTCACCCGCGCTACCAACAAGCACTGGGCCGAACTGATGAGCGACAACATCTGGCAAAAACTGGGCATGGAGGAAGACGCCTACGTGATGGTCGATTCGGTTGGCACGCCCTTGCAGGGTGCCGGCCTGAACGCGACAGCGCGCGATCTGGCGCGTGTTGGCGAGATGCTGCGCCGCGGTGGCGAGTTCAACGGCCAGCGCATCTTTGACAAAGCCGTGCTCGATGACACCTTTGTCAAAGGCGGTGACCCGGAAAAATTCAAGGCGGGTGGCATGCCCTTCAGAGCCGGCTACAGCTATCGCAACCAGTGGTGGATGCTGCACAACGCGGACGGCGCTTATGAGGCATCGGGCATCCACGGGCAGATGATCCATGTGAACCCGGCAGCCGAGATGGTGGTCGTCAAGCTGGCGTCGCATCCAGTGGCGGGCGCCGGCTTCACGCACGCCATGACACTGAAGGTCTGGGCCGCGCTGGCGCAGGCCGTCAAGCAGTAGGCGGCACGCTAGCGCGCTTGCCGGATGTGCTGCGCCACGGCTGGCGCGACCAGCTGCGGCTGCTTGATCCACGAATAGTGATCAACGGTCTGGCCCTCGGTATCGGCGGGGGTCCAGTGCCAGTGCAGCGCCGTCTTTTTTGGCAACTTGGCCAGCAGCGTCTTGGCTGAGAGCTCGGGCGACCAACGGTCGCCGGAAAAGGTCAGCGCCAGCACCGGGCATTGCAACGAGTGCAAGGCCTTTTCGTAATCGACCTTCGATCCCTTGATCCGGTAGTTTCCGGTCATGGCCAGGTGGCTCCAGTCATGCATCAGGCCGGCCGCTTCACGCCCGCCAAAGCGGACCCTGGAGCCCGGAAAATAGCCCAGCAAGGGGCACAGCACCCGTGACATCATGACCAGCGAGCGAATCGCCAGCTTCAGCTTGCTGGAAAAGCAGGGCAGATGCACGCTGCCGCTGGCAATCAGCGCGACACCGGCAATGCCTTCGGGATGGGCTGCCGCTCGCAGCAAGGAAAGCTGCCCGCCCAGACTGTGACCGCCGAGCCAGATCGGGGCCTGCGGCAGGCGTTGCCGCACCGCTTCGATCAGCGCGGGTAAATCCAGTTCGATCAGGTGGCGGTAGCCAAAGTCGCTGGCACGACCGGCCTGCACCGAACTGCTGCCAATGCCGCGCCAGTCGGGTGCGCAGAGCTGCACCCCATGTTTGACCATCTCGCGGCCCAGGCGACCATAGACGCGCGCTGGCGTTCCCAGCGCCGCCTGGAACAGCAGCACCGGTGCCCCCGGGTCGTCAGTCGGATAAAGCGTAGCGTCGAAGCGATGCCCGTCGCTGCTGCTGATCTTGAGTGTCTGTGCGTCTGCCATGCCTGTTGTCTCGGTTTGAAATGATTGTCGCATCCGGCGCAAGGCCGGCACGCTTGTTTCCATGACAATGGCAAGCATGCAATCCTACTTTTATCTCTGGCGCCGCCTTGTTCCGGCCTATGCCGCAGGCTATTTCCTGTCTTACGGCCTGCGCAGCGTCAATGCGGTGATCGCACCGGAGCTGATTCGCGATCTGGGCATCACGAGTGCGGACATGGGGCTGCTGACATCTGCCTACTTTCTGGCCTTCGGTCTTTTTCAGTTGCCGCTGGGCTTGCTGCTTGACCGCTTCGGCCCGCGCCGGGTGGAGGCGGCACTGCTGCTGCTGGCCGCTGCCGGCTGCGCGCTGTTTGGTGCTGGCCAGACGCTGACGACGCTGGTGCTGGCGCGCGCGCTCATTGGGCTGGGCGTTTCGTCCTGTCTGATGGCCAGCTTCAAGGCCTTTAGCCAATGGTTCCCGGTGGAGCGTTTGCCGTCGCTGACGGCGACCATCATGGTGGCCGGTGGCCTGGGTGCGCTGTCGGCCAGCGTGCCGGTCGAGGCCGCGCTGCCGCTGCTGGGCTGGCGCGGCATGTTCTACCTGTGTGCCGCGCTGCTGGTAGCCAGCGCAGGCTTTCTCATGACGGTGCCGGACCGAAGCGCACTGGCGCACAGCGAACCGCTGGGCCAGCAGGTTCGCACAATGCTTGGCATCTTCGGCAAGCGGGTGTTCTGGCGCTTTGCGCCGCAGGGCTGTCTGAGCAGCGGCGGCTTTATGGCGGTTCAGGGCTTGTGGGCTGTGCCCTGGCTGATGGAGGTCAACGGTGCTGCGCGCGCCGACGCGGCGGGCGTGCTGTTCCTGCTGGGGCTGGCGATGCTCAGCGGCTTTGTCTTTGTGGCGACCTGTTCCCGATGGCTCTCGCGCAACGGCGTCGCGCCGATGACGCTGCTGACGCTAGGCATTGGCATCGGTCTCTTGGTGGAGGCGGCCATCATTGCGGATCTGGCGCGCCCGGCCTGGTTGTGGCCGATGCTCGGTCTGTCCTTCAGTCTGAGCAATATCGCCTATTCGCAGCTCAGTGCGGAGTTTCCGGTGGAACTGTCGGGGCGCGTCAACACGGCGCTCAATCTGATGGTCTTTGTCGGCGCCTTCGGCCTGCAATGGGGCATTGGCGCGCTGGTTGACGGCCTGACGCTTGGGGGTGTTGCCCGGACGCAGGCGTTTCGGATCACCTTCAGTGTGCTGCTGGTGCTGCAGGCACTGGCCTTTGGCTGGTTCCTGCGCCGGCCAGCACCGCAGGCGCGGTCATCTGCATCTCAATGACTCATTTCACACACAAGCCCAAGACATGCTGCCAGCGCTATATAGCGCCATACGGCATGACTTGGGCTGTGGGGCTGAGACCGCGCTGTGTGACATTCTTAGATTTGCTTTGCTTTCTGCAGGCGACGCCGTGCAGTAAAGCCCAGCAGGCACATGCCGCTGAGCAGCATGGCGTAGGTTTCTGGTTCCGGCACAGCGGTCACTGAAGTGGCAACCACATAGTCCTGCGCGGTCGCACTGGTGTAAAGGCTGAAGGAATATTGGGCCGCGCCTGCACCCAACTTGGCAGCTGTGATCATGCTGTTCGCGCTACCGAGCACCGTGGAGTTGGTTGATCCGGTGGTCATGACAGATCCAGTCAACAGGTTGCCGTCATCCTTAGCCAGATCCCATAGCGCGAGCTGAAAGGCCGCGGCGTCCGTGGTGCTTCCAATGGAACTTGCATAGCTGTTCGAGTACAGATTGCTGACCCAGGTTTCCTTGGTGCTATTGCCCAGTGCGCTCAAACCCAGAGAAAGGAAATAGTTTGATGCGGAACTGCTGGCGTACTGTGAGGGGTCGATACAGAAGGCAGCAAACGACGAGCCTGGACCATTCTCTGTCGCACTTGGCGTGATGTTGAGTAAGCCACTCCAGTAGCCGTTGGCGCTGGTGCTGGGCAAGTTGACCGGCAGCACGAGATCGACACTAGTGCCGATGGACGGTGTTTCCCTGACATACAACTGGGCTGAAGCCTGGGTGCTGATCATTCCCAGTGAAATCAACAAGGCCAGCGAGAAGAGATGGTTCAGACTGCGTTTCATGGAGGCTCTCCTTAGATTGGGTTCGCCGCTGATTTAGCGTAGGACCTATTCTGAGGAAGTGCCTCGGTGCTGTGAATGACTTCCGGGTACCTTTCTACTGGTAGTCTTGCGTCACATGTTTCCTGCCAAAAGTTAGTGGATTGATGCTAGCCGCCCTAGTACCCATCAATCATGTGCGCGGCGGAAAAGGCCTGTTTGCCGGACAAACTGGCGTAGCCGGCATCGGTGCCACCGCCTGTCATCGGGTGCAGCAAGAGTTTGCGACCGTCCAACTCGGCGTAGATGGCTTGGGCGCGCTCCGGAATCTGGTTGCGCACCAATCCGCCCTGGGCATAAGTCCAGTTCAGTTGCGCACCGGGAATATCCTTGGCAATGTCCTGCGTGGCCAGCATCTGGTGCCCCAGCAGCCAGATCTTGCGCACGGGGTTGTCATTGCGGGCCACTTCTTGTCATTGCGGGCCACTTCTTGTCATTGCGGGCCACTTCTTGTCATTGCGGGCCTGACCCGCAATCCAGTGGTGGTGTGGCACTGGATCCCGGATCGAGTGCGGGATGACAGCTTGGAAGTCCGGGATGAAAAGACCAAAGGCCGGAGGACAGTCGCGGAGTCACCCATTGCGTCGCCCTCGGCCTGCACAAGCCTGAGGATCGGAATTGCGGAAATCTCAATGGCGGTGTTCGTGACGGTGTTCGACGTCTGGAAAGTGCGCATGGCTGTGCTGCATCTCGCCGTGCCAGTGCGGGTGCTCGTGGCGCTCGGTCAGATGCAGGTACAGACCCGCCGCCATCAGCGTGCCGGCGCCCCAGAACCAGCCGGAAGTGGTTTCATGGAACAGGCCCAGCGCGATGGCAGCGCCGATGAAGGGTGCGGCGCTGAAGTAGGCTCCGGTGCGCGCCGAGCCAAGGTGCCGCAGTGCCAGCACAAACAGCGCCAGGCTCAAACCGTAGCCAAGAAAACCGATCAGCAGCACCGGACCGATGACGCTCCACGCCGGTAGCGACTGAGCGCCGGCCCATGCCAGGCCGATGTTGATGACGGCAGCGCTTAGGCCTTTCAGACTGGCAATGAACAGGGCATCGGCGCTGGAGACCTGGCGCGTCAGGTTGTTGTCCAGTGCCCAGCACAGGCAGGCTAACACGACCAAAGCGGCGCCCACCGTTCCAACTTCAAGCTTGCTGCCGTCCGGCCAGGCCAGCAGCAGGGCGCCCAGTGCGATCAGCGCCATGCCCAGCACGACCCGCCGGTCGGTTGCTTCCTTGAAAACCATCCATGCCAACAGAGCGGTCAGCACGCCTTCCAGATTGAGCAGCAAGGAGGCAGATGCGGCGCTCATGCGTGCCAGACCCAGCATCAGCAGGGTCGGAGCCAGCACGCCGCCGCAAGCGATGGCCGCCAGCAACCAGGGCCACTGCTTTGGCGCCACACCCGTGGCGTGCCAGCCGCGGTCGCGCAGCAGTCGCACCAGAGCCAAGCCTGCGCCACTGCCCAGATAGAGCAGACCCGCCAGCAGCAGGGCCGACATGTCGCCGACAAATTGCTTGGCCAGCGGTGTGCTGGCGCCAAACAGGGCGGCGGCAGCCAGTGCGGCGATGACGGCGTTGGAGGGTTTGCTGATTCTCACCGGCGTATTGTCCAATGATTTGAAGCCGGGACTGCCGTACCATAGGGCCATGACCAGCACCCCACCTGACGCCCAGCCGATCGTTCCACTGAAGCAGGACGCCGGCATCATCGCGCTGGTGGGGCTGGCACACGCCAGCTCGCACTTTGCCCACTTGCTACTGCCCCTGATGTTCCCGGTGTTCATGAAGGAATTCGGCCTGAGCTACTCGGAGGTAGGCCTTTTGATGACCACCTTCTTTGTGATCTCCGGCTTCGGTCAGGCCGGGGCCGGCTTTGTGGTGGACCGACTGGGTGCGCGGCCGCTACTGCTGGCGGCGTTGGCAATATTTGCAGCGGCCAGTGTGGCGGCCTCGATGGTCACTGGCTATACCGGCCTCGTGCTGGTAGCGGCGCTGGCCGGACTGGGCAATGCGACTTTTCATCCGGTGGACTTCACCATTTTGAACCAGCGGGTCTCGGCGCCGCGGCTCGGCTATGCCTTCAGTGCCCATGGTCTGACCGGCAATCTGGGCTGGGCCACCGCGCCGCTTTTTTTTGCTGGCATCAGCAGCGCCTTCAACTGGCGCACGGCCTATCTGGCGGCGGCTCTGATGTATGTGGGCATCTTGCTGTTGATGGTTCTGCAGCGCGACAAGATCAAGACGCAGATTGCCGTCGTCCATCCAGATCAGCCGCTTGAGCACAGCATGGCGTTCATGAAGTTGCCGGTGGTCTGGTGGTGCTTTGGTTTCTTTCTGCTCTCCACCATGACGATGGCGGTGGTGCAGAGTTTTTCGGTCTCCATCCTGCGCGCCATGCATGGCGTCAGCGTCGAGGCCGCGACCTTGACGCTGTCTGCCTACATGCTATGCGGTGCGCTCGGCATGCTGGTGGGCGGTTTTGCTGCGACCAGAGTAGCCAGCAGCGACCGTGTGGTGGCGCTGTCGATGGGCTCGGCTGCGCTGCTGCTGGTGCTGTGTGGCACTGGGATGCTTGGCGGCACGCTCACCATGGTGGTGTTGGCCAGCACCGGCTTTGCGGTCGGCATTGGCGGACCCTCGCGCGACATGATGATCAAAAAGGCCACACCCCAAGGCGCGACCGGCCGCGTCTATGGCATGGTCTATTCTGGCCTCGACACAGGCCTGGCCGTGGCGCCTGTCCTGTTTGGCACGCTGATGGACCGCGGTTGGTATGGCGCGACGTTGATGGCTGCGGCGCTGGCGATGTCGCTCAGTGTGCTGGCAGCCGTGGGAGTGGGGCGGCGCAGCCGGCTATAAGGGCGACCCGGGCGCGTCGTCGAACTCGGCGCCGACGCGGCGCTTCATGATGCTGGCGTAGCGTTGCGGCGCCAGCCGACTCAGCCACCAGGCCAGGCGCGAGGTGCGGTCTGGCAGCAGCAGGCGACGACTTTCAGCCACTGCGACAAAGATGCGTTCAGCGATATCCTCTGCGCTGGATTCGCCACCGGTGGTCAGGCGCGCACTGCTGGCCTTGGCGCCATCACCACCGATTCCCGCGGCGCCGATGCCGGTGCGGATGAAGGAGGGGCAGACCAGCGTCACGCTTACGCCCAGACCCTCCACCTCGCTGCGCAGTGTGTCAAAAAATCCGTGCAAGGCGTGTTTGCTGGCCGCGTAACCGGTGCGGCCGATCAGCGGTGAAAAGCCGGCCACGCTGGAGATGGCGGCAATGAAGCCGCGCCGCTGCGTGATGTGGGGCAGGGCAGCGTGCGTGAGGTGGACGGCGCCAAAGAAGTTGACGTCCATGACCTGGCGTATGACCTCGATGCGGGTGCTGCTGAGCAGGCTGCGGTGACTGATGCCGGCGTTGTTGATCAGACCGTCGATGCTGCCGAAGTGGCTGAGCGTCGCCGCCACGGCGGCCTGGCAACTGGCCGGGTCGGTGATGGTGCCGACCAGCGCCAGGGCCTGCGTGCCGCGCTGCTTCAAATCCGTGACCAGGGTGTCGAGGCGCGCCGCGTCGAGATCGATGGCGGCGATGTGACTGCCGGCGCTGGCATAGCGCTGGCACAGTGCAGCGCCCAGGCCGCCAGCGGCGCCGCTGATCAGCACCACCTTGCCATGCGTCTGTCTTGGATTCACGCAGCCTGCTTCAGCTGCGCGCTGCGCCAAAGCTCGAACACTTCCGATGAACTGAGCTTGGGGACGTAGCCAAACACGGTTTTCAGGCGCGTGTTGTCCAATACCGGGCGGTAGCGCAGAAAGTCAAGCTGCTCCGGTCCGTACTGGGTCAGGCCAAGTTTCTTCAGCAGCCATAAGGCACTCCTGAGCAGCCAGGCCGGCAGCACAAGGCAGCGCTTGTTCAGGCGAGTGGCGATCTCGAAGATGCTGAGTTTGCCGTCGCCTGCCACGTTGAAGATGCCGGTGCTGGACGAATCAATGCCGTGCAGGATGGCGTCCACCACATCCTGGTCGTGGATGAAGACGAAAGGGCTGTCCGAGCCCCGGATGGCGATCAGGCGCGGCTTCTTGAATAGGTCGGTGATCTGGTTGTTCACCGTGGCGCCCAGAATCGTGCCTATGCGAAGGATGATCTGCTCCAGTTGCGGTTGCTGCTGTCGATACTCTGCCAGCATTTCCTCGACCAGGCGTTTGTGCCAGGAGTAGGCAAAGCTCTGGTTGCCGCGCACGGCATCGCTCTCTTTGAGCCAGGCCGGGTTGTCGGCGTGGTAGCCGTAGGCCGCGCCACTCGACGAAACAATGACTCTTCGAACCTTGTTGCGCACGCAGGCCTCCAGCAGATTGCGGCTGCCGCCGACATCGACGCTGTATTCAAACTCGCGGCTGCTGTTCTTGCCGGGTGTGACGATGGAGGCCAGATGCACCACGACATCGGGCTGGTGGCGCGCGACGATGGCTTCGACCTCGCTCGAACGGATATCTGCCACTTCGTAGTTCACGTTCGGCAAGCGCTGGGCCGGCTCGCGCAGATCGAGCGCGATGATGGCTATGTCCTGGCGCTGTGCCAGCCTTGCCAGCACCTGCGCGCCAAGATAGCCCGAGCTTCCGGTGACCAGAACGCAGTGCGAGTTCACGCCAGACCCTCGGAACGCGGCGCGCGACGGCTCCAGAACGTGGCGACGGACAGCCCGGCCACGATATGCCAGATGCCCCACCAGGCGGTGATCACGGCCATGCCACCCAGACCGTCAAAGAAGCTGAAGATCAGAATCAGGCCAAGCCCGGAATTCTGGATGCCGCATTCGATCGCGACCGCGCGCCGGTCGCGCTCGGGTAGTTTGGCACCCCAGGCCAGGCCATAGCCGGTGAGCAGGGCGCAGGCGTTGTGCACGAACACGATGCCAACCACCATACCGACGTAGAGCTTGAAATACTGCCAGTTGGCACCCAGCGCGGCCAGCACAAAGAGCAGGAAGAACAGCAGAGAGAAAATTTTCATCGGTTTTTGCACGCGCGCTGTCAAAGCGGGCCAGCGGCGCGAGACGAACAGGCCGGCAGCCAGTGGCAAACCGAGCAGCAGAAAGACATGCAGGAACATCTCGAGCGGATTGACTGCCACCTGGCGCAACAGCGGCTGCGCCGGTGCGTACAGACCACCCCAGAAGGAGATGTTGAGCGGCGTCATGACGATGGCGGTCAAGGTCGACAGGGTGCTGATGGAAACCGATAGCGCCGTGTTGCCGCGCGCAAAGTGCGTCAGAAAGTTCGAGATGTTGCCGGCCGGGCAGGACGATACCAGGATCATGCCCAGCGCGATGCTGGGGCGGGGTTCGAGCAGCAGCACCAGCAGATAGGTGCAGGCCGGAAACACCAGATGGTGCCCCAGCAGGCCGATCACCAGCGCGCGCGGTGTGCGCAAGGCTTCCTTGAAATCATCGGCCTTGAGCTCGAGTGAAACGCCAAACATGACGAAGCCCAGCACCACATTGAGCAGCAGCAGCGACTGTGGGCTGAAGTTCAGGCGAACCAGATCGATGTCGATCATGACAGCACAGCCCATGAGATGGTTGTCATTGCGGGCTTGACCCGCAATCCAGTCGTTGCGTGGCACTGGATCCCGGATCGAGTCCGGGATGACAACTTTGCCGTCCGGGATGACAACTTTGCCGTCCGGGATGACAACTTTGCCGTCCGGGATGACAACTTTGCCGTCCGGGATGACAACTTTGCCGTCCGGAATGAAAGCGATGGATTACGGCGAGATGCCGTTTGGTTTGTGCGTGTCATAAGTTACGAGAACCGCAATAGGCTCATCCTTTGGGCTCTTCGTGCATCTTCTTGAAGTGGATCAGGCCCGGTGCCCACATGTGCTTGACCGGGTCCACATCGACGTGGATCACGGCGCAGCGACCGGTGGCCAGGGCGCGCTCGAGCGCCGGTTTGAGCTGCTTCGGATCGGAGACACGTTCGCCGTAAGCACCCATGGCCTGCCCGAGCTTGTCGAACTCGATTTCGCCCAGATCGGCCTTGATGGTTTCATCGGGATCGAGGTGCTTGAAGATCATGGTCTTGAAGGGACGCAGCATGAACTGCTGGTTCATCTTGACCATGCCCCACTGCTTGTCGCACAAGACGATGTAAATCACCTGTGCCTGGTTGCGCACGGCCGTCTCCACTTCCTGC
>QYPX01000099.1 GCA_007280205.1 Comamonadaceae bacterium
CCATGGGGCCAGGCTGGCGTCATGCGATCCAGACAAACCTTGGGGGCGCACGGGGTTGCACCCACCTGCGCGAGCTTCTTTTCAACATGGCCACGATCGCCTTCCAGACACTGCCCGAAGGACCGCTTCCTGACGCGATCGACGGCTCGCCACCGCACTTCGTGGGTCAGTGCCTGGCATGGGATGTCAATGGATCCGTGGTCAAACGTCACTACCCCGCTTTCGTCGGCTGGCAGCCCAAGGCTGCAGGGAAATGAGAAGGCGCGACTGACCGGTGCTTTCAGTCCGCCGCAGCGGGCAGTTGCTGCAAATGGCTCACCTGCGAGGCGAAGATCAGCCACGCTTGGACGACGAACCCGGCCAGAGCCAGTATCAGGCATGCGGATTCACCCCACGAGGCGCCAACGAAGCCGCCCAGCGCAGCCCCCAGCGGCCGGGCGCCCATGTTGACGGTCAGGAACAGGGCTGATACGCGACCCAGCATCGCATTGGGTGTAACGGTCTGGCGCAGTGTCGTCGAAGTGATCGTCCAGATGATGGGGCCTGCGCCGAACAGAAAGAACGAAATCACCGCCACCGCAGCGCTCGGCAGCGCCAGCGTTGCGACCATCGTCATGGCCGCCAGCACCGAGATGGTGGGTCCGACCTGAATCGCCCTGCCAAACGGCAACGCGCCCATGACCCTGGGCGCGAACAAGGACCCTACGATCATGCCGGCGCCATAACTTGCCAGCGTGATACCCACGCCTCCTGCGCTCAAGCCAAGCACGCGGACGGCATAGGGTACATACCCTGCTTGCAGCACGAACCAGGAGATATTCCAGGCCACGGCGGTCAGCACAATAGGCCGCAGAAGTGCATTGCGCCAAACCAGACGCGCGCCGTCCTGGAGTTCGAGCAGGGGGTGGCGCTCTGGCTGGGCAAGCCGCTTGGGTTCGGCAAGCCCCAGCAACAGAGCCAAGGCCGAAGCCGACAGCAGCGCGGCCAGCACGAAAGCGGACGAAGCCCCGGCCCAGGAGACCAGCGCACCGGCTAGGGCGGGTCCAGCAGTAAACGCCACGCTTCGGGCGAGTTCAAGACGCCCGTTCGCCGCCATGATCGAGTCACGCGGCACCAGCGCGGGGACAAGCGCAGGTGCGGCGACGCTGTAACCGACGGTACCAATCGCACCGATGAAGCCCAGCACTGCCAGCAGTTCCAGTGAGATTCGGTCAAACAAAGACGCTGCTATCAAGGTCAGGAATGCCAGCAGGCGCAAGCCCTCGGCCCACGCCATCAGTCGACGCCGAGAGGTTCGATCGGCGAGCAGACCCAAGGGAATGGACAGAATCAGGAAGGGCAGCGTCTGGGCCGTGGCCAGCAGACCGATCTCGCCTGGCCCGGCGCCCAGCGCCAACACCGCGACGATGGGCACGGCGGCCAAACTCAATTGCTCGGCCGATTGCGCCGCCAGATTGGATCCGACGAGTCGCAGGAAAGGACGAGGAAGTTGATGAGTCATGAGGTTCCTGGAGTGGCAGCAGACATTGTGACGGCTCCCAGGTCATTGACCCAAACAAGGACGCCGATAAGATGACGCTTGCGAAAATGAGCAAGTTCTTTGAAGGAAAAAAATATGAACAATGATCCCTTGCGCTCCAGACGTTCCTCAGGGTCCAGGGTGCGCACGGGTACCCGTTTTCGCCCCGGGCTCGCCGCCGGGCGTTACGACGTGATCGTGGTCGGCTCCGGCATCGGGGGCTTGTGCACGGCAGCGCTGATGGCCAGGCTCGGCAAACGGGTCTGCGTATTGGAGCAACATTACACGGCAGGTGGCTACACGCACAGCTATGAACGCGGTGGCTACGAGTGGGATGTCGGCGTTCACTACATTGGCGAAGTGCACAAGCCGCAGGCTGTTTTGCGCCGGGTCTTTGACGTCATCTCCGACGGCCAGCTTCACTGGGCGCCGATGGATGCGGTTTACGACCGCATGGTGATCGGTGAGCGCGTGTATGACTTTCGCGCCGGGCGGGGCGAATTCACGGCAGAACTCGTCCGACATTTCCCCGGCGAGGCGCAGGCGATCGAGCGCTACGTCGAGTTGATCGGCCAGGTCAGCCGTCAGGCGCCGAAGTTCTTTGCCGGCCAGGCGATGCCGCGAACCGTCGGTCGTCTGTACGCCCGCACCCGCAAACTGCTGGTGCCAGGCGTTTGCTTCAAGACCACACGGGAGGTGCTGGAAACGCTGACTGCGAATCAGGAACTGATCGCGGTGCTGACCGGACAGTGGGGCGACTATGGATTGCCGCCTGCACAATCGAGCTTTCTCATGCATGCCATGCTGGCCAAGCACTATATGGCAGGTGGCAACTACCCGGTGGGAGGAGCCAGTTCCATCGCACGCACGATCATTCCGGTGATCGAGGCGGCTGGCGGCAAGGTTTTTACCTATGCGGGGGTCGAGCAGATTCTGGTCGGCGAACGCGGCGCCTATGGCGTTCGCCTCAAGAAGGATGGTCACGAACTGCATGCCGACGCGGTCGTTAGTTGTGCAGGTCTTCTGCCAACCTATCAGCGACTGCTGCCTGCAGAGGTGCAAGCGCACTATGGTTTGGCCAAGGCGACGCGCAATGTGGTGGCATCGGCGTCGCATGTCTGTCTCTACCTGGGCTTCAAGGGTACGGCTGAGAAACTGGGCTTGCCCCGGACCAACTACTGGGTCTACCCGGATGCCGATCACGATGGCAACGTGGCGCGCTTCAAGGCCTCGAACGGACTGGACTTCCCCTTGATCTATATCTCGTTCCCGGCCGCGAAAGACCCGCTTTGGAACGAACGTTATCCCGACCGGACGACCGTGGAAATTGTCGCGCCGACCTTGCCGCAGTGGTTCGCAAAGTGGCGGGGCACGACCTGGGGAAAGCGTGGCGACGAGTACGAGGCACTGAAGGCGCAGATGACCGAAGTGCTGCTGCGCTCGCTCTATCGGTTCTTCCCGCAGCTACAGGCGGCACTGGACTTCCATGAGCTGTCGACACCCCTGTCAACCGAGTGGTTTCAGTGGAACGTGGCCGGCGAAATCTATGGCATCGACCACACGGTGGCACGATTTAACGAGACAGCCATTCATAGCCAGACGCCGGTTCCTGGCCTGTATCTCACCGGTGCCGATACCGTCACGGCAGGCGTTGGCGGTGCGCTGATGGCCGGTGTGCTCACGGCCAGTTGTCTGATGGGCCGGCGCGCGGGCGAAGTGCAGAAACTGCTGAAGAACTGGCAGCCGCCGGCGTCGCGGGACTCGCCGTGACGATCCTGCGCATTTGATTCATGCCCGGGGCAGCAATCGCCCGACGAAATCAGTTGCCAACCCAGGCCTGCACTTCAATCTCAACCAGGGCGCTTTTGTACAACACGGCCTGGACCGTGGAGCGCGCCGGCAAGCCGGCGCTGAAGTGGCTGCTGTATTCGGCGTTGAAGGCGGCAAAGTTGTTCAGGTCGGACAGCCAGATGGTGGTGCGCACCACGTCGGCCATGCTGGCACCCACGTCCGACAGCGTCAGCGCAATGCGATCCAGCACGATCCTGGTTTGCTCCTGAATGTCGGCGCCGACGATGTTGGCCTGGGCGTCCATCGGCAGCACGCCGGAGAGAAACAGGAAGCCACCGACCTTGACGACTTTGGAAAATGGCGCGGGCAGTGGCGTTGGGTAGCGTGTGATGGTGCTCATGGTGCTTCCTTTGGTTGGGGAGGGGTGCGGGTCAGGACCTGGCCGCTGCGGGCGCTGGTGTGGGCGCCAGCGCGCCAGGCCACAACGCCGTTGACGATCACGCTGTCGATACCGGCGGCGGCCTGGATCGGTGCTGCGTAGCTGGCGGTGTCGCGCACGCTGGCGGCATCAAACACCACCACATCGGCGGCGTTGCCCACTTTCAGCGTGCTGCGGCCGGTCAGACCGAAGTTGCGCGCCGTCAGGCCGGTCATCTTCCAGACCGCGGTCTCCAGCGGAAACAAACCAAGGTCGCGGCTGTAGTGCCCGAGCACGCGCGGAAAGGTGCCCCACAGGCGCGGGTGCGGGCTCTCGCCCACCGGGATGCCGTCGGAGCCGATCATGGTTTCATCAAAAGCCAGGATGCGCTGCACGTCTTTTTCATCCATCAGAAAGTAGATGGCGCTACCGGGTTGCAGGCGCCGCGCTGCCTCGTCCTTGGCGACACCCCATTCCCTGGCAATGTCGTCGAGGTCGCGCCCGGCGCACTCGGGGTGCGGTGTGCTTGAGGCAATCAGTACCCGACCGTCAAGCATGCCGCGGTCGGTGCGTATCATGGTCGATCCCGCCGTGTAGGGATAGCAGTCGAGCGAGACGCACTGGTGCCGCATCGCCTCCTGAATGAAGGGCAGCGTGAGCGCAGAGCGACCGAAGTTTGCCGTGTTCTGCACCTTGTGGTGCGAGACCACCACCGGGATGCCAAGCTCCCGGCCGATGCGGAAAGTCTCCTCCAGCGACTCCATCACCTGATTGGCCTCGTCGCGCATGTGCGTGACGTACAAGCCCTGGCTCGCCGTCAGTGGTCGGCCGACTTCGATGATCTCTTCGGTCGTGGCTTTGACCGAGGGCGGATAGAAGGTGCCGGTGGACATGCCGATGGCGCCGGCGTCGAGCGCCTCCTGCACCAGGGCCTGCATGGCGCCAATCTCGCCAGCCGTGGCCTCGCGGTCCAGCGACTCCATGGCCATCACGCGCAGGGTCGAGTGGCCGACCATGGCAGCCACGTTGACCGCCGACGGCGTCTCGCGCAGTGCTGCCAGGTAGTCGGCGAAATGGCGAAAGCGCTTGCCACCGGGCGCGTCCAGCAGGTTCAGTGGCATGGGCAGTTCCATGTCGCTGCGCAAGGGCGCTGCGCTGATGCCGCAGTTGCCGGTAATCACGGTGGTGACGCCCTGTGAGATCTTGAAACTCATGTCGGCTTGCACCAGCAGGGCCATGTCGTCGTGCGTGTGCGCGTCGATGAAGCCCGGCGCGACGATGCGACCGCTGGCATCGATCACCTCGTCAGCGCTGCACTCTTCAAGATTCCCGATGGCGGCAATGTGCCCACCGGTGATGCCCAGGTCGGCAAGGAAGCGCGGCGCTTTGGTGCCATCAATCACGGTGCCGCCGCGAATCAGGATGTCGTAGTGCAAGGGTCTGGTCATGAGGATTCCTTTTAGCGCAGATGGCAGGCCACCCATTGGCCTCCCTGATCGTTGATGCCGCGCTGTGTGAGCAGTGGGCGTTGTTCCTTGCAGATGGCTTGCGCCAGCGGGCAGCGGGTGTGGAAGCGGCAGCCGGGTGGCGGATTGGCCGGGCTGGGCAGGTCGCCCTGCAGCAGGACGCGTTCTCGCGTGATGCGCGGATCGGGCACCGGCACGGCGGCTAGCAGGCTCTCGGTGTAGGGGTGGCGGGCCGCATTGAACAGGGTGTCGCGGTCGGCCACTTCGACGATGTGGCCGAGGTACATGACAGCCACGCGGTGGCTGATGTGGCGCACCACCGCCAGATCGTGTGCGACGAACAGGTAGGCCAGGCCGAACTCGGCCTGCAGATCGGTCAGCAGGTTCACCACCTGCGCCTGCACCGAGACGTCGAGCGCCGACACCGGTTCATCGCAGACGATGAGCTTGGGCTCCAGCGCCAGCGCCCGCGCGATACCCAGGCGCTGGCGTTGCCCGCCGGAGAATTCATGCGGGTATTTTTTCGCGGCCTCGGGTCGCAGGCCGACTTTGGAAAAAAGCCACTGCACCCGCTCCTGCCTTTGTGCTGCATTCGATGCGCCAAAGTTGCGCAGCGGCTCGGCCACGATCTCACCCGCCGTCAGGCGCGGACTCAAGGACGCATAGGATCCTGAAAAATGATCTGCATGTGGCGCCGGCGCAGCCGCATCTGGTTGGCGTCCAGCGTCAGCAGTTCCTCGCCATCGAGCTTGACCGAGCCCGAGGTCGGTTCGATCAGACGCAGCACCGACTTGGCGGTGGTGGTCTTGCCGCAGCCGGACTCTCCCACCAGGGACAAGGTTTCACCGCGCGCCAGCGTGAACGAAACCCCGTCGACCGCCTGGATCGGCGGCTTGGCCGGACTGAACCAGTGCCTGGGCGAGATGAAGTGCTTGCGCAACTTGCTCACTTCGAGCAGCGGCGGGGCGTTCATGCTGCCAGCTCCGCCTGATTGACGCGGCCTTCTTCAACGGCAAAGCAGGCCACCACATGATCCTCGCCCTGGCTTGTCAGTGGCGGGTTCTCATCAACGCAACGCTGCTGCGCATACTGGCAGCGCGCAGCAAAGGCGCAGCCGCGTCCCAGCTCATGCGGCGAAGGCACCATGCCGGGGATCTCGGTCAGGCGCTTGAGCTGGCTGTTCATGGCCGGCATCGAAGCCATCAGGGCGCGTGTGTAGGGATGCAGCGGCTGGCTGAAGAGGGCGAGCACGCTGCTCTCCTCGACTTTGCGCCCGGCGTACATCACAACCACGCGGTCACAGCTCTCTGCCACCACGCCGAGGTCGTGTGTGATCAGCATGACGCCCATGCCAAGCTCTTTCTGCAAGCGCTTGATCAGGTCCAGGATCTGGGCCTGGATGGTCACATCCAGCGCCGTGGTCGGTTCATCGGCGATCAGCAACTCGGGGTTGCAGGCCAGCGCGAGTGCAATCATCACGCGCTGGCGCATGCCACCCGAGAGCTGGTGCGGGTACTCGCGGGCACGCCGCTCGGGCTCGGGTATCTGCACCAGGCGCAACATTTCGACGGCACGCTGCATCGCCTCGGCCCGGTTCGCCTCCTGGTGCACCAGCACGGTCTCGGCAATCTGCCGGCCGACTGTCAGCACCGGGTTCAGCGAGGTCATGGGCTCCTGAAAGATCATCGAAATGCGGTTGCCGCGAATCTGGCGCATCTCGCGTTCGCTCAAAGCCAGCAGATTGCTGCCGCGGTAACGGATGGCACCCAGATGGCGTGCCGGCGGTGTGGGCAACAGACGCAGGATGGACAGCGCAGTGACGCTCTTGCCGCAGCCCGATTCGCCGACCACACCCAGGGTCTGGCCGGCTTGCACCGTGAAGGAGACGCCATCGACCGCGCGCACCGTGCCGCTCAGCGTGTCGAACCAGGTGCGCAGCGAGTCGATTTCGAGCAGCGGCGCGGACGCTGTGGAGGGCGTTCTCATAGTTGTCGCGCCAGTCGCGGGTCCAGCACGTCGCGCAGACCGTCCCCCACCATGTTGATGGCCAACACGGTAGCGGCCAGCAGCAGGCCGGGGTAGAGGATGATGTGAAAGGCCACCGCCACAAAATTGCGGCCCTCGGCCATCATATTGCCCCAGCTCGGCGTTTGCGCCGGCACGCCGACCCCGAGGAAGGACAGCGAAGCCTCGATCAATACCGCTGAGGCCGCCACAAACGTGGCCTGCACGATCAGCGGCGCCACCATATTGGGCAGCACGTGGCGCCACAGGATGACGGGCAGGCGCGTTCCCACCGCGTGCGCCGCTTCCACATACAGTTGCTCGCGCAGGGTGAGCGAGAGCGAGCGCACCAGGCGCACCACGCGCGGGATCTCCGGCACCGTGATCGCCACAATGACGGTGCTCAGGCTGGCGCGGGTGACGGCCATCAG
>QYPX01000024.1 GCA_007280205.1 Comamonadaceae bacterium
AAGGAGGAGCCCAAAGGGCGGGGGACAGTCGCGGAGCTGAGTGCCACGGCGGCCTGATCCACCCGGCATGGCGGGCGGAGTTTGGCATGTCATCATTTCTGCCAAGACAGACGATTTAAGCTGGATAAGTCCCCGGCAGCAGGATCGATTTGTCGATCGCGTCGATGTCGGTGCGTCCGCACAGCGCCATGGTGGTGTCGAGTTCCTTGCGGATGATCTCCAGCGACTTGGTCACACCGGCCTCGCCCATGGCGCCCAGGCCGTAGATGTAGGCGCGGCCGATGTAGGTGCCTTGCGCTCCGAGCGCGCGCGCTTTGAGCACGTCCTGGCCGCTGCGGATACCGCCATCCATATGCACTTCGATCTCCTTGCCGACGGCGTCCACGATCGCCGGCAGGGCGCGGATGCTGGATTCGGCACCATCCAACTGGCGTCCGCCGTGGTTCGAGACGATCAGCGCATCGGCACCAGAATTGACGGCGAGCCGGGCGTCTTCCACATCCTGAATGCCCTTGAGGATCAGTTTGCCGCCCCAGCGCTTCTTGATCCATTCGACGTCGTTCCAGTTCAGCGTCGGGTCAAACTGGCTGGCCGTCCACTGCGAGAGCGAACCCATGTCCTCGACGCCAGTCACGTGGCCGACGATGTTGCCAAAAACGCGCCGCTTGGTGCCCAGCATGCCCAGGCCCCAGCGCGGCTTGGTCATCATGTTGAGGATGTTGGGCAGCGTCATCTTGGGTGGCGCGCTCAGGCCATTCTTGAGGTCCTTGTGGCGCTGGCCGATGATCTGCAGATCCAGCGTCAGCACCAGCGCCGAGCAGTTGGCGTTGCGGGCGCGTTCGATCAGGCGCTCGATGAAACCGCGGTCCTTGATCACATAGACCTGGAACCAGAACGGGTGATTGCCGGTGCCCTGGGCCACATCCTCAATCGAGCAGATGCTCATGGTGGAGAGCGTGAAGGGCACACCAAAGGCCTTGGCCGCGCGCGCTGCCAGAATCTCGCCGTCGGCGTGCTGCATGCCGGTCAGACCGACCGGCGCCAGTGCTACCGGCATCGCCACCTTTTGTCCGATCATGGTGCTGGCCGTGCTGCGACCGTCCATATTGATCGCCACACGCTGGCGCAACTTGATTTTCTGGAAATCGGTCTCGTTGGAGCGGTAGGTGCCCTCGGTCCAGGAACCAGAATCCGCGTAGTCGTAGAACATGCGTGGCACGCGCTTTTCAGCCATGACCCGCAGGTCTTCAATGTTGGTGATCACGGGCATGATGTCTCCTTCACTTCTCGTGCATGGTAGCGCATCGCCCTCAGCGAATTTTGGCTGCTTCGACTTCCATTTGTGCGACCAGTTCTTCCATTTGCTCCACCATCGCCTGTACGGTTTCCCGCTTGGACAAGTCAACACCGGCTTTTTGCAGTTGCTGCATCGGGTGGTCGTTGCCACCGCTCTTGAGCAGGGTGAGGTAGCGCTCGGTTGCGGCGGCGCGGGATGCATCCGAGCCGGTCGTCATGTCCTTGAACAGTTTGGCCGAGGAGGCAAAGCAGGTGGCGTACTGATAGACGTAGTACGGCGAGTTGAAGAAGTGCGGGATGCGCGACCAGGTGTATTTGTACAGGTCGTCGACCGTCACCGCATCGCCGTAGTAGTCCTGCAGCAGCTTCAGGTAAATGCCGTTCAGGACGTCGGAGGTGATCGGCTTGCCCTGCTCCACCAGCTTGTGCGCCTGCAACTCGAAGTCGGCAAACAGTACCTGGGTGTAGAAGGTGCCGACGATGGAGTCGACCGCGTGTTGCAGCAGCAGGAAGCGCTCCTTGGGATCCGTCGTTGCCTGCAACAGACGGTTCAGGAGAAAGCGTTCGTTGGTGGTGGATGCAACTTCCGCCACGAAGATGGTGTAGTCGGCCATCACGAAGGGTTGCGTTTCATGCGAGAGCAAGGTGTGCATGGCGTGGCCGCCCTCGTGCGCCAGCGTAAACAGCGCGTCTTGCGTGTCATTGTGATTGAGCAGCATGTAGGGGCCGACGCCGTAAATACCGCTGACGTAGGCACCGCTGCGCTTGCCCTCGGTTTCATAGACGTCGACCTGCTTGCCGGCCATGAACTTGCGGTACTTCGCCACGTAATCCGCACCCAGCGGAGCCACCGAGGCCAGTACCTGGTCGCGCGATTCGACATAGGGGTAGGTCTTGTCGGTCTTGTAGATCGGGATCGCACCGTCATACAGGTGGTAGTTGTCCAGCCCGAGCAGCTTCTTGCGCAGTTTCGCGTAACGTTGCAGCGGCGCTGTGCCCTGGCGCACGGTATCGACCAGATTCGTCACCACCGAGACCGGGATTGCGTTGCCGTCCAGCGCTGCTTCGAGCGTGCTGGGAAAATTTCTTGCCTGGGCGCCGAACCAGTCGTGCTGCAACACACCGTTGTAGATGGCGGCGTAGGTGTTGGTGGTCGCTGCATAGGTCTTCAGATAGGCCTCGAAAGCCTTGGCGCGGTCCGCCTGCTTGTAGTTGGTGGCCAGCACCGACTGGTAGGTGCCGGGCGAGAGTTTGATCTCCTTGCCGTCAGAGAGTGTGACCAGCGGGAACTTGATGTCGGAGGTGGACAGCTCCTGAAAAGTGGCCTTGGGCGTGGCGCTGAAGCGCGCGGCGTAGGACAGCAAACGCTCGCCCGACTCGTCCAGCACATGTTTTTGCTGGCGGTAGTTGTCCAGAATCGTGAACCGGTAAGCCTGCAGCGCAGGTGTGGCGGTAATCCACTGCTCCATCGTCGGCTGTGCCACGCTCAGCAACTCCGGCGTGAACCATGAGGTGGCGGTGCCAAGTTTGGCGAACAGCGCCATGACGCGCTGGAACTTGCCGGAGACGTCCTGATTGCGTGTGTCAATGTCACGCTGCAGCGCGGTGTAGCCGTAAACCTTGTACTGCAGCTTGCCGATGTCGTCGAAAGCCTGGTACGCCTTCAGGACCGCGTCCGGTCCGTTCTTGAGTGTGCCCTTGAGCTTGACGAAGGCATCGATCCGGCGGTCGATGTCCTGCATGCCGGCTTCCCAGGCGTCCCAGCTGGCGTAGATGGGGCTGAAGTCCCAGCGGAATTCCGCTGCGATCTCGGAGCGGGTCTGGGTTGCCGGCTTGGCACCGTCAGCGGCCAGTGCGCCCGCTACCAGTGTGATTGAAATGGCGGCGCCGGCGAGGCTGCGAAAAGTGGTATTCATGGCGAGTGGACCTTGCAGTAGGGCAGTCTGTTGGAGTGTGACCGCGAGAGTATCGCATCGCCAGCGGCGCCGTGTGCGGTGGGGCTTCTGCTGATGGCTGGAGCTCCGAAATTCACGATATTTGTGTCGCAAGGCTGCCTGTTGCCGGGCGCGCTGCGGTGGGTGACTCCGCGAATGTCCCCCGGCCTGCGGCCTCCGCCTTTATTTCGCTGCGTCACCCACCACAGCACGCCCGGCAGCGAGCGGTGGTGGTCTGCGTATCCGAATCCCAACGATGCATGCAAGATCAGGCTGGTGGGGCGCCCAGCGCAGCGGCATAAAGGGGGAGTCCGCAGGACGGAGGACAGCCGCGGAGCTGAGTGCCCCGCCGGCCTGATCGGGATCACTGCGATACGGGTCGAGGTTCGCGACAACCCCAGTAAACAGCATTGGGGCTGTCAACCAGCACGGCTTGCAGCGCCTCTTCTCCGACCCATTCGCGCAATGCCGCAAAAAGTGCCGGGTAGCGGGCTTCATGTTCATGGTTGGTGAAGGGCCAGTCGCTGCCCCAGAGCAGCCGGTGCTGGCCAAGCTCGCTCTGCCACAGCCGCGCCAGTGCGCATGGGTCGCGCCCGCCGAGGCGGTAGGGGCCACTGAGTTTGACGTAAACAGGGGACTGTTTCGCGCGATCAAGCACGGCTGTGATGCTCGGGTCCGTCATGCAGACTGCATCGGGCTTGCCCATGTGATCCAGCACCAGTGGCAGCGTGCCCGGTAACTGCGCCAGTACGCCGGGCAGGGCGCCAATATCGGTATGCAACTCCAGGTGCCAGCCCAGCGCAAGCAGCGCGTCCCAGAACGCAGTGGCTTGTTGCCACGAATCCAGGCGATGCGAGATACCGGCCAGATTGAGTCGAATGCCACGCACGCCCAAGGCGTTCCAGCGTTCGAGTTCAACGATGGAAGTGTCAGGCTCCAGCACGACGACGCCGCGCAAAGTCTGTGGGTTTTGGATCAGCTCGTGCAGCAGGTGGCTGTTGTCGGTTCCGAGAAAACTTGGCTGCACCAGCACACCGCGCTGCAAGCCCAGCGTCTGCGCCTGGGCCTGCCAATCCTCCAAGGGCGCGTCGTAATGCGGCACATAGCGCGCGCCAGGCTGTGCCACGCCTGCCTTGAAGACGTGGAAATGGCTGTCGACGAAAGTTTTTGACAGTTCCTTGCTCATGGTGTAAATTCTAGTCCTCTAGATGACCAAATCAATGATGCTCCAACAAAAAGTGGTGACAGCCACGCCAGGCGGGCGCGAGCAACGCGAGCCCGGACAAAGCCGCTACGGCTGGCTGGCGGCCGCGCTGCGCTCACGCATTGTGCAGGGTGAGTGGGCGCCGGGCGACGCCATACCGCCTGAAGCACTGCTGGCCAAGTCCTACAACGTGGCGCTGGGCACGCTGCGCCAGGCCTTGGCGCTGCTGGTGTCGGCTGGCTTGCTGGAGCGCCACCACGGGCGCGGCACCTTTGTCAAGGCAGGACTGGACGGCGCCACGATGTTGCGGTTTTTCCGGTTTCGCCAGAGCGGCGAACTGCAGGCGGCACCGAGCTCGCGCATCCTGAGCCGCAAGCGTCGTCTGGCCGACCTGGACGAGGCCGATACCCTGGGCCTGCCAGCCGGGACTTCGGTGCTGGTGCTCGAACGTTTGCGCAGCATTGAGAAGCAACCCTGCCTGATCGAGACGCTGGTATTGCAGCTGCCGCTGTTTGAGGCTCTGACTGAGTCTGACACCACAGCCTGGGATGATCTGCTTTACCCCATGTACCAGCGCGTTTGCGGCGTGGTGATTCACCATGCCGAAGATCACTTGAGCTTTGGCCAACTCACGCAGCAGCAGGCCAAGCGTCTGGGGCTGGAGCGCGGCCATCCCTGTGTGCGCGTGCAGCGCCGTGCCTTCGATCTGGCAAGCCGCTGCGTTGAATTGCGAACCACCTTGGGCGACGCTTTTGCTTTTGAGTACACGGCGCAGGTGCGCTGAGCCGGCTTGTTTAACTTACCAATCCAACCACTGATGGAGATCACCTTGAACCACTTCAATCTGCCCAAGCGACTGAAAACAACGCGCCGCTCTGTTCCCCTGTTGGCGCTGCTCATGCTGGCATCTGTCTCAACTGCTTTCGCGCAAACGGCTAGCTGGCCCAGCAAGCCCATCACGATGGTGGTGACCTATCCGCCCGGTGGCGGCGCCGATGTCATGGCGCGCCTGATCGCGCCCAAAATGGGTGAAGCGCTGGGTCAGAACGTGATCGTCGAAAACCGCCCTGGCGCTGGCGGGCAGATCGGCGCGGCAGCAGTGGCCAAGGCAGCGCCGGACGGCTACACGCTGATGCTTGATGCCTCGTCGTTTGCCGTGAATCCTTCTCTCTACCCCAAGCTGCCCTACGACAGCGCCACCGCTTTTCGTCCGATTGGCGTGATTGCCCTGTTTCCCAATGTCGTGCTGGTCAATCCCCAGTTCCCCGCTAAAAACATTGCCGAGCTGACGTCGCTGGCCCGCTCGCGCAAGGATTTTGTCTCCTTTGCCTCGTCCGGTAATGGCTCGGCCCAGCACCTGGCCGGTGCCCTTTTTGAATCCGCTGCCAAGGTCGATATGGTGCACGTGCCCTACAAGGGCGGCGGCCCGGCGTTGAACGATGTGATCGGTGGCCAGGTGCCGCTGTTCTTCGGCAATCTGGCGTCAACCCTGCAGCACATTCAATCCGGCAGGCTGCGTGCGCTGGCCGTCACGTCGAGCAAGCGCGCCCCCATGCTTGCCGATGTGCCGACGCTGGCCGAGAGCGGTCTGGCTGGCGCAGAAATCTACGAATGGAATGCCGTCTTTGCACCGGCCGGAACACCGGAGGCGGTGCTGGAGAAGATCTCGGCTGCGCTGCAAAAGGCGATGGAAGCGCCCGAAGTCAAAGCCCGCATTACCCAACTCGGCGGCGACATTCAAAAAGGTGGACCGAAAGCCGCCCAGGACTTCATCCAGGCGCAGATGTCGATCTGGTCCAGGCTGGTCAAGGCCAAGGGGATTTCTGTCGAATAACCCTAGGCCATTTTGGGCACCAGCCGCAAAGCCCTGACGTGTCTTAACAGCATCGGAATGGCCAGCGCCGCGCCAATCAGCGTCGGCGTCAGGCCCGGCGCAATCAGCAGCAGGGCCGCGGCAAAGCACAGGTATTGCTCCCAGCGCTTCATTTCCACCAGGAAGTACTTGGACAGGGCAGCTGCCAGCATGGTGATGCCGAGTACGCAACCGGTGAAGGTGACCACAAAGTCGTACCAGGTGAAGCCTTTGGCCACCAGCAGCAGTGAGGGCGAAAAGACAAAGACAAACGGAACCAGCGCCTTGGCCATGCCCAGGCGAAAAGCCGTGTTGCCGGTCTTGAACGGGTCACTGCCCGCCATGCCGGCCGCTGCGTAAGCGGCCAGTGCCACGGGCGGGGTGATATCGGCCAGCACGCCGTAGTAGAAGACAAAGAAGTGCGCCACCAGTGGCTCCACGCCGAGCTGAACCAGCGTGGGCGCTGCGACCGAGACCATGATGATGTAGTTGGCCGTGGTCGGGATGCCGCAGCCCATCAGGATACAGACGACGCCGGTCATGATCAGGGCGCACAGCAGGGTCAGTGCCTGTGGGCTCGCCATGGCGGCGGGGATGACCCAGGCCAGGCCGCCGGCCATGCTTTGCGCCGCACTGGTGATGATGAAACTGATCTTGAAACCCACGCCAGTCAATGTCACGACACCGATCACGATGCCGACGGTGGCTGCAGCAGCGCCGACTGCCAGCGCGTACTTGGCACCGGTCTCGAACGCTTCCACCAGCGCCGCGTGGTTCAGGCGCCCGGTGATGCCGGCGAATTTGGAGACGGTGATTTCTGTCAGTACCGCCACGGCAAAAAGTGCAAGCTTGATCTGCGCGTTGTACTCGCCGTAGTCGCCAAAGGCAATCGCCACCAGCAAACCATGCAGACCCAGCATCAAGGCCCAGTTCTTGACGGTGTTGCCCTGCGTGGCGGTGGACAGGCCGACGATGGCGCAGGAACTGATGCCGACAAAAGCGGCCAGGTACGGTGTGCGGCCGGAGGACAGAATGCTGATCAGCAGGAACAGCGGAATCAGGGTTGGCCAGCGCATTTTCAGCGAGGCCTTGAGCTTGGGCATTTCCTCTTCAGTGAGGCCGCGCAGGCCGTAGCGCTTGGCCTCAAAGTGAACCTGCATGAAGACGCCGAAGAAGTGCATGAAAGCCGGCACCACGGCCGCTGCAATGATGGTCTGGTAGGGCAGGTTCAGAAATTCGATCATCAGGAACGCCGCCGCACCCAGCACGGGCGGCGTGATCTGGCCACCGGTGGACGAGGCCGCCTCAACCGCAGCCGCAAAGTGCCGCTGGTAACCGACGCGGATCATGGCCGGAATCGTCAGCGAGCCCACCGTCACTGCATTGGCGACGGAAGAGCCGCTGAGCATGCCAAACATGGCTGAACCAAAGACGCTGACCTTGGCCGGACCGCCAGCGTAGCGCCCGGCAACGCTGGCGGCGATGTCCAGAAACAGTTGTCCCAGGCCAACCCGCGTGGCCAGCACGCCAAACAGCACAAAGTGAAAGACGTAAGTTGCCACCACACCGACGGCAACGCCGTAAATACCCTGGCTGGTCAGATACTGGTGATTGATCATCAGGCTCCAGCTGGCGCCTGCGTGCTGCAGCAGCCCCGGGAAGATCGGGCCAAACAGAGAGTAGGCGGTAAAGCCCAGCGCGATCAGCGGCAGCGGCCAGCCCATGCAGCGGCGCGTGGCCTCCAGCAGGGTCAAAAAGAGGACGGTGCCGAACAGCACGTCCCACTGACTCGGGTTGCCAACGCGAAAGGCGATATCGTCGAAGACGATGGGGATGTAGAGCACACTGGCGGCGCAGCACAGGCCAAGCAGCCAGTCGGTGAGCGGAACGCCACCGGGCGTCAGCCATGAATTTGTTGGCGCCGTGGCGGCCGTCTTCTTGCTTCCGGCAAAGACCAAAAAGATCATGCTCAGAACAAACGCCATGTGCACTCCGCGGTGCGTGATTTCCTGCAACAAGCCAAAACCGGCCGTGTAGTAATGGAAACACGACAGCGTGATCAGCATCCATTTGACGAGTTGCGTGGCTGGCGGCACGGTCGGCCGAAAGCGCATCTCCGGGTCAAACTTTTCTTCCAGTTCCTGGAGTTTTTTCTCGTCGGGCAGGCTGATGGCAGGAGTATTCATGGTGTTCTCGAAATGGCTTCAAAAACGACAACGGGCGGAAGGTCCGCCCGTTGCCTGTCGAATCATGGGACCGAGTTTATTTCAAAACGCCGGCTTCACGATAGAACTTCTCGGCGCCGGCGTGGAACGGAATGCCAACGCCTTGCACCGCATTTTGCAGGTTGATGTACTTGCCCTTGGCATGACCGGCAGCCAGTGTCTTCTGCACGGCGTCGCTGTACAGGGCTTTGGTGATCTGGTAAACGGTGTCGGCATCAGCCTTGTCGCTGGTCACCCATTGCGCACCAACCGCCAGGGTCTTGACGGCTGGAACACCCTTGTAGGTGTCGGCAGGAATGTTGTCGACAGCAAAGAAGCCACTGGACTTGCGCAAGCCATCAGCCTGTGGGCCATCGATAGGCACCAGTTCAATGCCAGCGCCGCTGGAGGCCAGTTCGGCAATGGCACCCGCGGGTGCGCCACCGGTGAAGAAGAAGGCGTCGAGCGCGCCGTCCTTCATCTTGTCGCCAGCCTGGTTGGGCTTGATGTACTCGGGTTTGATGTCGGACTCTTTCACACCATAAGCCAGCAGCACCAGGCGCGCATTGATCAGCGTTCCCGAACCCGGCTCGTCCAGTGCCACGCGTTTGCCCTTGAGGTCAGCAACCGTCTTGATGTTGGAGCCTTTCTTGACCACGATGTGCAGACTCTCGGGGTACAGGTTGGCGATCATGCGCAGACCCGCCACGTTGGGCTTGCCTTCATAAATGCCCGTGCCTTTTTGCGCCCAGGTGGCGACGTCGGACTGGCTGAAGCCTGACTCCATGGAGCCGCCGGCGATGCCGTTGACATTGGCCAGCGAGCCGTTGGAAGCCTGTGCCGTGGCGATGATCTTGCCGGGGACCGACACCGAGTTGGCGATCATGCCGCCAATCGGGTAGTAGGTGCCGGCTGTGCCGCCGGTGCCGATGCGGAAGTACTGTTGTGCCTGGGCAGTGCCAGCCAGCGCCAGCGTAGCGGCCACGGCCAGAAGTGAGGTTTTGACGAGCTGTTTGAGGATCATGGTTTCTCCAGTCAGGATGAGGTTGCGAATAAAAGCGCTAGGTTAACAGGTTAAAGCACGATGCGCGCCAAAATGAGACTTTTAAGCTTTCCATAAATCATGACACGCACAGAGGAACACACTGTCGTGCCGGACTCAGTAGCTGTCATCCCGGGCGCGGTAGCTGTCATCCCGGGCGCGGTAGCTGTCACCCCGGACTCAGTAGCTGTCATCCCGGACTCAGTAGCTGTCATCCCGGACTT
>QYPX01000110.1 GCA_007280205.1 Comamonadaceae bacterium
AGCGCAGATTTTGGCGAATATCTTCATCTGGCACTTGCCCAGTATGGACTCGCCCTCCCATTTTGGACCTTGGACGCCAAAGCATCGAAGGCGGTAGGCGCCAAGCTGTTGACATAAGGAGAGCCCATGCCGCAACAAGCCACTGATTCCGAACCAAAAGAATGGCACAAGCGCTTTGCCGCCCAGGCGAACAACCGGGCTTGGGAACTTTCTGTTCTTGAGCGCACGGCGGAGCAGGACCAGGAGATGCTTGACGCATCCCATGCGTCGGCTTGGCATTGGAGCGCTGTCGGCACAGAGCTGAACCGGATGCGCTCGACCATGCTTCTGGCCGAAGTGCACGCACTGCTTGGTTTTGGCGCATCCGCACTTCACTACGCCGAAGAAATGCGGACTTACTTTGTTGGTCGTGAAACGGCCGACTGGGAACTTGCCTTCACGCATGTGATACACGCCCACGCCGCAAGCGCAGCGGGTGCCGTTGAAACGCATCGAATAGCTTACGGAAACGCCTTGGTTGCGATAAAGGCCATCGCCGACGAAGAAGACAGAACCATCGTCAACAAAACCTTCCAACAGGTACCCGTAACCGTGCCCTGATGAGCGTGGAGTTTGCACTTCCCTTGTTTAGACACGCGGCCAAATAGGGCTGTTAGCTCCTCTCTTCCGCCCGGCGGGGCGGGAGAGAGGCGGGGGTGAGTGAGTGGGGGCCAACCAAGAAGTAAGAGAAAATCCCTCCCATGGAACTGAAAATCGAACGCGAAACCCAGAAACTCGAAAAGCGCCTTTGCCGCCAGGTCGGCCAGGCCATCATGGACTTCAACATGATCGAAGAGGGTGACCGTGTCATGGTCTGTGTTTCGGGCGGCAAGGACAGTTATGGCCTGCTCGACATCCTGCTCAAGCTGCAGGCCAGGGCGCCGATCAGCTTCGAGCTGATCGCCGTCAACCTGGACCAGAAGCAACCTGGCTTTCCGGCCCACATCCTGCCCGAGTATCTGAAGACGCTCGGCATCGAGTTTCACATTGAGACGCAGGACACTTACAGCATCGTGAAGAAGGTGATTGCCGAGGGCAAGACCATGTGCAGCCTGTGCAGCCGCTTGCGCCGCGGCATTTTGTACCGGGTTGCCGACGAGCTGAGAATCACCAAGATCGCGCTGGGTCATCATCGCGACGACATGTTGCAGACCTTCTTTCTGAACATGTTCTTCGGCGGCAAACTCAAGGCCATGCCGCCCAAACTGGTCAGTGACGACGGTGGCCACATCGTGATCCGGCCGCTTGCCAACGTGGCGGAGAAAGACCTGACGCGCTGGGCTGAGCACCGCCTGTTTCCCATCATTCCCTGCACCCTGTGTGGTAGTCAGGAAAACCTGCAACGCCAGCAAATCGGCAACATGCTGCGCGAATGGGAGAAGAAAGACCCGGGACGCATCAAGAGCATGTTCACCGCGCTGCACAACGTGATTCCGTCTCATCTGATGGACGCCAAACACCACGACTTCAAGAACATCCGCCTCACCGGCGTGCCGAACGAGGATGGCGACAAGGTATTTGATGAGGAAACTTTTTCCTTGCCGGGTCTGCCTGCGTTGCAGGCAGTGACCCTTTAGCCATGCAAGCCACTCGCATCATTGCCTTGCGCCACGGCGAGACCGCCTGGAATGTGGATGCGCGCATTCAGGGCGGGCTCGATATTGAGTTGAACGAAACCGGTCGCTGGCAGGCACGTCGTGCCGCGCAAGCACTCGCAAGCGAAACAATTGGAGCCATCTACTCGAGCGACTTGCTGCGCGCCTGGGACACTGCCTGCACCATCGCCAGTGCAACCGGACAAGAGGCGCAAGCAGTGCAAACCTTGCGCGAGCGGGGTTTTGGCGTTTTTGAAGGCAAGACCTTCACTGAAATTGAATCCATCTGGCCCGAGCAGACACTGCGTTGGCGTCAGCGTGATCCGCTCTGGAAACCCGAAGGTGGCGAGTCGTTGCAGGAGTTGCGCCAACGCATCGAACTGACTATCTCCACCCTGGCTGCGCGTCACCAGGGTGAGCAAATTGTGCTGGTGGCGCACGGCGGTGTGCTGGACGTTCTGTACCGCCTCGCGACGCGGCAGGATCTGCAGACCCCGCGCAGCTGGAATCTGGGTAACGCAACCATCAACCGGCTGCTCTGGACACCCGAGGGCCTGAGCCTGGTGGGTTGGGCCGATACCCGACATCTCGAAGACGACGAGGCGCTTGATGAAACCAGCGCCTGAAGCGGCATCACAAGCCTCACTCAGCCCGATGGAATGGCTGCTGATTGCATCGGCCGCGCTGACGGTCCTGAGCAGCGTGCTGGGCCTGCTGCCATTGCACTTTGTCTGCAAGCCCCTGACGATGCTCATCGCCATGGGTCTGGTTTATCTGCGGGCATCTCAAGTGCGGGCCCTGGAACGCTTTGACTTCCTGCTGATCGCGGCGCTGGCGGCCAGCATGGCGGGCGATGTGTTCCTGATGTTGCCCGGCGGCTACTTTATCCCCGGTCTGGCCTCGTTCTTGGTCGCACACCTCTTCTACATCGCCCTGTTCCGCCTGGGCACCGCCTGGTTTCCAAGCCTTCGCGCGCTGCTGCTCACGCTGGGCGTGGGTGCTGCCATGTACGCCTGGGTCTGGGGCGGGCTGACGGATCCGGTATTGAAAGTGGCAGTCGCTGCCTATGTTGGCGTCATCTCGTTGATGGTGGCGCAAGCCATGGGACGGGCCATGGTGTTGCACGACACAGCCTCCAAAGCAGTGGCACTGGGTGCCTGCGTCTTCATGCTCAGTGACTCGCTGATCGCCATCAACCGTTTCGTGCAGCCCTTGCCAATGGTGTCTTTGTGGGTGCTGACAAGCTATTACGTGGCGCAGTTCCTGATGGTGCGTAACGCCAAGCCCACGATTTCGTCATTGCGGGCCACTGGTTTGTCATTGCGGGCCACGACCCGCAATCCATAGTGCGAGCAGCACTGGATCCCGGATGACAGCGATTCTTAGGCGTCAAACAGTTCGCTGTCGCGATTCGGTGGCGTGACACCCAGATGCCGGTAGGCGGCCAGTGTCGCAATGCGACCCCTTGGCGTGCGCTGCAAATAGCCCTGCTGGATCAGATAGGGCTCGATCACATCTTCAATCGTCTCGCGCTCTTCGCCGATGCTCGCAGCAATATTGTCCAGCCCGACCGGACCCCCGTCAAAGCGGTGGATAACCGCTTCGAGCAGCTTGCGGTCCATCAAATCAAAGCCCTGCGGATCGACGTCGAGCATGGCCAGGGCGCGGTTCGCAATGTCCAGCGTGATTTGACCTGCGCCTTTGACATCCGCGTAGTCGCGCACCCGGCGCAGCAAGCGGTTCGCAATGCGGGGCGTGCCGCGCGCGCGACGAGCGATCTCGAAACCACCCTGGTCGTCGGTTGGTACCTTGAGCAAGCCAGCGCTGCGCTTGACGATGCGAGCCAATTCCTCGGGTGAGTAAAACTCGAGCCGCGCCACGATGCCAAAGCGGTCACGTAGCGGATTGGTCAGCATGCCGGCGCGCGTCGTGGCACCGACCAGGGTGAAGGGCTGCAAATCGAGCTTGATGGAACGCGCAGCGGGACCTTCGCCAATCATGATGTCGATCTTGTAGTCTTCCAGCGCCGGGTAAAGAATTTCCTCCACCACCGGGCTGAGACGGTGAATTTCATCGATGAAGAGGACGTCGTTCTTTTCCAGGTTGGTCAGCAGGGCTGCCAGGTCTTTCGGCTTTTCCAGCACGGGGCCGCTGGTCTGGCGCAGATTGACACCGAGTTCATGGGCGATGATGTGCGACAGCGTCGTCTTGCCCAGTCCGGGAGGGCCAAACAACAGCACATGGTCCAGCGCCTCCTCGCGCATTTTGGCGGCACTGATAAAGATCTCGAGCTGCTCGCGCACCTTGAGCTGGCCAACGTACTCGTCAAGCAGTTTGGGCCGCAGCGCGCGCTCCAGCGCCTCCTCATTGGGTGAGGCAGGCGCCGCAGACACCATGCGCTTGGGCGGCGGGGCAAAGTCGTCGGTTTGAATGCTCACGGTGCTTGGTGCTTCTCGGTCAGGTCAGACTATAGCGGAGGTCAGCCTGCCGCCGCTGACTGTTCCATCCTTCGCACCTCAGGCTTTCGACAAGGCCTTGAGCGCCAGCTTGATGCCTTCGCTGACACCGACCTCACTGGGCAGCGCCTTGAGCGCCAGCGCGGCTTCCTTGTCGCTGTAACCCAGCGCCAGCAGAGCCTGCAAGATGTCGACCTGGCTGGCGCTGCCGACACTCGCGGACGCGCCGATATCGGGCCCGAGTTTGCCTTTGAGCTCCAACAGCAAGCGCTCCGCCGTTTTCTTGCCGATGCCAGGCACCTTGACCAGTCGCCCGGCCTCTTGCAGCGTCACCGCCTGCGCCAGCTCCGCCACACTCATGCCGGAGAGCACGGACAAGGCGGTACGCGGACCAACGCCCGAAATCTTGATCAATTGCCGAAAGGCTTCGCGCTCCTGGGCACTGGCAAAGCCGTACAGGATCTGCGCGTCCTCACGGACCACAAAGTGGGTCAGCAAACTGATCCTCGCGCCCAACTCCGGCAGGTTGTAGAAGGTGCTCATGGGTACATGCACTTCGTAACCCACGCCGTTGCAATCCACCAGTACCTGGGGCGGATTCTTGTCACTCAAGGTGCCTGTCAGTTTGCCGATCATTTCATGCCTATCATTGCTAACCTATTGAGGAATTATCAACTTGATTCTCAGACACCTGTTTTCCCCACCCAACAACACCCGTCTGTCGCACTTGTGCGGCCCCATGGACGAGCATTTGCGCACCATCGAATTGGCCTTGCAGGTCAAGATTGCGCACCGGCACGAACAGTTCAAGGTGGACGGCACCAAGGCCAATGCCAAGCGCGGCATGGAGATGCTACAGGCTCTCTACGAAATGGCAGCGCGCCCGATCGAGACCGCTACCGTGCAGCTGATGCTGGCCGGTGACGCGAGCCTGGATGAGGCGGACGGTCCGGCGCTCAAAACCAAGCGCAGTGACCTCAAGGCCCGCACCATCAACCAGGCCACCTACCTGGACAATATTGCCGCCAACGACATTACCTTTGGCATCGGCCCCGCGGGCACCGGCAAGACCTACCTCGCTGTGGCCATGGCGGTGGACGCCTTGCAGCGCAGTGCGGTGCAACGCATTGTGCTGACGCGCCCGGCGGTCGAAGCGGGGGAGCGGCTGGGCTACTTGCCGGGTGATCTGGCGCAGAAGATCGACCCCTACCTGCGCCCCCTGTACGACGCGCTCTATGACCTGATGGGTTTTGAGCAGGTACAGAAAGCACTGGAACGCCAAACCATTGAGATCGCACCGCTGGCCTTCATGCGCGGACGCACGCTCAACACCGCTTTCGTGATACTGGACGAAGCACAAAACACCACGCCCGAACAGATGAAGATGTTCCTGACACGCATTGGCTTTGGCTCCAAGGCAGTGGTGACGGGTGACGTCAGCCAGATTGACCTGCCCAAGACGCAGCTCAGCGGACTGATTGATGCCGAACGCGTGCTCAAGCGTGTCAATGGCATCGCCATCTGCCGTTTCACCAGCGTCGACGTGGTGAGGCATCCGCTGGTGGCACGCATTGTGGACGCCTACGATGCGCCGCGCAAACGCTCCGGATCGGACGTCTGAATCATGCTGCATCAACTGACATTGTCACTGCAGTTCGGCAAATTCCAGGACGCGCCTTTGCACCGCGCAGCACTGGCGCGCCACAAGGTGACACGATGGATTCGCCAAGCGCTCGATAGCGATGCCGAGATCACGGTGCGCATCGTTGACGCCGATGAAGCGCGCAGCCTGAACCGCGATTACCGGAAAAAAGACTACGCCACCAATGTGCTGACCTTCGACTACGCACACAAGCCCTTCGTCCATGCCGATCTGGTCCTGTGCGCGCCCGTGGCAGCGCAGGAGGCATCAACCCTTGGCAAGGACCTGCAGGCGCACTACGCGCACCTGCTGGTGCACGGCGTTTTGCATGCGCAGGGCTGGGATCATGAAACCAGCGCGCAGGACGCGCTGGCTATGGAGCAGCGCGAAACCCTGATTCTTGCCAGACTCGGGTTTGACAGTCCCTATCAGGAATAAGGCGACTGTCCGACCGCTGAGGTTTACTGGGCCAGAATCCAGCTAATGAGATTCTTGATCTCGGCAGCATCCTTGCTGGCGACGGGCTTGTGTTCTTCTTCCGTGCCGTCCTGCTGCTTGACCTTGGGTGACTTGGTCAGAACATCCATCAGCTTCGCTTCCGCATCAGCCTTGCCTTTGTATTTTTCAGCAATCTTCTTGTAGGAAGCCGCCTTTTTGTCCTTGTCAATGGCATGGCACTTGAGGCAGTCACTCTTTTTTGCCAGTGCGGCGGCGGCATCGGCGTTGACTGCAGCGTACGAGGTACCAGTAAATGCGGCAGCAGCAAGGCCCAGAACTGACAAAGTGATCAGTTTTTGAGGAATCGAAAATTTCATCGCGAGGTTTCCCTTCTTGGTTTCAACAGTTTCCATCGATCGGTAGAGACACCGAAAGGAGTCTGCTATTAGTAATAACCCTTACAGACTCAGCGCGATTGTGCTCGGATTTCGGTCCACCGATGGCGGCATATGCACGGTCTCTGATCTGGGTCAAAGCGTCAGGGCGGCCATGCGTCAGCTCATCTGCGGGTCCAGCCGCACATAAAAAATATTCTCGCCCACCGCGCGCCCTCCCTCTGGATTCGCGATCAAGGCCTTGTTTTCACAAGAAAAATGTACAAACAATTTGTACTTGGATCCGTAAGAAATCATGGCTCGGGGACCGTTTGACGCTCGCCATTCTTTCGTAAGCTGTTGAAATGAAAGAGCTAATTCGTCGGACGACGGGGCTGGCACAGGGGTTGCGTAGAAAGAACCAGCAAACACAAAGAAATAGAGGTAACACAAATGAACCAAACAACCAAGATCCTGGTGGTAGATGACGAAGAAGTCGTTCGGCTCAGCTATCTCAGAGCGCTCTCTGGCGACAGTTGCAAAGTCGAGTTGGTCAAAAACGGCCGTGATGCACTGCAGATGATGGGACAGCGCTCATTCGACGTGGTCTTGCTCGATCAGCGCATGCCAGGGCTCGACGGCATGTCGGTACTGAAAATGATCAAGGAAAAATGGCCCGAGAGTGAAGTGATCATGATCACGGGCTACCCGGCAGTTGAATCTGCCAAGGAAGCGGTATCCCTGGGCGCTTACGACTATCTGGCAAAACCCGTAGGACCAGACGATGTCATCAACGCAGCCAACGGCGCCATGATGCACAAGCGCTGGGCCCTGCGGCGCGACCAGCAGGCTCAATGCGCAACGCTTCAGTAGCGATCAAGTGTTTGGAAACAGTAGCGTGAATTTGCAGCAATTTTGCTGATTAATCTGATTTATTGAAGGAGAAAGAGTCATGAGTGCACTGCGTAAAGTTCTGGTTGTTGATGACGACGCCGTTGTCGGCAAGAGTTTCCACCGTGTCCTGTCAGAAAACAAGGGCTACGTTGTGACGACGGTAGAAAATGCCCATGAAGCGTTGAAGCAAATGCGCGAGCAGTCATTTGATGTGGTCTTTACCGACATCAAGATGCCTGGCATGGACGGCGTTGAATTGGCGGAGCGGGTCAAGGCCAGCCAACCCTGGACACCGGTGGTCATCATCACCGGCTATGGCACGACAGAGAACGAAAGCCGGGCCAAGGCCGCTGGCGTTACAGACTTTGTGCGCAAACCCCTTTCGCCCGAGATGATTGAACAAAGTGCCGCCCATGCGCTGCGCGAGGCAGCCCCGGAAGTCGCCCCCGAAGCAGTGCAGGCGCCAATGGAGCAGGTCCATGTTGAAGTGATCGAAAAGGAAAGCCGGATCAAGAACATTGCACTGTTTCTGGCCGCTCCCTTCATCGGTTTGGCCTACGCCGTGATGCTTCCCGTGGTTGGCGTGGTCATGTTGGCCAAGATCGGCATGCAAGCGTGGAAAGCGAAAAACCAGTAAGTCTGACCTGAAGCATTGAGCTACATCACGAATCTGGCAATCAATGCTCCAAGCGGTGAGAAGCGGCCCCCATCAGGCATGACAATCGTCACCTGATGGTTTTCGCCGTGAGAAGACCCAACCCTGGGGAACCCGAATGAAAAGCTCCCGCACACCGACCAGTTTCATCCTGGCAGGCCTGCTTGCATTTATCCTGTCTTTAGCCGGCCTGACTGCCCACGCGGCAGAAGGCGAGATGTCCAAAGAGACTAAAGCCTGTCTATCCTGCCACGACAAAGACGGCATGACCAAGACGCTGGAAAGCGGGGAGGCTCTGTCATTGAGCGTCTCGACCAAGGCGTATACCGAGTCCATGCACAAAAAGGCGGACTGCGAGGACTGCCATTCGAATCTGGACTCGAAAACGCACGGCAAGGTCAAGACCGCCATCAAGAGCAAGCGGGAGTTCTCGCTGGGCATGCGCGAGTCCTGCCGTGACTGTCACAAGAAAAAGGCCACCGAGTACGATGACAGTGTTCACGCGGCACTGATCAAAGCCGGTAACAAGAAGGCGCCGCTTTGTACCGACTGCCACAATCCACACACGCTACGCTCAAGCAAAGTCGTTGGCCCGATCACGGACACCCCCTGTGCAAAGTGCCATGAACCGATCTTCAAGGCCTATGCCAAGGATGTCCACGGTCAGGAGCGCATTGCCAAGGGCATCAGCGCCCCGCTGTGCGCGGGTTGTCACCAGGCGCACGCCGTCAAGGCAGCATCGATGGGCGAGGGCGTCAAAGACACCTGCCTGGTATGTCACAAGGAGGTTGTCAAACAGCACGACGACTGGCTGCCTAACACAGTGCGTCACTTTGAAGCGATATCCTGCCCGGTCTGCCATGCACCCGATGCGAAGCGCCGGGTCAACCTCCGCCTTTATGACAGCACGGCAAAACGCCAGGTTTCAGAAAAATTGGGTGTGCCCAAATTTGAGAAGAGAACCGATACCGCCGACAGCAAAGACATAGGACTCGATGAGCGTGCCTTATGGAGCCTGCTCAAGGAGTTCAACCAGGATGGCGGCGACGGCAAGATGCTGTTGCGCGGCCGCCTGGAAGTTCACTCAGGCGTCGAAGCTCATCAGCTGAGTGAAAAATCCAAAGCCATCAAGGACTGCGACACCTGCCACAAGCAAGGGGCTGCCGCCTTCCAGAGCGTGACGCTGACGATCGCCGGCCCGGATGGTCGGCCCTTGCGCCATGGGGTGCAGAGTGAAGTACTCAATTCGCTGACCTCGATGCAATCCGTGCGCGGCTTCTATGCCATCGGCAGTACCCGCATCAAGTTGCTCGACTACCTGCTGATACTGGTCGTGTTCGGCGCGGCCAGTGTGCCGCTGGTGCACATGACGATCAAACGCTTGTTCAAAGGGGTACGCCAGAAACTGGAAGCCGAGCGGATCGCCGCCGCTCAGGATTCGGGCAAGCAGGCTTCAACCGGCCATCGTCACTCTGCTGACGACGCCTCCAAATAGCAGGAAAACGCCATGGAAAAGCTCTATATCCATCCCTTGCCCGTCAGACTCTGGCACTGGACCAACGCCTTCGGTTTCGTGCTCATGATCGCCACCGGGCTGCAGATCCGCTACCTTGATCTGTTTCAGCTGATTCCCTTCAGGACGGCGGTCGTCGCGCACAACTGGATTGGCTTCGCCCTGATTGCCAACTTCTTTGTCTGGCTGGGCTACTACCTGTCCAGCGACAAGATCAAGGTCTATCACCCCGAGCTGAGTCCGAAAAAATACTTCCAGGCGAGCTTTCGCCAGATGCAGTTCTATGGCTACGGCATCTTCCGGGGCGAGCCGAATCCGCACCACCCGAATGCCTACAAGAAATTCAATGCCCTGCAAAGCATGCTGTACCAGATCATCATGATGTTGCTGGTGCCGGTCATGTTCTTCACCGGCTTGTTATTGTGGGACGTGGGACGCTTCTCATCGATCGTTGACGCGCTGGGCGGCGTTCGGGTCGTCGACACGGTGCACGTCCTGCTGTTCATCGTCTTCTGCGGTTTCATGATCGTGCATGTGTATCTTGCCAGCCTCGGCCACACCCCCTCGGCCCACTTCAAGGCCATGATCACCGGCTACGAAGAAGTCGAAGACGAGCCCAAACACGACGCTGCTCCCTGATGCCCGACTGAATACCCTGGTGCAGCGCGCCAGGGCATCCAAGCCTCAGGAAGCTTCTGGCTCGTCAGGGTCGTATTCGGTATCGCGGACGCGGATGTTGTATTTCTTCATCAGCGCCTGAAAATTGGAACGCTGCATACCGGTCTCTTCAGCACTCTTGGTAACGTTGGACGCGTTTCTCTTGAGCGTCTCCTGAATAAACAGCTTTTCGACATCCTCGACCGATTTCTCTCTGGCGATCTTCTTTAATCGCTTGAGATCCTCGCCGGTTCTCGGTACTTCAAGATCCAGGCGCGGCTCGTTATCGATGATGTTGACGAGGTGAGCCCGGTGAATCGATTTGTCTGAAGCAAGGATCACCGCCCGGTGCATGGTGTTCTCGAGTTCCCGCACATTACCCGGCCAGTCATAGTTAACCAGTGTGCTCATGGCCGCCTCCGAGATCTCGGATACCGGCTTTTCGAGCTCGTTGCAAAAGACCTTCAGGAAATGGAAAGCCAGCGCCGGGATATCATCGCGGCGCTCCCTCAAAGCCGGGGCGTGAACCGGGAACACGTTGACCCGATAGTAAAGATCCTCACGGAACGAGCCATCCGCGACCATCGCCTTGAGGTCCTTGTTGGTGGCGGTGACCAGTCTGACATTGGTCTTCTGGACGACGGTGCTGCCGACCGCCCTGAATTCACGTTCCTGAATCACGCGCAGCAATTTGGCTTGCGTTGAAAGTGGAATATTGCCAAACTCATCGAGAAAAAGCGTTCCATTGTTGGCAACCTCGAACATGCCCCTCTTGTTTGCCACGGCACCCGTAAATGAGCCCTTGGTGTGACCGAACAGCTCACTCTCCAGCAGGTTTTCACTCAGGGTATTGCAGTCGACCGTGACAAAGGGCTGGTCCTTGCGCAAACTGTTGTAATGGATGGCACGGGCAATCATTTCCTTGCCGGTGCCGCTCTCGCCGGTGATCAGCACCGTGGTGTTGGTCGGTGCGCACTTGGCAATCAGCGCGTACACGGCCTGCATCGGCGCGCTCGCACCAACAATATTTTCAAACCGGTACTTGGAACCAACCTCGTTCTTGAGGTGCCGATTTTCCTGCAGCAGACGCCGGCGCTCCAGGGCCCGGTCGACGACATGTTTGAGTTCATCCGGATCAAAGGGCTTGGACAAATAATCAAAGGCACCGAGTTTCATCGCCTTGACCGCCGTCTGGATTTGGGACAGCCCGGTCACCATGATCACATCCACATCGGGATGGCGCTCCTTGACCTGCTGCAGAACCTCCAGACCGTCGATGCCCGGCATCATGATGTCGAGCACCATCAGGTCGAATTCACTCTCCTCGATTTTGCGCAAGGCAGATGCGCCGTCCTGCGTCGAATCAACGCTATAGAGCTCGCCGTCGCTCAGAATGCGTCGGCAGCTCCGAATTACTATCTCCTCGTCATCAACGATCAGGATTCTTGCACTCATGGCTTACTCTCATCTGCGTGGCGTTCGGTTTCATTCGCTGGTGGCATGATCGGTAGGTAGATGCGGAAGGTGGTTCCGGTCCCGACAATGCTTTCGACAGTGATCCTGCCACCGTGGGCTTTGACAATTCCATAGCTTACCGACAAGCCCAGGCCGGTTCCTTTACCGACCTCCTTGGAAGTAAAAAAGGGATCGAAAATCCGCTGCAAATTGGCCTGGGGGATCCCGCAGCCGGTGTCGATCACCGCAATTTCAACCATGGGCGTGGCATCGACACCCGTCTTGGTATTGCTTGTAACGGCAGACGGGCGAGTACGTACCGTGACATTTCCCTTGCCCTCGATGGCCTGCTGCGCGTTGACCAGCAGGTTCAGGATGACCTGCTTGATCAGGTCAGCATCACCCCAGATCTGGGGCAAGCCCGGATCAAGATCGGTGCTGATTTCAATCTGCTGCAAGGAGGCCGGCCGCTCGACGAAACGCACCGTATCTTCAATCACCCGGTCCAGGCTGAAGAAGCCCTTGACCGGGACTTTTTCGCGGGCAAAGTCAAGCAGGCGCTTGATGATGCTGGCACAGCGCTTGGTCTCGCGAATCACCAGATCCAGGTCTTCTGCGTCTTCGCTGCCATCGGGCGCCTTCTTGCGCATCAGCGAGGTGAAAGTCAGCACGCCGGTCAGTGGATTGTTGAGTTCATGCGCAATGCCGGACGCGAGCACGCCGATCGAGGCCAGCTTTTCACCTTGCGCCACCTCCGCCTTGGCAGCAAGAAGCTCCTGCGTTCTCTCAGACACTTTGTGCTCCAGTGTTTGCACCAGGTCCCGCATTTCCTGGCGGGACTGATTGAGTGCGGCTGTCATCTGGTTAAAGGATCCGGCAACGAGACCGAATTCATCACCGCTGCGCACCGGGATAGCCTGATCCAGTTTGCCACCGGCCACGTCCTTGGCACCTGCTTCGAGGTCCTTCAGTGGCAGGTAGATCAGACGCTGCAGCAGCAGACCGATGGCGAGAGAAAAAAGCAGGATGAAGCCGATCGAAATACCGATGATGTGAATGGCATGCGAGCGCATCGACTGGTCCATCTCATCCAGAGAATAGGCGACATCGACGACACCCAGCACCGACTGATTGGGCGGATGCTCATGACATGAGGCGGAAGAACACGATGCTTCATTGCGGATCGCGTGCATGGTGCCGAGAACCCGGTGCCCGCCAGCAGTCTCGATGATCTTCCAGCGCTTGTCGTCTGGAACACTCTTCAAAGGCTGACTCGACAGGTGGCAGTTGATGCAGGGCTCGTCCTTTTGTTCAACCGAATAGCCCACTTCGGACTTCCGGTTGGAGTGAATGATGGTGCCATCCTTGCTGATGACACGAAGCCGCTCAATAGCCTTCTGCTTGCCCAGGTCTTCGATGATTTTCTCGACAATGTCGCGCTTGTTGACCAGCATCGTATAGCGGGTGCTGGCCACCACCATCTCGGAGAGTTGGGTCACATGCCGTGCCACCACGCCTTGCATGTCTTCCTGCCGGTGCTTGAGAATCAGCCACGTAAACGCCAGCATCGCCGTTGACAGGACGATGATCAGATAAATGGCGATCTTGAGCTTGAGACTGTTTTTTTGCATATGGCAGGCCGACCCCGACGTGCCCGGCGATTATGACATCGCCTCACTCGAACAGGCTTGCTAATCGGCCCGCATTTGATGTGGCTCAGGTGCTATGCGCAAGGGAATCGTCACCGGCCCGTCGTTCACCAGATGCACCTTCATGTCAGCACCAAACTGGCCGGTCTGCACGTTGGCGTGGACGCGTCTGGCTTGCGCCACAAAATACTCGTACAGCCTGCGCCCCTGCTCCGGTCGGGCCGCCGCCGAGAAGCTCGGCCGGTTACCACCCGAGGCGTCGGCAGCCAAGGTGAACTGACTCACCACCAGCAGAGCACCGGTCTTGCCAGCGCCATCGAGATCCTGCACACTGCGGTTCATCTTGCCTGCGTCGTCACTGAAGATGCGCAACTTGCCGATCTTGGCCAGCAGCTTGTCACTCTCAAGCTCGCTGTCACCATTTTCGGCGCACAGAAATACCAGCAAACCAGCACCGATCTCGCCTGCCACCTGGCCATCGATCACGACCCGTGCCTGACTGACGCGCTGCAACAAGGCAATCATGCCGCCAAGCCAGGGGATTTCATTTCAAATCGCGCGCATCGTCAAAATGCGCCTCCACATCGCTGGGCAGAAGTTGAATCGTGGCCCGCAAGCCCGGTACCGCGCTCATCAACGCCTGCTCGACGCTGGTGCGTACTGCGGCAGCCCGCCCCAGCGACCAGCTGGCAGGCATGTGCATGTGCATGTCGACAAAGCGACGCTGGCCCGAGCGGCGGGTAACCACATGGTCAAAGCGGATGGTGTTGTGATCGAAGTGTGCCAGCGTATTCTGGATCTCTTGCATCACGTCGGGCTCCACGGCCTCATCCATCAAGCCTTGAGAGGAGCGCCACATCAAGTGAGCCCCTTCCCACAAAATATTCAAAGCAACTCCGATGGCGGCCAGCGCGTCGAGCCAGACCCAGCCCGTCAGTGCCACACCGGCCAGACCCAGCACGACACCAATCGAAGTCCAGACGTCGGTCACCAGGTGTCTGGCATCGGCCTCCAGCGCAATCGATCGATGAATTTTTGCAGAACTGAACATCACCCAGGCCAGCAAGCCGTTGAGCGCCGAACTCAGCACCGACAAAGCCAGACCCCAACCCAGGTCCTGCAAGGGTTGCGGCTCGAACAGCCGCCACGTTGCGGCCCAGATAATGCCCAGAGCGACGCCCACAATGAGCACGCCTTCAAAGCCGGACGAGAAGTACTCCGCCTTGTGATGTCCATAAGGGTGTTCTTGGTCGGCCGGGCGCTGGGCGATGGTGACCATCATCAGCGCAAAGATGGCGCTGGCCAGGTTCACAAAAGACTCCATCGCGTCTGACAGCAAACCAACCGAATCCGTGACGTACCAGGCCAGGGTCTTGAGCGTGATAGTGATCATGGCCACCGCAATGGAAGCCCAAAGCAGGCGTTGCGGCGTCAGAAATCGGATCGGCAACAGCGAAACCATGCCAACTCAGCCCAGCGTGACCTTGACAAACTTGCGCTTGCCAACCTGCAGGACGTAGCTGCCGCGCCCCAGTTTCAGCCCCTTGTCGCTGACCACAGCCGAATCCAGACGCACTCCGCCACCGTCGATCAGGCGATTTCCTTCCCCCACGGAACTGGTCAGCCCGGCCAGCTTGAGCAAGGCCCCCAGGCCCAGCGGGTCATCCGTTTCGCCCAGTGGCAGCGACACTTCAGCGATTTCATCCGGCAGGCCGCCCTTGCTGCGATTGATGAAATCCTGCTCGGCTGCGTCAGCCGCTGCAAGAGAATGAAAGCGGGCCGTGATCTCGCGGGCCAGGGCCACTTTGGCTTCTTTCGGGTTGCGACCCGCCTCGACCTGCGCCTTCAGCGCAGTTATTTCGGCCTCACTGCTAAAACTCAGCAGGGTGTACCAGCGCCACATCAGCGGATCGGAAATACTGAGCACCTTGGCGAACATGGTGTTGGCGTCTTCCGAGATGCCGATGTAGTTGTTCTTGCTCTTGGACATCTTCTCCACGCCGTCGAGTCCCTCCAGCAGCGGCATGGTCAGAATGCATTGCGGCTCCTGACCATACTCAGTCTGCAAGTGACGACCCACTAACAAATTGAATTTCTGGTCGGTGCCACCAAGTTCGAGATCGCTTTTGAGCGCCACGCTGTCATAGCCTTGCATCAAGGGATAGAGAAATTCGTGCACGCTGATCGGCGTTCCGGACTTGAAGCGGTCGGAAAAATCGTTGCGCTCCATCATGCGCGCCACCGTGTAACGGGCGGCCAGCTGAATCATGCCGCGCGAGCCCAGCGCGTCACCCCACTCGCTGTTGTAGCGAATCTCGGTCTTTGATGGATCGAGCACCATGGAGGCCTGGCGGTAATAGGTCTGAGCGTTGGCCTCGATTTGCTCGCGTGTCAAGGGTGGACGCGTGCTGTTGCGACCTGAAGGGTCGCCAATCAGCGTGGTGAAGTCGCCGATCAGGAAGATGACGGTGTGACCCAAATCCTGCAACTGACGCATCTTGTTCAGCACGACGGTGTGCCCGATGTGGATATCAGGTGCTGTTGGATCCAGTCCCAGCTTGATACGCAGCGGCGTGCCACTAGCCTCGGAGCGCATCAGTTTCTTGACCCAGTCGTCCTGCGGGATCAGCTCTTCGCAACCGCGCAGGGTCACTGCCAAGGCCTCACGAACACGGTCTGTTACAGAAAACGGGGATGTTGAGGCTTGATTCATAGGGGTTTTTCTTGATGCGTTACGGTGCAGCGCAGTTATACTCCTCGCTCACTCTTGCACTTGATTTTAATTCGCCCAGCCTGCATGCTTCTCTTGCCTGTTCGGAATCTGCCCTAACCTGCCTGCCCTGGAATACTTCTCTTGATCAAAAGCCTACTTTGCGCCGGGAACGCTGTACTGGATTCCAGCAGTCGAACCGTGAAGCAATACCCGAAACGAGTTGCCGCAAGCTTTGCGGCGCTGCTGATGGCGGGTGCAGGTGGTGCCTTCGCGGTAGCGAGCCTGGCACCGGACGCGTCCGAACTGCCGGTGCAGCAGGTTCTTGAATCGGTCAGCGCTCTGGCACTCCATGTTCCGGCCGATCTGGAACTGCAGTCCTTCAAACTTTTTCGCTCAGAGATCAGCCGCTCCAGCGACACCGCCGACACCCTGCTCAGCCGCCTGGGCGTTGACGACACGCTGGCTGCGGCGTTCTTGCGCTCGGACACCACTTCGCGTCAGGCCCTGCTCGGCCGCAGCGGCCGCAACGTCACGGCCGAGACCAGCGAAAACAATCGCCTGCTCAAACTCGTTGCACGCTGGAGTCCCGAGGACAATGGCAATTTCAACCGGCTGGTTGTTGAGCGAACTGCCAATGGCTTCCAGTCGCGCGTTGAAGTTGCAGCGCTGACTGCATCCACCCGGCTAGCCAGCGGCACCATCCAGAGTTCCCTGTTCGCAGCGACCGACGAAGCCAAAATTCCTGACAACATTGCCATCCAGCTTGCCGAAATTTTTGCCGGCGACATTGACTTTCACCGCGCACTGCGCAAGGGAGATCGTTTTTCGGTGGTTTACGAAGCCCTTGAAGGTGATGCCGAACCCCTGCGACCGGGACGCGTCCTGAGCGCCGAGTTCGTCAACAACAACAAGACCTTCCAGGCCATGTGGTTCCAGGAACCAGCGAGCCGCAGCAAAGGCGGCTATTACACATTCGACGGCCAGAGCTTGCGCCGCGCCTTCTTGGCGTCACCGATGGAGTTTTCGCGCATCACCAGTGGTTTCAAGATGCGTTTCCATCCCATTTTGCAGACCCGGCGGGCGCATCAAGGCGTTGACTACGGCGCCCCCAGTGGCACAGCGGTGCGCAGCGTGGGCGATGGCACGGTCGACTTTGCTGGCGTCCAGAATGGTTACGGCAATATGGTCATTCTGAAACACCGCAATCAACACAGCACCGTTTACGCCCACCTGAGCCGTATCAACGTACGACGCGGCGCCACGGTGAGTCAGGGTCAAACCATTGGGGCGGTCGGCGCCACGGGCTGGGCCACCGGACCCCATTTGCATTTCGAGTTCCGCGTTAATGGCGTCCATCGTGATCCGCTCACCATTGCCCGACAAAGCGAGTCCGTTCCGGTGGCTGCCTCCGCCAAGACGGCCTTTGCACGCCTGGCGGCAGAAAACCGGATTGCCCTGGCTGCAGCTGCTGTGGTGCAACAGGGCAGCGCTCAGTAAGACCTCTGGCAAGGGCACACCGCGTGTCTGAAATTTACCTGGGTCTGATGTCGGGCACCTCGCTCGACGGCGTTGACGGCGTTCTGGCCGACTTTTCCGGGCCAACACTGAGCGTCCTGGCCCACAGCAGTGCGCCTTTTTCACCCCCTCTGAGGGAAGAATTGCTGGCACTGAACAGTTCTGGCACGGACGAATTGCAT
>QYPX01000037.1 GCA_007280205.1 Comamonadaceae bacterium
ACGCTGAAATGCATGAGAAAAATCAAACAAAACAGTCAATTCGCAAACGCCGCAATACCCGTCTGAGCCCGCCCCAGAATCAGGGCATGGATGTCGTGCGTGCCTTCGTAGGTGTTCACCACTTCCAGATTCACCAGATGCCGCGCCACGCCAAATTCATCGGAAATGCCGTTGCCGCCCATCATGTCGCGCGCCAGACGGGCAACGTCGAGCGCCTTGCCGCAGGAGTTGCGCTTCAGGATGGAGGTGATTTCGACCGAGGCCGTGCCCTCATCCTTCATGCGACCCAGCCGCAGACAGCCTTGCAGACCCAGCGCGATCTCGGTCTGCATGTCGGCCAGTTTCTTCTGGATCAGCTGATTGGCTGCCAGGGGCCGGCCAAACTGCTTGCGGTCCAGCACGTACTGGCGAGCACGCAGCCAGCAGTCTTCGGCCGCACCCAGAGCACCCCAGGCGATGCCGTAGCGTGCCGAGTTCAAGCAGGTGAAGGGGCCTTTCAGACCCCGCACTTCGGGGAAGGCATTTTCTTCCGGGCAAAAGACGCCGTCCATCACGATTTCACCCGTGATGCTGGCGCGCAAACCCACCTTGCCGTGAATCGTCGGCGCGCTCAAGCCCTTGGCGCCCTTGTCCAGCACAAAGCCGCGGATCGGGCCTACCTTGCCTCCTTCAGACACTTCCTTGGCCCAGACCACGAAAACGTCAGCGATCGGGCTGTTGGAGATCCACATCTTGGAGCCCGACAGCTTGTAGCCGCCAGCCACCTTGTGGGCGCGCGTTGCCATGGAGCCGGGATCGGAGCCGTGGTCCGGCTCGGTCAGGCCAAAGCAGCCAATCCATTCACCCGTAGCCAGCTTGGGCAGGTATTTCTGCCGCTGCGCTTCGGTGCCAAAATCGAAAATGGGCACCATCACCAGCGAACTTTGCACGCTCATCACCGTGCGATAACTCGAGTCGACACGCTCGACTTCACGCGCGATCAGCCCGTACGAGACATAGTTGAGGCCAGGTCCGCCATAGGCCTCGGGGATGGTCGGGCCAAGCAGGCCGAGCTCGCCCATTTCGCGAAAGATTGCCGCATCAATCGTACCGGTGCGAAAGTCTTCGATCACCCGTGGCTGCAATTTGCCCTGGGCGTAAGCCGCCGCTGCGTCGCGCACCATGCGCTCGTCGTCGTGGAGCTGGGAATCGAGCAAAAAGGGGTCTTGCCAGTTGAAGGGCGGGTGGGCCATGAGGAGTCTCCGATAGGGTCAGTGGATGGTCCACAAATTCGATTGCGGTCAGAGCTCATGGTAACGTGACACGGGCTCGCCAAGCAAACGACTTATTCGCATAAAGTTATGCGTTTCAATCATACTTTGCGTGCTTTCAAGGTTATTTATGCTATTTTTTTCGGCATGTTGTGTATATTTGGCACATCATGCGCAGAAAAATCCCATCCTTGCAGGCCCTCGCCTGCCTTGAAGCCGCAGCACGCCACGAGAGCTACACACGCGCAGCTCAGGAATTGGCGATGACGCAAAGCGCCGTGTCCCGACAAATCACGGGTCTGGAGGAATTTCTTGGTGTCGCGCTGTTTCGCCGCACTCGCCACGGTGTCGCGCTCACTGTGCGTGGCGCGCAGTATGCGGCGCAAGTCGCGCCACGCCTGGAGGCGCTTGAGCTGAACACACTTGACGTCATGTCCAACCAGGGCAGCGGCGGCAGCGTCCATTTGGCGGCCGTGCCAACCTTTGCGACCCGCTGGTTGATACCGCGCTTGCCACAACTCGCCGCGCTGCATCCCGAGATCACTGTACACATCGAGACGCGCACGCGCCCCTTCTTGTTTGCCGACACCGGGTTCGACGCGGCCTTGCACGCCGGCACCAAAGAGCAGCTTGCCAATTGGCCTGGTACACGTTCCATGCGATTGTTCGACGAGGAAATGGTGCCGGTTGGCAGTCCTCGATTGCTGGGTGGCGCGCGCGCGCTTAGCCCCGAGTCGTTGGCGCAATTGCCGCTGTTGCATCAAAGCACGCGCCCCAACGCCTGGCGCCAATGGTTGGACGCGCTCGATGTTAGCGCGCCCAGAGCGTTGGCTGGTCCTCGTTACGAGCTGTTTTCGATGACCGCGGCTGCGGCTGCGCAGGGCCTGGGTCTGGCGCTACTGCCGCGCCTTTTGATCGAAGCCGAACTTTCCCGTGGCGAATTGGTGCTGGCGTGCGAAAGACTGGTCCCGAGTGACCTTGCCTACTACGTCGTGATTCCCGATCATGCCGACGAACGCCCGATCGTCGCAACTTTCCTCAACTGGTTGCAGGCGACAGCCGCGTCTGCTCCGGAATTGACTTCGATCAGCTTTGGGGAAAGCGCTTTGTGATAGGCTGCTCCATCCAAAACCCAATTGAAATCTATCGCGAAAGGGAAAATCATGACTGATGTATTGGCTCCGCTGGCCGGAAAAATCCTGGCCCTTCTGGTCGAACCCGGCTCCAAGGTCGAGGAAGACGATGAACTCCTTGTTATCGAGGCGCTGAAGATGGAAAACCACGTGTATGCGCCCAGTGCCGGCACGGTGAAGGAAATCAAGGTGAAAGTTGGCGACAGTGTCGAGGACGCGGTCCTGCTCCTCGTAATCGAATGACCCTTTCTTACACAGAATCGAGGTAACGATGGATTTCGAACTTTCCGAACAGCAGCGACTGATCCAGGACACAGCCCGGCGGTTCGCCGCCGAGCAAATTGCACCAACGCTCGAGCAAGAGGAGGCGGGTCACGAGTTCCGCCCCGATCGCGTCGCCAAGATGGGTGAACTGGGCATGTTCTCCTGCGCGCTTCCGGAGGAACTAGGCGGCAGCGGCATGGGTTACATGGAGTCTGTTCTGATGGCGGAGCAGATTGCCAAGATTTCGGCCTCCTGGCGCCTGCCGTTCAACATGCAGAACCTGGGGCCGGCGCTGACGGTGGCCAAGTTCGGCAGCGACGCGCAGAAGAAGAAGTATGTGCCCGGCTGGGTGGCCGGCACGCAGCTCGGCTTCTTCGCCATGACTGAATCGAACACCGGCTCCGACGTGGCCAGCATGAAGACGCACGCAATCGACAAGGGCGACCACTGGGAAGTGCATGGCACCAAGATGTGGATCTCACAGGCGCATGTGGGCGATGCAGGCCTGCTCTACGCTTACACCGACCGGGCCATGGGCAACAAAGGCATGACCGCCTTCATCATTGAGCCGAAGAACTGGAAAGGGTGCACCGCGCGCGCAATCGAGACCAAGCTCGGCCTGAAATGTGCGCCCACCGGCGAGTTCGCCTTCGACGGCATGAAAGTGCCGAAGGAAAACGTGCTGGGCCAGCCCGGCGATGGATTTCGCATCTGCATGTGGCAGCTAAACCAGACCCGCATCGGCTGTGCGGCCGGAGCGCTCGGCGTCGCCGGCGGTGCGCTGGACATCGCCATTCAATACGCTAACGAACGCACCCAGTTCGGAAAGCCGATCTCGCAGCATCAGATGGTCATGGCGCAGATCGCCGAAATGACGGTCGAACATCAGGCTGCGCAAATGCTGGTGTACAGGGCAGCGTGGCTGAAGGACAACGGCAAGCCGAACCAGTTCGAGACTTCGGTCGCCAAGTTCGCGGCGTCGGAGGCGGCGGTGCATGCCGCCAACGAGTGCATGAAGATCTACGGCTCGTTCGGGTTCTCGACCGAGTATCCGGCGGAGCGTTTCTACCGGGACGCGAAGTCGCTGCAGGTGGTGGAAGGCACGTCCAACATCCAGAAGATCATCATCTCGGGCATGGCCTGCGGGACCACGCCCAACCGTGAGTAGGGAAACCGCACAAGAGGGGAAGAATAGGGGGCGGAGCCGGCGTGCTTTGGCCCCTTTTTTTCGCAACGCCACATCCACATTGAGGGAAGAATCCGCATGAGACCCTATTTCGAAAAAATGCCCGATTTCGGCAAACTGCTGAAGGAAAACCGCATCGCGCGTACACAGGAGAGCCGCCTGAAACTGGAGGCGGTCGAAGCCGAAATCGCCGTGGCGAAGAAGGCAGTGGAGGAAGTCGGCATACCAACGGCCAAGATCAACGAACGCGGTGGACTGACCGTGTGGCAACGGCTGGAGTACCTCGTCGATCCGGGCACCTGGCAGCCGCTGCACAGCCTCTACAACCCAGAGGACAACGAGGAGGGTACGACCAACGTGGTCGACGGCCTCGGCAAGATCGGCGGCCGCTGGGCGGTGATCATAGGATTCGATAACAAAGTACTCGCTGGCGCCTGGATTGCCGGACAGCCCGACAACATCCTGCGTGTGACCAACCTGGCCAAGCGGCTGCACATCCCTCTGGTTTGGCTGGTGAACTGCAGCGGCGTGAAGCTTCCCGACCAGGAGAAGTTCTATGCCGACCGCCGCGGCTCGGGCGCACCCTTCTTCCGTCACGCCGAGCTGGAGCAGGCCGGCATTCCGGTACTGGCCGGCATCTACGGCACCAATCCGGCCGGCGGCGGCTACCAGGCGATCAGTCCGACCATTCTGATTGCGCACAAGGACGCCAACATCGCCGTCGGCGGTGTTGGCATCGTGTCGGGTATGGCACCACAGGGCGGCTTTGACGTGGCCGGGTTGGAGCAACTGATCGCGGTGACGCGCAACATGAAGGACAAACCACCGGGCAGCGCTTCCACCCATTACGATGCAACCGGCTTCTTCACGCGCGTCTACGACGAGGAGACGGGCGTGCTCGACGGCATCAAGGAATACATGCGCATGATCCCGGCCTACGACCCGAAGTTCTTTCGGGTGGCCGAACCGGCTGAGCCGAAACTTCCGGCTTCAGACCTCTACCACCTGCTACCTTTCAATCAGAAGTCGGACTATTCATTCGATGACATCCTCGCGCGTCTGGTCGACGGCAGCGAGCATATGGAGTTCCGGCCGGATTACGGACCCGAGATATACACGGGGCTGGTGAAGCTCGACGGTATGCTGGTCGGTGCCATCGGCAACCGGCAGGGCCTGCTACCCAAGGGTTATCCGGAGTACGCGGATTACCCAGGCATTGGCGGCAAGCTCTACCGCCAGGGACTGATCAAGATGAACGAATTCGTGACCCTGTGCGCCCGCGACCGGGTGCCGGTGATCTGGTTCCAGGACACGACCGGCATCGACGTGGGCGACATTGCCGAAAAGGCGGAACTGCTCGGCATCGGCCAGTCGCTGGTGTACTCGATCCAGCAATCGGACATCCCGATGATGCTGGTCGTGCTGAGGAAGGGCAGCGCCGCGGCGCACTACATCATGGGTGGGCCCACGGCGAATCGTCAGAACGCCTTTACCCTTGGCACGGCCGCCACCGAGATCTATGTGATGCATGGGGAGACGGCGGCGGTGGCGACCTACGCGCGCCGCGCGATCAAGGACAAGGATTCGGGCAAGCCGCTCGAGCCACTGGCGCAGAAAATGAACGAGATGGCACAAAGTTATCTGGATACTTCGCGCCCGGCCTACTGCGCCCGCCACGGTTTCGTCGACGAGATCGTGGAACTTGGAGCGCTGCGGGGCTACCTGAAAGCGTTTGCCGGCGCTGCCTACCAGAACCCGAAATCGATTTGCCCGCGCCACCAGATGCTGCTGCCGCGCATCATCAAGGGATAGACTAAATCAGTCCCATGCCCTTGAGCACCGACAGCATCACTGCTGCCGCCACCACCGAGCCGATCTGGCCACCGGTATTGACGCCGGCGGCGTGCATCAGCAGGTGGTTCTTCTTGTCGTAGAGTTGTCCCTGGACCTGGACCACCCGCGCGGCCATCGGAAAGGCGGAGATCCCGGCCGCGCCGATCAGCGGGTTGACCTTGCCGCCCGTCAGTTTGCAGACGATCTTGCCGAACACGACCCCGGCCACGGTATCCATGCAGATGGCGATGAAACCCATGCCGAAAATCATCAGCGTCGTGGGCTTGAGAAAGGCGTGGCCCTCCATGGTGCCGCCGATGGCCAGGCCCAGGAACAGGGTGACGATATTGGCGATTTCGTTCTCCGAGGCCTTGGTCAACCGCGCCACTACCCCGCACTCGCGCATGAAGTTGCCCAGCATGATGGTCCCCATCAGGGGCAGTCCCTTGGGCGCGAGCAGTCCCGTGACCAGGGTCACGACGATGGGGAACAGGAGCTTGGTGGTGGTGGAGACGCTGCGCTTGATCGGCGCCATCTTGATGACCCGCTCGGCCGGCGTGGTCAGCGCCCGCATGATGGGTGGCTGGATGATGGGCACCAGCGCCATGTAGGAATAGGCCGCGACCGAAATCGGCGCCAGCAATTGCGGCGCGTATTGGGAGGCGACGTAAATGGCGGTGGGGCCGTCGCAAGCGCCAATGACAGCGATGCTGACGGCCTCCAGCGCCGGGAAGCCCAGGGCCAAAGCCAGCATCAAGGTGATGAAGATGCCGAACTGGCCGGCCGCGCCGAAGAGCAGCATTTTGGGGTTTTCCAGCAGGGCGCCGAAGTCGATCATGGCGCCGATGCCGATGAAAATGAGCAGCGGGAAGACTTCGTTGGCGATCCCCATGTCGTACAGGATCCGCAGCAGGCCGCCCGGCTCCATCAGGTCGGACAGAGGGATGTTGACGAGCAGGCAGCCGAAGCCGATGGGCACGAGCAGCAGCGGCTCCACTTGCTTCTTGACGCCCAGGTAGAGCAAGCCCGCGGCGATCAAGAGCATGATCACGTTGGGCCCGCCCTGAGTGAACAGATAACTGACCCCGGAGGTCAGTCCATACAGGCCGGTCTGGAGGCTCTCAAACATATTATTTGTTCTCCGCAGTGCCGGTCTTTGCGACCAGGGGAAAGACTTTTTTCAGCAGGTCCATGACCAGTCCCAGAATCCATAGGGTCAAAAAGGTTCCCCCCATGCCGACTATCATCATGGTGAGTCCGAAGGTCCATTTTGCATCGTCCATGGGTGCTTTCAGAAGAATGAAGTAAAGCGTGCGCCGGTCAATTATATGGACAACAGTTTCAGCGCTGAGCAGAATTGACTGCGCAAGGGCCGCACAACATGGTCTCGCTCAACCCAGCCAGCAGGTGCGACTTGCGCGCGGAAATCCTGGACACTGACGGGACTCAGGGTAGGATGCATGGGCGAGCATCGAGTTCTTGATTCGACAGCCTGATCGTCCAGCCTGTTTGGCGGTGCCAGCAACTATTTTTTGCCTCCTAGCGCAGGCAGTTCGACTTGCGTGAGGTATTCTGCAAGTACCTCAGAAGGAAACAAGCATGCCCCAGACCCCCGTCACCGCCGAAGAAAAGCGCGCCATCCTGCGCCGTGCCGCTCTCGAATACCACGAATTCCCAACCCCCGGCAAGATCCGTATCGCGGCAACCAAGCAGTTGGTGAATCAGCATGACCTCGGGCTGGCTTACTCACCCGGCGTGGCAGCACCCTGCGAAGAAATCGTCAAGGACCCGAACAACGCTTTCAAGTACACCAGCCGCGGCAATCTGGTCGCGGTTATTACCAACGGCACGGCCGTGCTTGGCCTGGGCGACATCGGTCCGTTGGCAGCCAAGCCGGTGATGGAAGGCAAGGGCGTGCTGTTCAAGAAGTTCGCCGGCATCGATGTGTTTGACATTGAGATCAATGAGAAGCACGACCTCGACAAACTGGTTGACATCATCGCCTCGCTGGAACCCACCTTCGGCGGCATCAACCTGGAAGATATCAAGGCGCCAGACTGCTTCTACGTTGAGCGCAAGCTGCGTGAACGCATGAAGATCCCGGTCTTCCATGATGACCAGCATGGCACGGCGATCTGCGTTGGTGCCGCGATCCTCAATGGCCTGAAAGTGGTCGACAAAGACCCCAAGACCATCAAGCTGGTCACCTCGGGTGCTGGGGCGGCGGCGCTGGCCTGTCTGGGACTGCTGGTCAAACTGGGTATCCCGCGCAAGAATATTTATGTCACCGATCTGGCGGGCGTGGTCTATGAGGGTCGCACCGAATTGATGGATGAGGACAAGATTGTCTTTGCCCAGAAGACTTCGGCCCGCACGCTGGGTGAGATCATTGAAGATGCCGACGTTTTTCTGGGCTTGTCGGCTGGCGGCGTACTGAAAGGCGACATGGTTCGCAAGATGGCAGCCCGACCGCTGATATTTGCGCTGGCCAATCCGACGCCGGAAATCCTGCCTGAAGAAGTCAAGGCGGTACGCGACGACGCGATCATCGCCACCGGTCGCTCCGACTATCCCAATCAGGTCAACAACGTTTTGTGTTTCCCCTACATTTTTCGGGGCGCACTCGACGCAGGTGCATCGACGATCACGATGGAGATGGAAATCGCTGCGGTACACGCCATCGCTGAACTGGCCCAAGCCGAGCAAAGCGAGGTGGTGGCCGCCGCTTACGCCGGCGAGCAGCTCGCTTTCGGCCCGGAGTACCTGATCCCCAAGCCTTTCGATCCGCGCTTGATGATGAAGATTGCGCCAGCAGTGGCGCAGGCGGCAGCCGACAGCGGGGTCGCACAGCGCCCGGTGAAGGACATGAACGCCTACCGCGAGCGGCTGCAAAGCTTTGTCTACGCCTCCGGTACGGTCATGAAACCCATCTTTACCGCCGCCAAGATGGGACTCAAGAAACGCGTCGCATACGCCGAGGGTGAAGAAGAGCGCGTCCTGCGCGCCGCCCAGATTGTGGTGGACGAAGGATTGGCCCGGCCAACACTGATCGGGCGCCCGCATGTGATCGCCGAGCGGATCGACAAGTTTGGTCTGCGCCTGCAACAGGACGCTGACTATGACGTAGTGAATGTTGAAAAGGATGATCGCTACCGCGATTTTTGGCAAACCTACCACCGCATGACCGAACGCAAGGGCATGACAGCCCAGGTCGCCAAGATCGAAATGCGTCGCCGCCTGACCCTGATTGGTGCCATGCTGCTGCACAAGGGCGACGTCGATGGCATGATTTGTGGCACCTGGGGCACGACTTCGATGCACCTTCAGTACATCGACCAGGTGATTGGCATGCGCGCCCATGTTGGCACCTACGCCTGCATGAACTGCGTTTTGTTGCCTGAACGACAGCTGTTCATTGTCGACACGCACGTCAATTACGACCCCAGCGCCGAACAGCTGGCTGAAATTACGACCATGGCGGCCGAGGAAATGATGCGTTTTGGCATTCGGCCCAAAGCCGCCCTGCTGTCGCACTCGAATTTTGGCAGTAGCAGTCAGCCCAGCGCACTCAAGATGCGCCGCGCACTGGAACTGCTGCGTACCCAGGCGCCCTGGCTTGAAGTAGATGGTGAAATGCACGGCGACGTGGCCCTGGACGGCAACGCGCGCGCCGCGCTGATGCCCAATAGCACCCTCAGCGGCGACGCCAACCTGCTGGTGCTGCCCAATATTGATGCGGCAAATATTGCCTACAACCTGCTCAAGACCGCCGCCGGTGGCAATATTGCCATTGGCCCGGTGCTGCTGGGCGCCGCCAAGCCGGTGCACATTCTGACGGCCAGCGCCACAGTCCGGCGAATCGTTAACATGACTGCGCTTACTGTCGCCGATGC
>QYPX01000065.1 GCA_007280205.1 Comamonadaceae bacterium
TCATAGCCGCGCTTGGCGGCGTGGGCTTGGGACCGTTCGTCGGGCGGGGAGTTGGGGTGGAAGTTGTGGGTGCCGGCCGAGTCCACGGCGACGGAGGCGGACAGGCCGAGTTCTGCAACTTTGTGTCGAAACACGCCGTGCGCCGTAGGGCTGCGGCAGATGTTGCCCATGCACACAAAGAGCACGGAGATTGGGGGTGCCTTTGCTGATGCTTGCTTGGCAGTCATGTTGTTGCTGCCTGCGTGGTCGAAACACTGTCGGCGGTCATGGAATAGTCGATACCGCTTGCCAAAATGGAAACGCGGAATCGGTTGCCGAGTGAAGCGGTGGTTGTTACGCTGTAGATGCCACGGCATCCGTTGGGCAGTTGGTTGATCACGTGTTCGGTGATGCCACGCACGCTCTTCAGCATCCAGCGTTGCGGCGCGCATTCAATGCTGATTAGGACGGTGGATGCAGTTTGAAGGCGGTTAGGACCGAGCAGGGGATGAGTGACGGCGTGGCGCGCTGCAGTCATTGCTCCACCTGTTCCTGTGCCATAGCCGAAGCCAAACGCGCACATGCCCTGCTGCGTGAGAGTGAGGTGGCGAAGATCCTCCATGTCCACTTCGATGATGTTTTTCCCAGTAAGCGCAGCGTCCAGGCTTCGGCACAACTGAATGACGGTGAGTGGCGCCGTCGCGCGTAATCCTGTTCGCGACGTCTTGCCTCGCGCATCGGCCTCGAGAGCGGTGCTGAAGATGGGCAGCACCGAATCGACGTGCTGTTCCAGTTGTCGAAACCCGGACAGCGCAAGCTGCTGGCGCTCGTCGCCCTCAAAGGCGAACGGCAGGGTGGGCACGGCCAGTGTGAGGGTGTTTTGGCTCTTCAGGACCCTGGCAACTACGGGGGCGATGGTTGTGCCGGCCGCCCCGCCCAATCCAACAACAAGAATTGCAAGGTCCAGGCCTGCCAGCGCATCAACAATTTCAGCCAGTGTTCTCTTGGCGTGAAGCACTGCAGCTTCCGGATTGCCGGGAACAGATGAGCCATTTGTCACCAAGATTTTGCGATCAGCGGTGGCGCGGTGCAATGAGTCTGCATCCGTGTCGATAGCGATGGACCGCATCGATGCTGGGACGTGGTTGTCGTCGCGGTCAAAGATCAGTTCGCTCATCCTGCCTACGGCGACAACGCCGATCTTGGGCGGCAGCCTTTCAGCCGATGGCGCTGATGTTGGAAGTAGTGTGCTTAACGCGAGTCCGTTAATCGTGATCAGCAGCTGGCGGCGATCCATGAGAAGTTTGCCCGTTGTAGCGTCCATGGGCCAATGTAGTTTGCGGATATGACGATACGTGTCGCATCCAGATCGTTCAATTCACTACGTTGTCGGGGACGCTTTGCTTCCGGATATCGGAAATTTCATCGCCGAAACTCAGCAACCAGCGTTGCAACTGCCCAGTGTCAACGACCGTTGCACTGATCTGCAACTGGTCGCCGACTTCCTTAACCTTTTGGTCGGTCGATAGGGGTGTTTCGAGAAGGTAGAAGCCGGAGTCCTTGCTGATGAGGAAGGACAGGAGGATGCGCTTTCCTTCGCCAAAGCCGAACCTACCGTCGTTGTCGTATTGCTGGAGGTCAAAGTCCTTGGGTCGAACAAACGTGAGCGTTGACACTTTGGCCGACATGAGTCGGTGCAGCGCCAAGCTGCGTTCATTGTCAAAGTCGCGGAATCGGCAGACGAGGTACAGGCGGGAGCCTTGTTGGGCTAGGCCGAGGGGCATTACGTCCGCCTTGGTCACCTTGGCAGACACGTTCTTGTACTCAATCTCCAACCATCTGTTGCCGTACAGTGCGGTGCTGACCTCCTCAAAGACGGCGGCCTTGACTTTGGGTGCGAGGAGGGGCTGCGTCTCGCTTATCACCCGGACTTTGGACAGCCACTCGCGCTCCAGTTTGGCGCTGGATTGTGGATCAAGATTGGAACGTGCCTGAACGAAGAAGCCTTCCATGGACTTCATGAGTCTTGCGGGCAGCAGGTTGCGCAAGTGCTGCTCGGCCAAAGTCAGCATCAGGGACTCCTGCTCGCTGAGCATCGGCAAAGTCATGCCCACTGCGCGGTCCTTCCACTGGTAGCCGTAGGGCTTGTTGCGGGAGTCGCGCTCGATGTCGAAGTGTTCGCTGAGCATTTCCAGTTGGCGCTGGATGGTTCGTAGGTCACGCTCAACACCGGCGGCGGTCAATTGTTCGTGAAGCTCGGATGCCGACACCTTGCGTTTGCGGGGTATCCGCCGCAGCAACTCAAGCGCCAGGAGCACGGTCTCAAGGGTATCGGGGCGTTTGGGCATGGCTGCTACTTCACCAAATCGTTGTTGCAGGAGAAAAACTGCCACAGTCTGACCATCGCAAAGGTGTCAAGACCGCAGTATTTCAACAGTTGTGTCTCTATCTCGTTCTTCCTGGGTGGCGTCGTCTTCGGGGAGATGGCTTCCAGAAACGCAGTCATAGCCATCCCACCGTCCTGCACGCCTTCAAGTGCGTCGTAGCGCAGGTCGGGTGCGACCGCGGGCAATACCTTTTTGATGCTCCAGCTTCCCTGCTGGCTTGGGTGGTAGTAGTGGTCCCGAGCAACGGGCAGCAAATCGATAACGCGTTCGTTGATCGCAAGCAATGCATCTTTCAGTGACGGGAAGCGTTCGCTCAATTCCCTTATGCGTGCCGTCTCGAACCCAGCGTTGTAGACAAAGACCGGGCCGCTGTCGCCACATGCCGCCACCAGCGCCTGTGCGAAAGCGGGGGAGGGGTCCGCGCCCGATAGATCGAGGAAGGCTTGATCTGTCAGTTCACCGCTGGTTGCCAGGTAGTGCAGGCTGAATTGAAACGGGATCTGTTGGTAGGGGCGGGTTCCGGCCCAGATGGGTACCGCAAATTGAATCGTCTCAAAGTCCAGAAAATAGGCCGGAAGCTTGTGGGCAATCAAGTCTGCCGCAGCGCCCGCAGCATCAAAATACACCTCGCCCGACAGCGTATGCGTTTTAACGCGCTGTTGCTGGTCGTTTAGCAGTGCGTCCGGAACGTTGCGAAGGTCAATTGAGCGGTTGCTTTCGATCAGCGCCTTCAGCTCCTTGGCCTGAATGCGGGGCAGCCACCGAACCGGGTACTCGGCCTGGGGTTCCTGGCTGCTGCAATAGTCGAAGAAGCCGCACTCGAAAGGATCGCTGCAATGGGGGCCAGTGCCTTTAGTCGGTTCGGACGCTGAGCAGGAAATGGCTTGAGCGTCCGCAATCCAGCTTTTTACCTCCGCGTCGCGTCCAAACGCTTCGCTCGTCAAGTCCTCTTCAAGCAGCAGCCCCCTGTAGTCGTCGGCGCCAGGGTACGTCCAGCTGCTGTCAATGTGTGCCAGTGAAATCGAGGCCAGCGCAACGCCTGCCGTACGGGCCACAAAAGCCTGAATCGCCACATCGTCGCGGTGGTAGTCCTTCACGCTTGTTGAGGACTTCACTTCCACCATCTTCCATTGCAGTGTGCTGCTTTGCTCCACAGGTTGCATTACGTCTGCGAACGCTAATGCCCCGCCTGCAGAGAAGCCTGCTTCGAAGACAGGTTGCGGGGAGTTAAGGAGCGCCTTGGTTCGTGAGAAAGCCGCAGCAAACCCTTCGACCTGGGGGTCGATCAACTGCCCCGTGCCGCTCGGGTCGTACAGCTTGCGTGCAATGTCACCTACCCGATGCCCGACGTCGAAGTTGGCTTGCGTTTGTGCCGAGTCTTGCCGCAGTTCTGGACGCGAGAGCTCCAGCCATAGGCGCTTGGGGCATTGCCGGTAGGCGAGCAACTTTGATTTTGAAAGGGTACGCATGTGCGGCTTTGATAGGTGATGAAGTATGACTGAACTCTAGACCAATGAAACGGCAAGCTTCGCAAGCGACACCGCTGCGTGAAAAAGTCCCCGCATCACGCTGGCAAATATCGGTATAAAGAATGGCAAAAGAAAATACAGAGCGAACGCGCATAGGACCAGTGCGACACAACGCGCTGCGACCGCCACGAGGCGCCGGGAGTCCTCCACCGCGTCATTGTTGCCAAGACTCCGCATGAGCAGCCCAATAGGCCAGGCAACCATGTTGCGAAGGCAGATAAGTACGATAAAGGTAATCAGCGTCCGAAGCAAGGACTGGAACATGACAAGCCCTATACAAAGCCCATGGCACAGGTGGGAGCTTGCTTTAGGGCGCATTCAGCTTCCAGCGCAGCCGCGAGGTCTTGGGCGGTTGCGACGGGTCTGAACATGTGCTGGCGAGCGACGGCGGCAAAGTCGCCCGGCGTCAGCTTTGACAAGCGCACAAGTCGCTGGATTGATTCCTGTGCCGGGGCGGGCATGTTTAGGCTCGCGCAGTAGCGGCGGAACATTTCACAAGCCTGTGTTGGCTGCAGGTAGTCAAACTTCACCTTCAGATCAAAGCGGCGCAGTGCAGCTTGGTCAATTCCGTCGATCAAGTTGGTAGAGGCGATGAATACGCCAGCGAAGGATTCCATTTGCGTCAGCATTTCATTCACCAGGCTCACTTCCCAGCTGTTCCTGGATCCGCGCCGGTCATGCAGGAAACTGTCCACCTCATCAATCAGCAGTAGCGCGCCGTCTTGTTCGGCTTGGTTGAAGGCCTGGGCAATGTTCTTCTCGTTTTCGCCGACGTACATGGACATCAGGTCAGAGGCGCGCTTCACGACCAGCGGCGCGTCCAGCTGCACCGCAAGCCAGCGGGCGAATGCAGTTTTGCCGGTGCCGGGTGGCCCGTACAGGCACAACCTGCCGGACTTGGAGCGGCGCAGACCTGCGGGAATTTGTGCTAGGTCGGTGTCGGCGTGGATGAAGGCCGGGTCATAGACTTCTGGGAGCCGCGCCGGGTCGCTCTTTCGTGCCTCCCGATGGCCCTGGGCGAGCAAGGTGTTGCCAATGAGCATTTCGAGAGACTCAGCCGCTGTGCCCGCCTCAAGCTTGTCCGCGATGGCGCTCACCACGGACGCGGCCTTGGTGACGACCGCTGGGGCCAGCGTTTCCGCCTCTGCAATGCGCTCCACACTCGCTTCATCAAGTATGCCGGCGCACGCCTTGCGGATGATGCTCGCCCGCTGCCTCTTGGGGGGGACGGACAGCTCGAAAACCATGTCGAAGCGGCGTACGAACGCCGGATCAACACCACGGATCGCGTTGGAGAGCCAGATCGTGGGGACCGCGTTTTCTTCCAACATCCGGTTGATCCATGCCTTGCGCGTCTGCGCTGTGCTCTTGCGGCCAAACAGGCCGTCGCCGTCATTGAAAACGTCCTCGGCCTCGTCAAACAGGATCATGGCGCGCCGACTTGAGAAAAAGCTCTGCCCAGCACGGAAGGCACGTAGGCGGCCAGTGCCCTTGATCGGGTCTCCATCGGAGTCCTCACTGGCGACCTCGAACAGTTCACACCCAAGCTCCTTTGAGAGAACCTTGGCGAGCTGGCTCTTGCCAGTGCCGGGGCCGCCATGCAGATAGATGTTCACGCCCTTGCGCCCGCTGTCTAGCGAGTGCTTTAGATATGGTTGCAGGACAGCCAGTGACTTTGTGATGTGGCTGAAGTCTGAGACGGACAGATGTGCTGGCGAACCCAGTCTTACCGTGTCCCGGAGCAGCGTTATTGGGTCGGCATCCGTTGTGAGGATGATGTCGGCGAACGTGCTCGACAACAGGTTGAATTTGCGACAGAACGGGCCGGTGCCGTCGCGGTCTACCGACATCAAGCCTGATTTGGCTAGCAAACCTTGCGGGCTCAGCGCAGTGTGTACGTCGCAGCCAGGGACATCGAGCAGCACCGCTAAAACGTGGCTCAGCTTCTGTGAGGACAACTGACCGAGCCAGTCTCCCCCGTCATTCAGGAGTCGCTCGGTTTGGGCGAAGACTGCGACCTCGAGCACGCGGCAATCAGTGTCCGACAAACCTACAAGTGTGGCAAGGCGTGAAATGTTTTCTGCTAGACATTCAGGCACCCTGGCGTTTCGGTACTTGCGCTCCGCAGCGGCGTGAATTCGGCGAAGATCGGCCACTACCTTCTTTACATCGAAATCGTCGGAATCGATCCAGTCCGCTAGGCCAACAACGCGGGCTAGCAGTTCGTCGCGAAACCCGTGTGACTTGATGAATTCCTGGTGCCCACCCAAGGGCACCAGCAACCTCAGCAGCCATAGTTCGACGATGGGTGGGAGCGTGTATTTGCAAATTTCACGCGTTGCACTGACGCGGGTGCGACCTGCCATGGTGATCTCCTGTTTGGTGAGATCAATTGTCCGCAGAGGTGCGACAAAAGGTGTCGCGTTGTCCACTCTAGTTCTCGAATTTTTGCGCGTTTGCCCAGCCGCCCTCGCCGGCTGGATTAGTCCTGTAACCCATCAACAATCCTGACTCGAAGACTAGAGCATCCGAGTGCCAATAATCGTCTTGGTGATTTTGCAGATTCTTGCCAAATGGCAGTCTCCGAAAGTCCATTTGGAACCGTTTACAGCGGGCATCGCAGCTCGAAGGCCGTAGCAATGTCTGCCAGATGTTGATTTCTTGTCTTTCGACCAGTCCAGTCTTTCTCTCTCATCATGAGTCACAAGAATAATCTCAGAAGTGCGAACGATTTTCTGGATTTGAAGCGACGTGAAACTCCCGCTGTCGCGCAACGCCGCTAATTCATCGACCACCATTGACACTGGAACAGCATGTTCCTGGTGAATACCGTGGAGTGCCTCTTGTTTGGGGGAATTACCATTCTTCTTCAATTGCTTGCATGCATCTTCCGTCATGCGGAAATAGATCGGCGCCAATACATCACTGTTATACGGGCATCGAAAAGGTCTTGGAGTCAGTTCTTCAACCCAATATTGATAGTTCCGAACGACCTTGTTGAATCCATTCCCTATTTTGAACGCATCGAATGCGGGGCTTGGCATGTTCAGGATATGCTCGATTGCTCCGATAACCGCGGATTGATGTAGGGAGCCCTTCCGATAACTGCCTAGCGGTGCCGATGTGCAAGGCGTTCCGTTAAAGCATGTGGAGCATGCAGATGGATTGTTGCTGCATGAATCTTCCTTAGTCATTCAGTTTCCCTCCTAAGTCAAGCTCAAATTGCTTTGTCCTTCTGAAGATAACGCACTTCGATCTTCAGTGCAATGGCATGAGTTACCTGAAATCGAACCCGACCCAAGCCTCGCTATTGATCCCAGACTGGATCTTGATGTCGTAGAAGTTCTCCATGCCTCGAACGGTTATGGTGACTTCGGGCTTCGCGCTGTTCGCCACAAATTCTTCGCCGTTCCTGGCCTGCCGAAACAGTTCTAACACGAAAAGAATTGCGACCCGCGCGCGATCAAAGTCCGCTTCAGTCGGGGTTCGGTAGATGAAGACCTTCCCCTTGCTCCCATTAACCTCGATGTCGTACTGCTGAAGGTAGATGGCGGCGGAGTCAAAGCCGTTTCTCACTCGATCAGCCAGCGTGGCGTCCTGGCCGGCGGAAGCGGGCTTCTCTAACTCGTGAAGAACATAGTCTCGAAGTTCCGCAACGCTGATGCGGGGCTGATACTCGGCATGCAGAACAGCACTTGGTGCGTGTTCCAGAAAGGCGTCCCAGTCATCCCCGAGTGACTGTGTCAGCGAAATCACGTCGTACGCAGCGGCGACATCGAAGTCGATGTATTTTCCTGAACGTAAATTGGAAATGACTTGCTCCATCTTGAACTCCCTCTGTCTGGTCATCCATTGTGCGGAGCGTTACGACACAATGTGACGCACGGAGGAAGGGGAGAGCGTGGATGTTCGCTACAGAGGCACATATGATTGCGAACGCGACATGCGCTGTCGCAGCAAGATGCAAACTACCCGCACAATATGAACACCCCGTCTCTCACCCTCTACACCGCGCTGCAGCTGGCGTTTGACCACTTCAACACGCGCTTGTTCGGCACGCGCCTGCCCCATTGCTTGCTAACGCTGCGCTCCGCGAGCAGGGTCTACGGTTACCACCACGCGGGTCGGTTCATCGCGCCCGATGGCCAGGTGCTTGACGAGTTGGGTATGCACCCCGGATTCTTCACGCTGCAACCGATAGAGGCTGTGATGTCCACCCTTGTGCATGAGATGACGCACCACTGGCAAAACCACGCTGGCACGCCAAGTCCATCTAACCCTCACAATAAAGAGTGGGCAGACAAGATGGTGTCTATTGGCTTGCAGCCATCCCATACGGGACTGCCGGGAGGCAGGAAGACGGGGCGCTCCATGAGTGACTACATCCTGCCGGACGGACCATTCCTGTCGGCCTGTCGAGAGCTGCTCTCCGGCGGATTCACCCTGCCATGGTTGGATCGGCACGCCCCAGCAAAACCTGAAACCCAGTTGGCGCACTTGCGTGCCCTTGAAAATGCAGGCGTGTTGATCGATATGGCGCAGGCTCCAATGGCAAGTCTGCCGGTGGAGGTGCAGGGCAAGCCAACCGTGTGGCAACCCCCACCAAAAAAGCCGCCGTCGCGCTTCAAATATGTTTGCCCAAAGTGTGACGCCAAAGCCTGGGCGGCAATTAATGCCTACCTGTCATGTGGAACGTGCGAGGAACGGCTGATAAGGACGGGTCCGGCATGATGCCGCAATACTTTTCTTCAGGAGCATAAGGATGTAGCCGATGGGGACTTGCCTTCAGGCCGACAACGCGCGGAGACCCCTAGGCAATTGACCGAAAAGCTACGGCGCTTCAGCAATCAGGACGAAACGGGGGATAGGTCCATCCGGTGTGGCAATCATGTCCTGGAACTCAGACAGGGGGCGCAGCCAGAGGACATCCTGTTTGTCTCCCTGCTGCGGTTTGTAGAGAACACCGGGCTTCAAGGTGGCTTCTATTAGGCAGGTGCCAACGATGTTGTACAGGCCACCTTTGTAGTGTCGAAGCTGGGCTCCGGGCTTAATTTGATTTGCTGTGGGGGCGACAAAGGGCATAGGATGAGTGACGGTGTCGCAGTGCACATGTCCGAAGGACACGCTATGGGCTGAGGGCAGTTACCGCAGTGAGATTGCGGGGGTTGGCAAAAGTTTAGTCTATCCGAAAGCGGGTTTGACAGCCGAGGCGGCATGTACGAAGAGTATCAAATCGAGGTCCCGCCGTCATTCGTCGCGAGACGTGGTTGCGTTGCGTGACAAAAATGCTTATGCGTTACTGAGAGGTTGACTACCATTTACGCTGCCTCGGTGCAAACCTGCCTACGATCTTCTTGTTTTGAATTGCATTTGCAATACAATACCAGAATGAAGACTGCCACCATCCCCCCGATTCGCGTCGCACCCGAGTTCAGGCTTGAAGTTGAGGGTGTCCTTGCGGATGGTGAATCACTTTCAGAATTCGTTGAGAACGCCGTGCGCCATACAGTTTTGAAGCGCAAGAATCAAGCTGAATTTCTGCGTCGAGGCCTCGCTGCAATCGAAGAGACAAAGCGTGCTGGGGGCGGCATCGCCGCCGAAGCAGTTGTAGCTAAGCTCGAAGCCAGGCTTGCGGCTGCACGTCAAACCCAATTGAAGCGCAATTGATGACCTACACGGTTCAATTCAGCGCCGCTGCTGATGAAGATATGGAGCGGCTTTTTGATTTTGTTCTACAACGCGAACTGGAAAGTGAATCAGGCGACCTTGGTAATGCCGAGAGGGCGCTTCAAGCCATCAAAGATGGCATAGCGTTTTTGACATCATCCCCGTTTGCCTGTCGCAAAGTTGGGGATAGTCCTTTCGTTCGCGAGCTCATTATCACTTTCGGAAGCTCAGGCTATGTGGCGCTATTTGAAATAGTCGATAACAACACAGTCATCATTGGTGCGATTCGTCACCAACGCGAGGACGACTACCACTGATTGGCAATCGGGCACGAGTCGCACGATAGGAATCCCGATGGCTTTAGCTGTCGCGCGACTGGTTCTCACCGCGGGAGCTTTGGCGCCCCAAGCCGACAACCATGATCTTGGGACCGGACGTTCGTGGCGGCAACCGCGGAAGCCAAACGGGCCGCACAGATTCCGGTTTGGTTTTCCTTGCCCTGGCGACCTCTTGAGCAGCGGCAAGAGTTTGTCGAGTTCTAGATGTCATCGCCCCGAAGGAGTCACCCCAGTGATGACTGGCCCTCTGGGAGCAGGACCGACCAGCCATCCACGTCGAATACCTGATGCGATGACATGCCTGCCGAATCAATCCACTGGAGGGTGCACGCTTTTGCCCGAGATTCCACCGCAGCGCGCACCTTTCATATTTCGGACCTTTACAACATAAACAGCGCATGCTCCAGCGCGCTCTGCTTTGTTCGTGCTCCAGCGCCGAACCAGGCAGAGGACAAGCGGCTGTCTTCGGTGCGGGTTCTTCGCCCATAGTCCACAAACTCGGTCACCGCATTGATCAGTCCCCATACCGTACCGCGTGCCGATTCCAGCTGTGATCCCTTGCCTGCACCTGAGTACAGGGTTTGCATGGACTGCAGGGCTCGCCTCTTCTTGAATACAGTGGGCTCACCGACATTGGCTTCAACGCCACCGAGAGCCAATTCAAAGAAGCGCACCGCTTCAGCGGCAGACACTTGCTTGCGGGCCATGGACTGCATCAGGTGCGCGTAGTCCGTCCATTGTTGTCGGGCGAGGTCCAGTTTTGCGCGCACCGAGTCCGCGTCGAACTCCCGGGTGTGCGGAATGCGTACGCCGCTCTCCGTTCCATGCAGCGTTGCGTGGAGAGTGTTGGCACACACGACTCGAATCGAAGTGGGGATGACCACTGTAGCCAGCGACCCATCGCAACTGGAGGCCATCAACAAGTAGCCCGCCACCTTGTCGTCGCCGGGCAAGTCCAGCACCTCCTGCATTCGCGTCAGCGCCCAAAACTTGCGCCCACCCCTTAAGCAGCCCGCCGTCTCCAGTTCGTATCCCTGCGTTTGAACGAGATCACGGAAGAACTCCAGCACTTGGGAAGGTTGTACCAGGTGGTAGTCCTTCGAGACCACCGACAGGGGCGCCAGCGTATCGCTGCGGAACAGCACTTTATGGTTCTTAAATGCCTCGTAGTGCGGGTCGGAGGCGCTGGCAACACTGTATTGCACGGGTGATTCGCAAATCTGCCACTGCATGCCAGCGCACTGCGCCCAGATTTCCAAGGGGGCATCGGCGGGGAGTGCGACGCCGAGGCCATGCCAGGGTTTTTCCCCAGTGAAAGCCATGGAGTTGATTTCGTGAGACATAGAGGGGTCCTTTCGGTGGATTAAAAAAGAGAAGAAAGAAGAGAAAAGTGAGACGAGCGCCCGGCGCATAGCAAGGGCGGATCACCTCCGCGCAAGCCGTCGTGTAGAGGCAAGGGAATCAAGTTCGTGCAAAGAGGCTCGCCGAAGCGTTGCGCTCAAATAGCCCGATGCCGCGGATGTAGCGGTGCACCATCTGCTCCGTGCGATGCCCGGTCTGCCGCTGGATTGCCCAGGTGGGTGTTCCGGCTTTCGCCGCGCTCGTCACAAACCCGGAGCGCAGGCTGTGCGCGCTAAACCCGTGCGGATCCATGCCTATCGCGCGCATCCGCTGCTGCAGGATCCAACCCACCGATGCACCGCACAGGGCAGCGGCGTGCAAGTGGTCGTAGCGGTCAATGCGCCGAAACAGTGGCAGCGGTTCCGATCGCGTGGTTTTGCTCACACGCAACCAAGCCTGCAGTGCACGCACTGGGCAGTCGGAGGTTTGAGAGTAGGGAAGTGCAACTTCACGTCCTGTACCACGCGGATCTGTCTTTGATGATCTCAGCCGGACCACCACACCACGCTTGCTAAAGGTGAGGTCTGACGTTTTGAGTGCGGCAAGCTCTGATCGACGAAATCCGCCTGCGTATCCCATCAGCAGCAGCGCACGGTCCCGCGCATTGCGTAAGCTAGTGAATTGGGGTGCAGGCGCTACCAGTTTTCGGACTGCACGCAGGGTGAGCGGTATTGCTTGCTTGGCCGCACTGCCATGTACGCGGCGAATGCCCTTCATCGTTGACCTCACTACGTGGGAGCCGGAAGGAGAGGGCAGGCCTTGAACCGAGTGAGCCCGAACGATGGATGCCAAATGTCGCATCAGCGTGCTGACCTTCAGCACGCCGGCGTGCGACGCGAGGTACTGGGCAAGGAGTTGGGGTGGGGCGGGGATGGTGCCCCCCCAGTCCAGAAACCTTCGCAAGTCGGCGGCGTAGGCGAGTTGGGTGCTCGGCGCCAAACTCTCCTGCACGTAGGAAGAAACGGTTGGTCGGGCGGACATTAGTATTCCTCCGGCAGTAATGCTGTGGTGGCGCTGCGATCTGCCTCCGTGATCAACCAGACGACAGCTTCAAATGTGCCGCAGCCGTCTGCTCCTGGCGCTTGAAATTTGTAGGCGGAGAGCAGGCGTGTACCTTCGATCAGCGCCAATTCGTTGGCGGCGGCGTCCTCCGCATCGATATCGCCCCAATCGCCGCTGTGGTGGCGATCAGTCAGATCGAATATGGAGAGGCCAGCCCGTTCCAGCAGTTCATGCGCGCCCCGGGTTGAGACCATGCAGTCGGATGAGAACCGGCGAGGTCGCATGGTGGAAGTTGAATCAGACATAAGTGAATCCTTTCTGTTGGACGAGCGATGTCGGCGCGCACAAATACAGGTGTGCGCGGCGATACGCGTGGGATTAAAAAAAGGGGAGGAAGAACGAGAGGAGGGCGTGCAGCAACCCGCGCGCAACCCAAAACCACGCAGCGTGGCAACGCAAAGCGCACAAACGCACCAGCCCAAGACGGACAGGGCGTTATGGCGAAAAGCTTTGGGAGGGGTTTGACCCGTGAACCGGGTCATCAACTGTGTGGCGCAAAGTAGCGCACAAGTGTGCTGCACAACAGCAGCGACTCGCTGGGAAACCTGCGCGAATGCGTTACTGTTAACTTAATTATACACTAAATCGACTAACAAACGCATTTATAATCTAATATATTGCATATATGGTGTGGAAATAGTGTGATTTTCCGAAAAAGACAGGCGATTTCTAGTGTTTTTCGCAATTTCAAGCCGTTTTCCTGCAGCCTGCAGTACTTTGCACTGCTCCGCACAGAAAGCAGCTTGCACGCTGTTCTTATGCGTTCTAGGGGTGCCGACGTAAGCGTGTCAGAACACTTGTTTAATGGTTAAAGTTTGTCGGTCGTCTTGAGCGCGAGTTTGCTGTTTTCGCGCAGGTAGTCGGCCCAACTCTGCATCATTTCCCGGCGCTTTTCCACCATACTGCTGCGGGCGTAGGCGCGCACCGTTTGATCGCCCACGGAATGTGCCAGCGCGAACTCAAGCATCTCATGCGCGTATTCGGTGACCTCGCTGCCCCACGTGCGAAAGCTCGCCCTGAAGCCGTGCACGGTATAGGGTACGTCCATGCGCCTAAGGAGCTGAGTAAAGACCATGTCCGAAAGTACCTTCCCTCTCGGACTGGGGAAGATCAGGGACGCTGTCGATGTTGGTGGCGATAGTTTCTTGGCACGGCGCAGGATGTCCAGTGCCTCCTTGGACAGGGGTACGTGGTGGGAGCGGGCCGCTTTCATGCGCTCGGGCGGGATGATCCAGTTGCCGGCTTCTTCGTCGATCTCGGACCAGACGGCGCCACGCACTTCGCCGGATCGGGAGGCCGTCAGTACGATTAACTCCAACGCCATTTTTACGATTTCGCCGGAAGGACCAAGGTTGACCGCGGCGATGAGGCTGCCCACCATTTTGTGAGGGCAGGCGCTGTGGTGCTCCACCTTGCGTGCCCGTTCGTTGGAGCCAAGTGCAAGCTTCACTTGTTCCCAGAACTCGGCGTCGCGACCGGCGCAGTAGTCTTTGGCGGCAGCGTAATTGAAGGTAATGCGGATGCGCTGAAGCACGCGGCTGGCGGTCTCGGCCTTGGTTTTCCAGATCGGGCGCAGCGCGTCAACAATGTGTTGCTTGTTTAGCTCGCTGATGGGGTGTTTCCCAAGCTTGGGTATGGCGTACGAGCGCAGGGTATTTATCCACTGCGCGGCGTGTTTGGTGTTTTTCCAAGTGTCGGCGTTGGCAAGGTGGTATTCCTCGGCGCAAGCGGTGAAGGTGATGCTCTTGGCCTTCTGCTCGATTTCAAGCGCAATCCGCTGTGCACGCTCGGTGTCCCTGCGTTCGATAGGGTCCCAGCCATCGGCAAGTTGCTGGCGGCAGAGTTTGGCGCGCTCACGCGCCTGGGATAGGCTGAAGGCATTGAGCGAGCCCAAGCCCATCTCATGGGACTTCTTGTTGCGGCTGTATCGAAAGATCCAGGATCGCGAGCCACCGGGGGCGACTTGGAGGACCAGACCTTGGCCGTCGAGGTAGTAGCCGGGACGTTTCTTCTTGCTATTGACTGCAGGATCGGATAAAAGATTGTGTCGGGTCATGCTTTACCCTGTTTCTTGCCTGTGTTCCGTATAACTGATTTACCCCCAATTATACCCCTGAGAATAATTGCATTGCAATGGCTTTTATTGGATTTTGCTGGATGATCGAAAAATCATAGAATTCGTAAGTGCTTGTTATGATTAAGTATTTACACTACAATGGACGTTGTTGGATAGGGTTTCAGTTCGAATCCCTGTCAAACCGCCGTCCCCTGCTCCGCCAGCAGGTTTCGGGGTAGAACAAGTCGTTTGTTCTACCCCCCAAACCACAGCACAGGGATCGATCCATGTCCACACCCGATTTCACGCAAGGTTGCGCCTTTGTACGCGGGCAGTATCTGCCGATCGCCCAGGCCAGCATTCCCATCACCGACTGGGGCTTTTTGCGCTCCGATGCCACCTACGATGTGGTGACCGTCTGGGAGGGTGCTTTCTTCCGGCTCGACGCGCATCTGGAACGCTTCCGGCGCAGTTGCCAGCGCTGGCGGCTAGCCACCGGGCTGACCGACGAGCAGGTTGCCGAGGTACTGGCGCAGTGTGTGCGGCTGAGCGGTCTGCGTTCCTCTTACGTCGAGATGATTTGCACGCGCGGTCAGCCACCCTGGGGCTCGCGCGATCCGCGTCTTGCGGTGAATCAGTTCTATGCCTTCGCCGTGCCCTTTGTCTGGATTGCCAATGCGCAGCAACGCGAACAAGGCCTGCACGTGAAGATCAGCGATGTGCAGCGCATTCCTGCGGCCTCGGTCGATCCGTCGGCCAAGAATTACCACTGGAACGATCTGACCATGGGCTTGCTCGGGGCGCTGGACGCCGGTGCCGACACGGTGCTGCTGGTGGACGGGCAAGGCAACGTGGTCGAGGGGCCCGGCTTTAACGTGTTTTGCGTCAGCGGCGGTGCACTGGTTACACCGGATCAGGGCATGCTCGAAGGCATCTCACGCCGAACTGTCATCGAAATCGCGCAATCGCTGGGCCTCGAAGTCCAACTGCGAACCTTGCCGGCGGATGAATTGCGCGGCGCGCAGGAAGTGCTGCTATCAACCTCGGGTGGCGGTGTGCTGCCGGTCACCAAGGTGGACCAGCAAGTCATTGCTAACGGAGCGCCGGGCCCGATCACACGCCAACTGGTGCAGACCTACTGGGCCTGGCACGCTGATCCGGCCTACAGCCGGGCCATCGACTACACGCTCTGAGGCTTCAGGCCAGAGCCTTGTAGAGCATGTAGGCAGCCAGCAGATACAGGATGCTGGCAAAAACCCGCTTGAGTTGTTTGACCGGTAATTTGTGTGCGGCGCGCGCGCCCAGCGGTGCGGTGAGCACGCTGCAACTGGCGATGACAAGCAGTGCGGGCATCCAGATGTAGCCAAACGAGTAGGGCGGCAGATTCGGCACACTCTGGCCGGCGATGACGTAGCCGATGACGTTGGCCAGCGCGATCGGAAAACCCAAGGCCGCCGAAGTGGCCACGGCGTTGTGAATCGCCACGTTGCACCAGGTCATGAAGGGCACACTGACAAAACCGCCACCCGCACCGACCAGGCCGGACAGGAAACCAATCACGCTGCCAGCGCCTACCAGGCCGCCGGTCCCGGGCACCTGGCGCGTCGGTGCCGGCTTCTTGTCCAGATACATCTGGGTCGCCGAAAAGCTGACGAACAGGGCAAAGAACAGCGCCAGCGACGAACCTTTGAGCAGTGCAAAAACGCCCAAGCTGGCCAGCGCGCCACCGAGCACGATGCCGGGGGCCAGACCCTTGACCAGATCCCAGCGCACGGCGCCGCGCTTGTGGTGTGCACGCACGCTGGAGATCGATGTGAAGATGATGGTCGCCATCGACGTCGCAATCGCCATCTTGACGGTGAGGTCGGCGCCAACCTCTCGTGCCGACAGGATCAGGGTAATGAAGGGAACCAGCAGCATGCCCCCGCCAATGCCCAAGAGGCCGGCCAGAAAGCCGGTAGCCAGGCCGAGGGCAACGAGTTCAATGATCAGCAGAGGTTCCAGGTTCATGGGGGAGGGGAGCTGTAGTGCGCGTGAAGTATCGCACTGTTCAAGCGCTATCAGCCCCCAACCTTTGGACTTTGACGGCAGGGTTTGCTGGCTGGTCCCTACTTTTCGTCGGCAACCGTCCGGGGCTGCTGCATTGCATCCTGTAGCGCTTGCTTGAACTGCTGCTGAATCTGTGTGGGCGACTGCCCAGGCGCACTGGCTGCACCCTGTGCGCCGTGGGTCGCGGGTGCTTGCAGTGAAGGCGCGATTGGTTGCGTTGAGGTGATCTGCTTTTTGACCAGAAAGGCCACGACGGCAAGACTGAGCAACAGAGCTATCAGGCTAAAAAATCCCTTCATCGCAGAACTCCTTGAACCGTGGGACGAAAAGGCGTGACGCTGGCCTCAGCGAGAGGTCGCGTCATTGGTGCTGATCTTCTGCCAGGCTCTGATCGCGCCTTCGGTGCTATCAAAAACCTTGACGCCTGCCACCGGCGAAGCCTGCAGAAATGCAAAACCCTGGCCACCCGCCCAGATTTTGCAGCGCCGGGGTACGGCGCGACGCAGTGCCACCAGGTAGGGGCGTGCAATATCGGGCCGTAACGCCAGACTCGCTGAGATGGCAAGCACCGTGATGTCCCAATCCTTGACTGCTTGCATCACGTCCGCGACCGGTGTCTGGGCACCCAGATTGAAACATTCTGCGCCTTGCAGTGTCAGCGCTGCCTGCACCGACAGCAAGCCCAATACGTGCGATTCGCCAGGCGGCGTGGTCAGCAGGATGCGCTGCTGTAAGCCCTTTGGCTGTCGCCCGAGCAAGTGACTCTGCACGACGGACTGCACGGCATCGGAGTAATGATGCTCGGCGTGAATGCCAAGACGACCGCCAGCCCAGGCCTCACCTACAGCCTGATTGAACGTGGGTAGCCGGTGCGAGGCAAAAGCCGCCAGGCCCTCTGCTTCAATCAATGCCGTGATATAGCCGCGCATCGTCCCCGGTAGGCTGCCTGGCGCCAGACACGCCAGCAATTGCTGCGCCGCTTCGTCGATCGCCGGCGCCTCTGGCTGGATAACGCTGCTCGTCAGCAGAGTACTTGTCCTGGACAAGAAGTGTATAGTGGGTCACGCAAAGAGATTGGGCCTTTGCCAACCAATCAGGAAATAGATCGGCACAAGAACAGCGATGACGCAACAAACCATCGGGCCAGTTGGTTCCGGGCGAGACACTATTCTGGTCGTTGATGACAGTCCGGATATCCGTCTGCTGATGCGCGTCACCCTGAGCAAGAAATACCAGTTGCTCGAAGCCGAGAGCGCCACTGCCGCCTTGGAGCTGATACAAGTTCACCAGCCTCGACTGATCCTGCTCGACGTCATGATGCCAGGCGCCATGGATGGTTTGCAACTGCTCGATTTGATCAAGAGCGACGCCAAGCTCAAAAACATCATTGTCGGTATGGTGACGGCGCGCGGCCAGACTGCGGACGATATCGATGCGCGTCGGCGTGGCGCCGACGCCTACTTCATCAAGCCCTTCAGCCCACGCGAGGTGGTCGCCTGGGTCGACAGCAAGTTGCAGTGAGCCATCTCTAGCCATCGAACGCCCGTTCCTGCTGGCCATCGGAGTGCTCGGCGAAATTCAGCACCAGCTACTGCGCGACCGCTTGGAACTTGTGGGGCCAATTGATGGGATGATCGACGGTTGAAAGTTTTAGTCAATCGTCGAAAAGGGTGCAAGTGTTCAAGAATATGATTGTTTATCGGGTCGCTCCAGAGTGGAGCGCCACTGCAGCGCAGATCGAGCAGGGTCTCGATGCCGGACGCTTTGTCGAGTGTGCTTCGACCCAGGAGAAGTCCATTGGCTGGTGCGAGCCCAGGGGCGAAGCCCATGGTCCGCTGGTGGAGTCGGTGGCTGGGCAGCTGATTTTCAAGCTGATGATCGAGACCCGCGCGCTACCAGGTTCGGTCGTTACGCGCAAAGTAAAAGATCGTGTCGCGCACATCGAGGCCTCCACGGGTCGAAAACCTGGCAAGAAGGAGACACGCGACATCAAGGACGACATCCGGCTGGAGTTGCTACCGATGGCGTTTACCAAGCAAGTGTCCGTCGGGATCTGGATTGACCCGAAAGCCCGGCTGCTGGTGATCGACGCCGCGAGTCAAGCGCGCACCGATGATGTGGTAACGATGCTGGTCAAGTCTGTGCCAGGTCTGGCCGTGACGCTGTTCAATAGCAAGGTGTCGCCCAGCGCGGCCATGTCAGAGTGGCTGATCAGCCAGCAAGCTCCCGCAGGCTTTAGCGTCGATCGAGAGTGCGAGCTCAAAGCTGCTGACGAATCCAAGGCCGTAGTGCGTTACGCGCGTCACGCTCTGGACACCGACGAGGTACGCCAGCACGTTCAGTCGGGCAAACTGCCGACCCGACTGGCCCTCACCTGGGACGGTCGCGTCTCGTTTGTACTGACCGAGAACCTGCAAATCAAGAAACTGGCGTTTCTTGAGGTCGTCTTTGACAGCAAGGCGACGGGCAAGGATGACGGATTCGACGCCGACACCGCGCTTGCGACCGGCGAACTGCGCAGGCTTCTGCCCGATTTGATGGAGGCTTTGGGTGGAGAACTGATGGCGGCTTGAGGCTGCCCTAGAGGCCGTGACTTTGCAACTGGATCGGGCCTTTGGGCGTGTGCAGGGTGACGCTGAGGTTGGCCGGACCGGCTTCGATGGCAACGCCCGCCAGTCCGATCGCATCGTAAGCCGCCTGAAGCTTCGGCGCTGTCGGATGGGTCACGGAAATGTTTTGCAGTGTCACACCCGATCGAGGCAGGCTGTTTCTTGGGTGCAGGCGCAAAGGTTCGGCGTCATCGGGTTTGCCCCATTGAATCAGGGTTGGGAGCGTGCCGTCGAACAAGCGCTGCCCATCCTCGCGCACGGTAATTTGCCACTGCAGCAAGCCCCGTCTGGAATGGCGACTGGCTTGAATCGCTGGCCCACGGTCAATGCCCTGGGCTTTCAAGGCAATTCGGGCGGCCTGAAGGTCGCTGGTGTTGGCAACAAAGTGCACGAGACGCGGGCCGATGGCGACGGCCGCCTGAAGCGCCGGATCGTCCATGTCGAACCAGCGCTTCTTTGTTGGGTTCGCAGCACGCGCAGCGTGCGGATTGATGGCGATGATCTCAAAGTAAGCCAGTGGGTTGGCTGGTGTGGCGATCTTGAACAATCGGTTGTGCGTTCCATACACGGCGTGTTCGCCGCCGGCGCCGGGCGTGATGCCCAAAGTTGCCTCGCACCATTGCACCCCAAGCTCCAGGGTCCGTGCCACCACTACCAAGTGATCAATCTGTGTCTTCATATCTGGAATAGGTGTCTGCAAGTGCCGCTGGACTGTTGATTGACACCGCTGCCTGTGATGCCGCGGGGAAGTATCGCACTGTTCCAAGCAGAGGCGTCGCATAGCTCGAATACCGGCGGCCAGGGAGAGAAACGTCTGCGACTATCAGTGGTGCTCAATCAAGGTAAGGGGGCCGCTTTGGATGAACTGCTTCTGTCCGGAAACTTGCCTTCGTTTTGCATCTTCTTGAACCAGTCTCTCAGCATTCGTTCCTCAAAGCTGAAGCGGGTCAGTCTCAGCCAGACACCACGGTCGAAAAATGCCATGTCCTTAATGTCTTCATGACCTGACACGAGCAGTTGGCCAGTGCCATCAGTCAGCTTGTAATCCAGGGACATCCTTGGCCAGTACAAGGCCTTGATGACGCGGATGTCGTGCCACCGGCCAAAGTGCATTCCGTTGACCTCGCCCGCGAGATCGACATCCGTGACTGTGACATCCAGGACGTAGCCGTCGGGCAAACGCCTGGCCAGATCAGCGAAGAGCAGCTCAAAATCGCTGAACAGCCCTTCGCGAAATGAATCGCGCAGGTCATGGCCTTCTCGGATGTCCGTGTAATTGTCCGGCTCCTGCCATGTGACTTTGGCCTCACCTGCGCACGCAGCGCCGACAACAACCAAGGCTGTGAAGATGCTGAGAACAGATTTCTTCATTGCATCATCAGCGGTGTACGGCGACGGTAATGCTGACGACCCGTCATGCTGCAGACGACCTCATTCTTCTGGTTTAACACGTCCCACCGGAATTTCACTGTGCCGCGGGTCAGGTCCTTTTGCGATGGTGTTTGGTCGATCACGGTCGAATGTAGCCGTAGTCCGTCGCCTGGGCGCACCGGCTTGAACCAGCGCAACTCATCGAGTCCAGGCGAACCGATACAAGAGCTTTGGAGCAGGTAGCCATCGCACATGAGACGCATCGCCACGCCGCAAGTTTGCCAGCCGCTGGCGATCAGACCGCCGAAGGGTGAGGATTTTGCCGCCTCTTCATCAACGTGGTAAGACTGCGGATCGTAGTCGCGCGCAAAGCTCACGATTTCATCGGACGTGAGCACTCTCGGCTTTGACTCATATTGCCAACCGGGCGTGAAATCCTCCCAGTAGTACTTGATTGTGGTCATCGGTATCAGCTCCATGGTTGTCAATCTCGACCTGATCCTGAACTATATAGGGACCGCGATACGGGCTGTCATGTGGCCTTCATTTTCCTTGACTGTGAGGTTGCATGACAAAATGTCTCATGCAACAGACACCCGAAGACCTGCAACGCATCGCTGCGCGCACGCTGGGCTACTACGAGCAGAACGCCCAGGCGTTCTGGGAGGGCACGCGCGATCACGACGTGAGCCAAAACATCGACGCCTTACTGATGCATGTCGAGTCCACGCCCCCGCTTGAAATTCTTGACTTCGGTTGTGGTCCCGGGCGCGATCTCGTGCGCTTCAAGGCGCTTGGTCACCGTGTGACGGGGCTGGAGGGCTCGACGCAACTGGCCGCTCTGGCGCGAGCACACAGCGGCTGTCAGGTGCTTGAACAGAACTTTCTGCAGCTGGTGCTGCCCCGCGAGCGATTTGATGGCGTGTTCGCCAACGCTGTGTTGTTCCACATCCCGAGCGAAGTGCTGCCACGCGTTTTGACGGACCTCCACACGGCACTCAAGCCGGGCGGCGTCCTGTTTTGCTCGAACCCGCATGGCGACGGCGTGGAGGGCTGGAACGGCGACCGCTATGGTGCCTTTTACGATTGGCCAACCTGGCGCAACTACGTGACAGTGGCCGGGTTCGCGGAGCTGACGCACTACTACCGACCAGCGGGTCTGCCACGCGAACAGCAGCCGTGGTTGGCCAGTGTCTGGCGCAAGGCGCCGACCATTTCCGCCCGCTAAATCGAACTGCCCGGCTCGTGCCGGAGCGATGCGACACCCCTTCATCAGCCGGACCAAATCAGAGAAGGTGTCTGCAGTGCCACCGAGCCGGCATCCTGAACCGGGGTTCAGGTGGGCGAGGTCAACTGCTCATTGGGTTCATCTGACGCGAGATGATCACGCTTGAGCAGCGATGTTCCAAGCCCGGGCTCTATGAGCATTGGTTCAAGGAAATATACAGCCCGGCATGCACTGCAGACGAAACAGATTGTAGGCTTAGCGGCTCGCTGCTGCAGCGCAGAATGTTTGTCTCAGAGCAGACGGCCGTCGTCGGCCAGTGCGCCGTCGAGTCGCTGCAGCAAAGAGGCTAGCAGCGGATCATGTTCAGTTGCCGTTGCGCTGCCCTGGCTGACCGGAGCAGGGGGCGTCTGGTCTGTCAGGTCAAAGGCCAGATTCAGCGCGGCAAGCACCGCAATGCGGTCGCGCGCCCTGATCTTGCCGCCATCGCGAATCTTGCACATGGCGCTGTCCACGCGCTCAACGGCCAGCAGCAATTGCTGGTCGCCGCCCTCGGGACAGCCCAGCAGGTAGCTCTGCCCCATGATTTGTACTTCAAGCTGTTTCATGCCGTGCTCTGTTGCTTGGTGCCGATGCTTGTTTCAGGCAGGCGCTCCAGCAGCGCATCGACCCGGGCGCGCGCTGCGCCGAGTCGGGACTTGAGGGAGTCGCGCTCCTGCGTCAGTGCGTCGACCTGCGCGCCCAGCAAGACGTTGGTGCGCTGCAGTTCCTGATAACGCAATAGCAGGCGCTCAACGCGCTCGGAAATTTGGTCGATTTGGGACGAGTTCGCCATAGGGTGCCATTGTAGGGTTTGTGTAAAGCAATCGGCGGTAGAATCCGGCCGTTGGTGCTCGCGGTGTGGTTCACACGCTGCAGTTCAACGGGAAGCAGGAGGGTTTGTGTTCACCACGACCTAACCTGCGCTGCCCCCGCAACGGTAAGTGGACGAATCATCTTGATTCCGCTTCCATCACGGCCACTGAGCGTTTTGAACACACGCTTGGGAAGGCGATGGAGGTTGGTCCACCAGCCCGGATACCGGCCAACACGGTGGTTGCACGCCAGGCGCGCAACCGTGATGCCCAAGCACTGTCGGGGACGACGGTGAGGGTTTTTTGTTGATCTGTTCACTTCATGAAAAATTGTTTTCCCTACAGGCGCCTGCTGGTCCTGGCCTTGCTGTTGTCTGCGTCTTTCGAGCTTCTGGCTCAAAGCGTTTCCAAGACGGTTGAACTCCAGCAAACGGTGGTCACGGCGAATCGCTCCGATCAACTTCTGATCGACGCTTTGCCGCATACCACAGTGATCGGTCGCGACGTGATTGAGCGCTCGCAGGCCGTCGATTTACCAAGCTTGCTGGCCAGTGAAGCCGGCTTTCAATTTACGCAAAATGGTGGCCGCGGTACCGCCGCCAGCCTGTTTCTGCGCGGCAGTGCCGCCTTGCAGGTTCTGCTGCTGATCGACGGTGTGCCTTTGACCAAGCAGGACAGCACCGGCAGCATCAGTCTGGAGCACATCATGCTCGATCAGGTCGAGCGCGTCGAGGTCGTGCGTGGCAACGTTTCGGCGATCTACGGCAGCGGCGCTGTGGGCGGCGTGATCCAGGTTTTCATGCGCAAGGGGCAGGGCGCGTCGAAGGCCTTTGCCGCGGTCGAAGTCGGCTCCTATGGCAGCTCGCGCGCCTCGGCGGGTGTGAGTGGACAGAGCGGCGAGACCAGCTTCTTTTTTGGCGTAGGGCGTACTGCGACCAGTGGCTTTTCTGCGATGGACACACGCCAGTATCCCAACGAGAACCCGGATGCCGATGGTTACCGCAACAGCAACTTCAACCTGGGTCTGACGCAGACGCTGGCGCCTGGACACGCCGTGGGTTTGCGCGCTCAGGCTAGCGATGGCCAGTTCGATACCGATGGCGGTGGCTTCGGCAGCGCCACGGATGTCTATAAAGGCGCCAGCAAACTCGCAAATTGGTCCGTTTACAGCGACAACCAGGTCACAACTGCCTGGCTCAGCCGGTTGAGCTTCAGTCAAGGGCGTGAGCGCTCCATGTATGACGCGAGCCAGAGCGCTTTTCCTTATGAAAGTGAAGCCCTGACGCGCAGCCGCACGCTCAACTGGAACAACGCAGTGACCCTGGGCAACTGGTTGCTGACGGCCGGTGTCGAGTCGCAGCGTCAGTCGGTTGACACGAACGACAGTTACGCCACAAAGCTCAGTCACGAGCGCGGATTGCTTTCCTTGTTTGCCGGATTCTCTGGCGCGATCGGCGCGCATTCGATGCAGTTGAATTTGCGGCGCGACAACGCCGACGGTCTGGCTGGAGAAACCACCGGCTATGTCGGTTATGGCTTTCAACTGCAACCGGCCTGGAAGCTGATTGCCAGCGCCTCGTCGGCTTTCAATCTGCCGCCGCTGGGCTATCTTTACGATCCGTTCTCGGGCAATCCGGCACTCAAGCCGGAGACCGCGCGGTCCACCGAGCTGGGCTTGCAGTGGGCGCAGGACCGGCAGGTGGCGCGAGCCACGCTGTTCAAGACCCGCACAGCGAACCTGATGCTGTACGACTTCGCGACCTGGCGCTTCAACAATGTGACCGATGCCAGCAACCGCGGGCTGGAGCTGAGCTATAGCGGCAGAGTCGCCGCTGCGGATCTGCGTGCCAGCCTGACGCTGCAGGATCCGCTCGACGAGGGCACCGGCTTGCGCCTGATCCGCCGCGCCCGCAGCATGGCCTCCATGGGCGCCTCGCTGCCACTGGGTGCATGGACGGTAGCCGGTGACCTGCGCTACACAGCGGAGCGACCCGACATCGTGACGGTACCCGCGCTGCCGGCCTACACCCTGCTCAACATCACGACCCGTTACACATTGACGCGTGAACTGGCATGGACGGCTCGCATCGACAACCTGCTGGATCGCCAGTACCAGACCGCCTACGGATACCAGCAGTCTGGCCGTGCGCTCTACCTTGGTCTGGTCTGGGCTCAGAAGTAGCCGAGGCACCATGGCACACGGACGCCTCGTCACCCTGATCCTGACCGGCTGGCTGCTGGCTGCTGGGGCGGTGCAGGCGCTGCAGGTTACCGACGACCGCGGCCTCACCGTGACGTTTGCCAGGACGCCGCAACGCATTGTGAGTCTGCTGCCGTCCCTGACGGAGAGCGTCTGCGCGCTTGGCCAGTGCCGGCGTCTGGTCGGCGTGGACCGCTATTCGAACTATCCTGAGAGCGTGCAAGCGCTGCCCCAGGTGGGTGGCGGGCTCGACCCCAATCTGGAGGCGGTGATCGCGCTGAAACCCGATGTGGTGTTGATGGCCACGTCGGCGCCGGTGGGCGAGCGGCTGCAGTCGCTGGGCATCAAGGTGCTTGCACTGGAGCCCAAGACCCATGCCGATGTGCGCCGGGTGCTGGAGGTCATCGGCCGCTTGCTGGAGGTGAACGATGCAGCGCGCGTCTGGCGCGGCATTGAAGCCGGCGTCCTGACGGCTGTGCGCAGCCTGCCACCGGGTGCGGACAAGACGCGTGTTTATTTTGAAGTCAACAGTGCACCCTATGCCGCCAGTGAATCCTCCTTTATTGGCGAGACACTGAGCCGGCTCGGTGTCAAGAACATTGTTCCCGGCCACCTCGGTCCGTTTCCCAAGCTCAATCCGGAGTTTGTCGTGCGCGCCAATCCCGATGTCATCATGGTCGGAGACCGCAGCTACGCCGGCTTGCAGGGGCGCCCTGGATGGTCGGGTATACGGGCCATTCGCGAGGGACAGGTCTGTGTCTTCACTGCGGCGCAGGCTGACGTGGTGGTGCGACCCGGGCCGCGTATGGCCGAAGGCGCACAGATCATGGCGCGCTGCCTGCTGGGATCAGGCTCATGACAGGCCTGTATCGCCAGCAGCGCCTTGCCTACCTGTTGGGCCTGGGTCTGCTGTTGGCCAGCGCTTTGCTGGCCTTGCTGGGAGCCAGCGTTGGCAGCACTGGCTTTGAAAGTGTGCTGCAGGTCTGGAACGATCCGCTGGCACTGCAGATCGTTCAGGACATCCGCATGCCGCGCACCCTGGGCGCCTGGCTGGCCGGTGCGCTGCTGGGGCTTGCCGGCGCCGTGGCCCAAGGCCTGTTTCGCAATCCGCTGGCCGACCCCTACCTGCTCGGCAGCGCCTCCGGTGCCTCGCTGGGCGTGGCGCTGGCACTGGTTTTGTTTGGTGTGTCGCCGTTTGCGGCGCAGTGGTTGGTGCGTCTGGGTCTGACCGGCGCGGCCTTTGCCGGCGCCGTCGCTGCCGTGCTCCTGACCTTGCTGCTGGCGCGCGGCGTGCAGCACACGCTGCGCCTGTTGCTGGCCGGGGTGATTGTGGGCGTGGTACTGGGTGCCATGAGTTCCCTGATCATGATGCTGGCGCCCGAGATCATGCAGGCGATGCAGGCCTTCATGCTCGGTAGTACCGGCTTTGTTGGCTGGAGTGCGTGCCTGGTGATGGCGGTGGTCTGGATGCTGTGCCTGCTGTTGGCCTGGCTGCTCAGCTCGGCGCTGGATGGACTCTCGCTCGGTGAGGCGACCGCTGCCAGTCTGGGTTTGCCGCTGCTGCAAGTGCGTGCCCTGCTGATCGGTGTACTGGCGCTGGCCACGGGTACGGCCGTCGCACAAACCGGAATGATCGCCTTCGTCGGGCTGGCAGCGCCGCATCTGGTGCGATCTGTTGTTCGAACCACGCACCGCAACCTGATTGCCTTGTCGAGTTTGATGGGGGGCGTGCTGCTGCTGGCCGCTGATACGCTGGCGCGTGGCCTGCTGGCGCCGCAGGAACTGCCGGTGGGTGTCTTGACGGCGGTGTTGGGTGGCGGCTATCTCTTGTGGCTGATGAACCGCAGCAGCCGCATTGCGTCGGGCAGCGGCTTGTCATGAGCACAGCGCAGGCAACGGCGATAGGCGCCACATCGATTCGTGCCAGTCTGGGTCAGGTGGAGATTCTGCATGACATCAGCATTGGTTTTCCGGCTGGCTGCTGGAGCAGCATCGTGGGTCCTAACGGCGCTGGCAAATCGACCCTGCTCAAAGTGCTGGCCGGCTTGTTGCCGCACAGCGGCGAAGTCCGGTTGTTGGGTGCGCCGCTGCAGCGTGTAGCAGGCCGCGCACGCGCGCAGCAACTGGCCTGGCTCGGCCAGAACGAGGGCACCGGCGACGATTTGACGGTGTGGGACGTTGCCATGCTGGGGCGCCTTCCCTACCAGCGCTGGCTCGACAGCCCGAGTGCCGCCGATCACCACGCGGTGGAGCAGGCGCTGCGTGCGACCCAGGCCTGGGACTGGCGCGCGCGCGCGCTGGGTCAACTCTCAGGCGGTGAGCGCCAGCGGGTGCTGCTGGCGCGCGCACTGGCAGTGCAGGCGCAGGTCCTGCTGATGGACGAGCCGCTGGCCAATCTGGATCCGCCGCATCAATCCGACTGGCTGGCTGTGGTGCGCGCGCTGGTGCAACAGGGCAAGACGGTCATCAGTGTGTTGCACGAGATCTCCTTTGCCCTGCATGCCGACCAGATGGTCGTCATGGCACAGGGCAGGGTGACGCATCAAGGGGCTTGCGCTGACGGCGCCACGCACCGAGCGCTGGAATCGGTATTTGACGGCCGTATCGCCATTCATGCGCTGGGTCATCAGTGGGTCGCCTTGCCAGCCGCTACTTGTCTTTGAAATCGCAGTACGGACGCACAGCGCATTGCCGGCACAGGGGCTTTCTGGCCTGGCAGACATAGCGGCCGTGCAGAATCAGCCAGTGGTGGGCATGGACCAGATACTCCGCTGGTATGCGTTGCAGCAGTTTCAGTTCCACTTCGTAGGGCGTTTTGCCCGGAGCCAGGCCGGTGCGCTTAGCAACTCGAAAGAGATGCGTATCGACCGCCACGGTCGCTTCACCAAAGGCAACGTTGAGCACCACATTGGCCGTCTTCCGGCCCACGCCAGGAAGGGCCTGCAGCGCCTCGCGCGTGCGCGGCACCACAGCGCCGTGCTGCTCGATGAGGATCTGGCAAGTCTGCAACAGGTGTCTTGCTTTGGAGCGAAACAGGCCGATGGTGCGGATGTGGTTCTCCAGGCCGGCCAATCCCAGATCCAGCATCGCCTGGGGCGTATTGGCCAGCGGAAACAGCCGGCGCGTCGCCTTGTTGACGCTGACGTCGGTTGCCTGAGCTGACAGCAGGACGGCGCACAGCAATTCAAAGACAGAGCTGTACTCCAGCTCGGTCACGGGCGTCGGGTTGGCCGCCTTCAAATTAGCAAAAAATCCCTCAATGGCGCTGGGCTGCATGCGTTTCCCGGTAAGCGTGGTCTGAATAATAATAGGAGCATAAGACTATTCCTAAACACCGAAAGACTTTCATGCAATTTGCCGAGCGCCTGAACGCGATTGAGACATCAGCCATCCGCGAACTCTTCAAACTGCTGGGCAAGCCCGGCATCATCAGTTTTGCCGGCGGCTTTCCGGATCCGGCCTTGTTCGACGCCGAGGGCATCAGGATGTCCGCCGACGCTGTGCTGTCCAACAATCCGGGTCCGGTGTTGCAGTATGGCGCGACCGAAGGCTATCAGCCGCTGCGCGAGGCGGTGAGCCGTTTCTATGCGGCCAAAGGCGGCGCCGGCAGTGCGTCCAACGTCGCCGTCAAACCCGAGGGCCTGATCGTTACCACTGGCAGCCAGCAAGCGCTCGACCTGATCGGCAAGACCATGATTTCTCCTGGCGACAAGGTGATCGTGGAGGCCCCCACTTTTCTCGCCACGATCCAGTGCTTTCGCCTGTATGGCGCGGACATCATCGGTGCGCCGATTGATGCCGACGGCGTGGACGTGGACCAGCTGGAGAAACTGATTGCCCTGCACAAACCGAAACTGGTCTACCTGATTCCGACCTTTGGCAACCCGAGCGGCGCCACCTTGAGCCTGGAGCGGCGCAAACGCATTCTGCAGATTGCGGCGCAAACGCAAACCCTGGTGGTGGAAGACGATCCCTATGGCGAGCTCTATTTTGGCAAGCCTCCACCACCGAGCATGCTGGCATTGAGTGAAGGCGTTCCGGGCAGCCGGGACTGGCTGGCGCATTGCGGCAGTTTCAGCAAGATTCTGTCACCCGGCTTGCGCGTTGGCTGGATGATTGCGCCGGCAGCGTTGCTAGCCAACGCGACGATGTGCAAGCAGTTCAGCGACGCCCACACCAGCAATCTGACGCAGGCTATCGCCGCTCACTACCTGAGCTTGAATCGCCTCGATGGTGCGGTGGCCGCCGTGCGCAAGACCTATGCTGAAAGGGCTGCGGTCATGGCCGATTCGCTGCGCCGCGAACTCGGTGATGCCATCTCCTTCAACCAGCCGCAGGGTGGCATGTTCTTCTGGGCCCGCTTGACCGGGGCCAACGGCAGGATCAGCAATGCAGCGGAGTTTGCCAAACGTGCCATTGAAAAGGGCGTGGCCTTTGTCCCGGGCGCGCCGTTCTTTGCGCACGACCCTGACTTGTCAACCCTGCGTCTTAGCTTTGCCACCGCCGGTGTGGAGAAGATCGAAGAGGGAATAGGGCGCCTGGCGCAGGCACTCTGATCGATGAACGACCATGGTTAAACGCATCTCGATTGTTGGCGGTGGTATTGGCGGCTTGGCGGCTGCACTGGCGTGTTCGCGCGCCGGCTCGACCATCAAATTGTTTGAATGTTCGCAGGAATTCACCGAGGTCGGTGCCGGCATCCAGATGGGCCCAAACGTGGTGCGTGTCCTTCAGGCTTGGGGCTTGAACGATGCCTTGAAGTCGGTTGCTGCCTTTCCCGATCGCTTGCAGGTGCGCAGCGCCAACTCTGGTGCTGAACTCGGTGTGCTGCGGCTTGGCGCCACCGCAGTGCAGCGTTACGGTGCACCCTACGTCACGATTCACCGTGCCGATCTGCATGCTCTGTTGCAGGCGGCCTTGAAGTGCAGCACCGATGTTGAGTTGAACCTCGATAGCGAGATGGTCGCCTTCGCGCAGAACGAAAGTGGCGTGAAGTTTCAGACGGCGAGCGGCCGCCAGGTCGAGTCCGACTTGCTGCTGGGCGCGGACGGCTTGTGGAGCCAGGTGCGCCAGCAACTGCTTGACGATGGAGTTCCCGTTGCCACCGGTCACCTGGCCTATCGGGCAATGGTGCCGCAAAAAGTACTGCCGGCCAAGCTTCGCTCGCAGCACATCACGGCCTGGCTGGGTCCGCAGTTGCATGTGGTGCAGTACCCCGTGCGCGGCGGTGACTGGCTTAATGTCGTCGCTGTGGTGCAGGGAGACATGGTGGGTGACATCGAGTATTGGGATCATGCTGCCAACGTTGTCAAACTGCGACGCAGCATGGCGCAAACCTGTCTCCCCTTGCGTGAACTGATTCATGCCATTGAACACTGGCGTTTGTGGGGCTTGAGCATCCGACCGCCAGCCCGTGGCGCCAATGAGTTTGCACGCGGTCGCGTTGCCCTGCTGGGTGACGCCGCGCACCCGATGCTGCCGTATCTGGCGCAAGGTGCCGGCATGGCGATCGAGGATGCGCAGGCGCTGGCGCAATGTCTGCAAGACGACCTTCTGCCGGTGCCCGACGCCCTGCTGCGCTACGCCAAGGCGCGTTGGCAGCGCAACGCCCGGGTGCAGGCGCGCGCCACTCGCAACGGCCAGATATTTCACGCGACCGGCTTGATGCGCTGGGGTCGTGACGCCGCCATGAAACTGCTGGGCGAACGCCTGCTCGACCTCCCCTGGCTTTACCGCGGACCTGGCTCAATCAGTTGAGGATCGCTTGTCATGCCGGACCCCCAGTTTGTCATCCCGGACCCCGGATCGGAGTCCGGGGCAGGCCCGATCCGGGATCCAGTGCCACGCATCCACTGGATTGCGGGTCGTGGCCCGCAATGACAAACCCATCGTCATCCCGTCTCTGATCAGTGGACGCAATGACCGCCGCTAGAGTTTGCCCAGCAGCAGGAACTCCATCAGCGCTTTTTGCGCGTGCAGCCGGTTTTCGGCCTCATCCCACACCACCGATTGCGGTCCGTCGATGACATCGGCCTGCACCTCTTCGCCGCGGTGCGCCGGCAGGCAGTGCATGAAAAGGGCGTCCGGCTTGGCCGCGCCCATCATCTCCGAATCGACACACCAATCGGTAAAGGCCAGCTTGCGCGCCTCATTCTCGGCCTCATAGCCCATGCTGGTCCAGACATCGGTGGTCACCAGGTCGGCGCCAGCGCAGGCTTGCATCGGGTCGTCAAAAACCTGATAGCTTTCGGCGGAGCGCAATCCGGCAATCGACTGATCGACTTCGTAGCCGCCGGGGGTGCTGACGTGGACCTTGAAGTCCAGGATCTCGCTGGCCTGCAGCCAGGTGTTGGCCATGTTGTTGCCGTCGCCGACCCAGGCCACCGTCTTGCCCTTGATGGAACCCCGGTGCTCGATGTAGGTGAAGATGTCCGCCAGAATCTGGCAGGGGTGAAATTCATTGGTCAAGCCGTTGATCACCGGGACACGCGAGTGCTCGGCAAAGCGCTCTATCTTGGTCTGCTCGTAGGTGCGGATCATGACCAGATCGACCATCCGGCTGATGACCTTGGCACTGTCGTCGATCGGCTCGGAGCGCCCAAGCTGACTGTCGGTCGTTGTCAGGTGAACGACGCTGCCGCCCATCTGGTACATGCCAGCCTCGAAGCTGACGCGGGTCCGCGTTGACGCCTTTTCGAAAATCATGGCCAGTGTGCGATCGATCAACGGCTGGTGGCGCTCATAGGCCTTGAATTTCTTCTTGATCAGTGCCGCACGTTCAAACAGGTAGCCATAGTCAGCGGCGCTCAGGTCGCTGAATTGAAGGTAGTGCCGCAGCGGTGCTCTGGCGCTGCTCAGGGCTTGGTTCATGCTTGCTCCGCGATGTGTTTCTTGATCAGTGGACACAGAATGCCCACGATTTCATCGGCCTCAGCGGGGCAGAGGATCAGCGGCGGCACGAGCCGGATCACGCTGTCGGCGGTGACGCTGATCAAAAGACCGTTGCTCGCGCACTGACCCACCAGCGCGGCGCAAGGCTTGGCCAACTCAACTCCCAGCATCAGCCCTTGGCCGCGAATTTCCTTGACGCTGCCCGCAGCCAGTTCGGCCTTCAAAGCCTGCGCCAGAGCGCCTGCCAGATGGGCGCCGACCTGCGCGGCGTTGGCCAGCAGGCCTTCTTCTTCCATGATGCGTATCGTCTCGACCCCGGCGCGCATCGCCAGCGGATTGCCGCCAAAGGTGGTGCCGTGGTTGCCGACCTGGAAGATGTTGGCCGCCTTCGGTCCGGCCACGACGGCGCCGATCGGCACGCCGGAACCCAGCCCTTTGGCCAGCGGCATCACATCGGGCGTGATACCGGCCCACTGATGTGCAAACCACTTTCCGGTGCGCCCCATGCCGCACTGCACCTCGTCAATCATCAGCAGCCAGTCGCGTTCGTCGCACAACTGGCGCACTGCCTGAAGGTAATCGAGGTGCATGGCGTGAATGCCGCCTTCGCCCTGAATCGCCTCAAAAAACACAGCGACGACGTTCGGATTGTTCGCCGTTGCCGCCCGTAGACTTTCCATATTGTTCAAAGGCACACGGATGAAACCCTCCACCAGCGGACCGAAACCGGCCTGGATCTTGGGGTTGCCGGTGGCGCTCAGGGTGGCGATGGAGCGGCCATGGAACGCCTTCTCGTAGACCACGATCTCGGGTCGCTCTATGCCCTTGTCATGACCGAACTTGCGCGCCAGTTTGAGCGCTGCTTCGTTGGCTTCCAGACCGGTGGAGCAGAAGAAAACATTGCTCATGCCGGAGAGCTCGACCAGCTTTTTGGCCAGCACTTCCTGATTCGGAATGTGGTAATAGTTGGAGGTGTGGATCAGTTTGCTCAGCTGGTCCTGCAGTGCCGGCACCAACTTGGGGTGGTTGTGACCCAGCGTATTGACGGCGATGCCGCCCAGCGCGTCCAGATACTGCTTGCCGTTGACGTCCCAGACGCGGCAGCCCTGGCCATGCGACAGCGCGATCGGCACGCGGCCGTAGGTATTCATGACGTGGGGTGAAGCAGCTTCAATGAAAGGGGCGGTCATGGTCTCAGGTCTTTCCAAATGAAACCGGCCCGATCAATGGCGGGCCGTTGAAGCGTGATTTTAGGCCAACAAAAAAGCCGTCTTGCGACGGCTTCCTTGCCTTTTTGCTGACAGCGCACCCGTTACAAACGGCGGATCAAAATTTCCAGAGGACTTGATCCGTGCGATTCGCCTGAAATCAGGCGGCTTTGGCGACCAGGGCTTTCACCTTGGTCGACAGGCGGCTCTTGTCGCGAGCTGCCTTGTTTTTGTGGAAGATGCCCTTGTCGGCCACGGTGTCAACCACGGCCTGCATCTTGCCAAACAATTCGGTTGCCTTGGCCTTGTCGCCAGCGACAACCGCTTTTTCAACGTTCTTCACCGCAGTGCGGTATTTGGAGCGCAGCGAGGTGTTCGCGGCGTTGATCTTGACGTCCTGACGGACGCGCTTGCGGCCCGACGCCAGGCGCGGGTTCTTTTTCTTGGGTTTTCCAGATGCCATATTGTTAATTCCTTGAGTCTGTGGATGTTGTCAGCAAAGCCGAGCATTCTAACAGGCGCTGGCTACTCTGGCTGAGTTCGCCCGTGCGCCTTGCCGAGCCGGCTACACTGCGCCTCGTGAGCCTGTTCAAATCCGCCTCTGTGGTGTCCCTGCTGACATTGGTCTCGCGCGTCACTGGCCTGGCGCGCGAACTGCTGATTGCCTCCACCTTTGGCGCCAGCGCGCTGACCGATGCCTTCAACGTCGCATTTCGCATTCCCAATCTGTTTCGGCGCTTTTTTGCCGAGGGCGCCTTCAGCCAGGCCTTTGTTCCGGTACTGGCTGCGACCAAAGCGCAGCACGGCGAGGCAGCGACCCAGTTGCTGATTGACCGCGCCGCCACGGTTCTGGCCTGGGTTTTACTGGTCATCAGTGTTCTGGGGGTGCTGGCAGCGCCGGCGCTGGTCTGGGCCATGGCCAGTGGCCTGCAGCATACGCCGCGCGGTTTTGAGGTGGCGGTGGTCATGACGCGCTGGATGTTTCCCTACATTGCTTTCATGTCTTTGGTGGCACTGGCCGCCGGTGTGCTCA